>NZ_CP066775.1:2773338-3081486 GCF_009754905.2 Mucilaginibacter ginkgonis | reverse complement strand
TCACCTTACCTTTACTGTATGATTTAACCCTTTGGTTTAGCATTTCCTGCATTTGGCTCCACGTCCACTTTAAATCATATGGAAAAACTCTATCGGGACGGGCTGCTACCACAGTGTATTGTTTGATTGCATCCCACAAAAAAAATTTAAATGACACAAACGGCGTTTCAATCAACTCTAAATCCTTTAGCAGTACCTCAATTAGTTTAAAACTGGCTTCTGGGTTGTTTCCTGTTAGGCTCTGTTCATCAACCTTATCAATTAACACCATCAAGCTTTTGTAGCCAACTCTTCTAAGTAGAGAGGATATATTCATAAAGTTGTCTTTATGACTCATCACTAGTTTTTTATCAATCTCTACTTTTGATAAATCTATTTCTATACCCTTGGCCTTGGATATTTGTCTGATAATGTTAGCAATGGGTTCTTTAAAATTATTCCATAATCCAATTGCGTGATCACTAATTGTCTTCAGAGATGCTATTGCCTGATTCGGAAAAGATGCAGGTGTTTCATAAAGGTAGATCCGTGCTAGCTTATATATGTATTGTCTTTCAGTAAGGTTAAAAGCGAATGCAAATTTTAAATCGTCAGTTTCAATTCGACTGAAAAACGCAAGTAACATGAGGCGGTTTAGATAAGTCAAATGATATTGCAAATCAACGTGATTGATATCGACAACCTGACTTAAATCATGATTCGTATAGGTAATCGTTAAAATATCGTCCGTTAATTTCGCGCGTTTTTCAATCATAATGCGTTGGGCAGTTTTACCGCCACCCCTTGGAGCGTAAATTATATTAGAGACTGGATTATAAGGGTCTCCCCAAACATCTTCAAAGTAGTCTGGTTTTATAAAATATTCACTTAAAAATTCTACTTCCTTATCAGCATTTGAAAACTGAAAAGGATTAGATAGAAAGCCAAGCGATTTCCAATATTCTTCTAACGACATAAGTGTTTTATAAATTTAAATATACGAAGACACTTTTATAATCCATTAATGGCCTTTTCCAAATCCCTGATCAAATATTCAGGTTCTTCTAAACCTACGTACATGCGTATCAATTGATGCCGGCGGTTAGCAGGATCATAATCTTTAGCGGGCACCCCGGCAATGGACGGGATCACCAGACTCTCGTGCCCGCCCCATGATACGGCCATAAGGATATGCTGCAAACTGTTGCAGAATTTCTCGATCTTATCGAAAGATGAATCCTTCAAAATAAAGCTGAACAACCCACCGCAGCCATTCATTTGCTGGCGCGCAAGATCTGCCTGTGCAAAGCCATCCGCGAAAGGCCAAAGCACTTCGGCAACCGCGGTGTGTTTGCTTAGCCATTCAATAACAATCTTGGCCGACTCGAAGCTACGTTGCAGGCGTAGCGGGAGCGTGCGCAACCCGCGTATGAGCAGCCATGCCGCATGTGGCGACAGTGACGGGCCGATATTCATAAACTCATTATGAAATATCTTAGTAATGATTTCCCGGCTGCCGGTGACAACGCCCGCCACCACGTCTGAGTGGCCGCCGATATATTTTGTTGCCGATTGCGCTACCAGGTCGATCCCTAATTTTATGGGCTGCTGATATAATGGCGTGCAATAACTGTTGTCGATCATTGTCAGTATCCCACGCGGCTTTGCCAGCGCGGCAATAGCCGCCAGATCTTGAATATCGTAACTAAAAGTATTCGGGCTTTCCAGGTAAATGAGCCGGGTGTTGGGTTGTACGGCTTGCTCAAAGTTTGCTACATCCCGTCCGTCAATAAAGGTAGTGGTGATGCCAAATTTGGGCAGAAAATTATTGAACAGCTTTATCGTCCAGCTGTAGGGGTTTTCTACCGATATAACATGATCACCTTGCTTTAACAAGGAAAGGATCGGCACGGAGATAGCACCAATCCCGCTGCTGAAGACTAAAGCATCCTCGGCACCATCCAATGCGGCCAACTTTTTACGCAAGATATTCAGCGTAGGGTTATTGCCGCGCGAATACAGATCGGCATCAAACTCATTTCCTAAAGCCTTACGGAAGTCGGCAACGGTTTTAAACGCGAAATTGCTGGTTTGTATAATTGGCGGTGCGACAGCGTTAAAGTATTGGTCCCTGTCTTCGCCAAGTTCATTTAAAATATAAGAGAGTTCCATAGGCGTAATTAAGCCGCGTTGGCTTTCCTTTTAAAATACGTGCTGATGTAGTAAATGATCAATCCGGCCACGAAAACGCTTAAACAGATTAGCGCGGCAAAAGGATTGTCGGCAAAAATGTTGATGGTCACAAACCAGTAGCTGATGATAAATATAAGCGGTATAAGCGGAAACCATTTGATGGTATAAATTCCGGTGCCATCCAGTTCTTTTGTTTTGTTTCGCAGGATGAATATCGATACCGCGGCCATTGACAGACCTATGGTATCAAAAAACATTACATAGTTCAGCATCTTAGAAAAAGAGACGTTAAGCAGCAGCACGATGAGGATAGCCGCCACAAAAAAGCTCATGCCAAATTCCTGTATCTGGGTGCGTGGGTTTACGCGCATAAAGATCTTCGGCAGTACGCCGTCTTCGGCCATGGCGTAATAAACGCGCGGGTTAGACATCACGTTCACGTTAATGTAAGCCAGCACAGAGCCAAACATCATGATGGAGAAGAACTTATAACCGATGTTGCCGAACAACACCCCCGCCAAATTTGCCGCTAAGGCTGTGGTACTCTGCATACCGCCTAATCCTAAAACATGATAGTACGCGTAATTGATGCTCAGGTAAAGGAATATCACAATTAACATCCCTGCGGTTATCGCTTTCGGAATATTGCGTTTGGCATCTATGATATCCCCGCCAAAGTTGATGGTTTGCTGATAGCCGCCATAAGTAAAGAATATAGCGACCAGACTTAAGCCGAAGGATGTGATCAAACTGCCGTGATGTATCAACGGCTTAATGGCATTCGGCGTAACATTGCTTTTAAAGATCAGTGTACACAGCACTACGATCATGGCCACCTTTAAAATGGTGAGCACATTTTGTGTACGCGCGCTGGTTTTTATACCCAGAAAGTTAACGACATATAGAATAAGTACCGAGCCTATGGTCATGATCTTTACACCGGTATCATTTTGTAAGCTTGCCGGCATGATCATGGGGTTGATGTACTCTGCGCCAATGATGGCCACCGCCGCTACAGATGCAGCGTTGCTGATCACCAATACCCAATTGATCATAAAGGCGAACGCCGGGTGATAACAGTAAGAGAAAACTTTATAAAAACCGCCGGTATTCGGATAACGGGCGCCAATCTCTGCAAATGTTAACGCGCCGCAAAGGCTTACCAGCCCGCCGAAAATCCAGGCAGCGAAAAACACCCAGGTTTGGCCGGCGCGGTTGGCAACTTCATTGGCAGATTTAAAGATGCCCATGCCTATAATGAGGCTGACAACTATTATGGTAAGGTCAAACCGGTTAAGCCGTGGTTTTATACCCATTTATCAAATTGGTTAAAAATTAAAGTTTGTAAGAAAGTATTGCGAAACATTAAAACACTTATATTCGTTAAGGCTTTTGGCTCGCAGCCGATTACCTGAAAGTGCAATGAGACCTACTCTGAGGCAATTTAAACAAATATTTGTTATAGTGACCCTGCTTGTTACAGCAGGCATTGCCCGTGCACAAACCCAGCCGCTTAATCAAAGCAGGCAATTAAAATCTTTTATCAAGGCAACTACAGAAGCCGGCATTACTTTTAATCTTCCCGAAGGATTTAAAGAACTGAACAACCGTTTGCCTGATGATAATGAAATGGACTATGGAATGGCACCTGTAGGTTCTGATTTCGAAATATGGTTTGCAGTGCGTTCTTATAAAAAACTAGCCCGGCATTACAGAGGAATGGCCGACTCGGCTTATTTAAGCCTTGCCAAAGACCAGATCAGCAACTTTAGCGCTGATAATGATTATTTTGTGCGTAACCTTAGTCCGCGTATATTGAACCAGTACCAGGCAGATGAGGGCAAATCGTATCTGGTAAACTTGAACGATTCGGCAGAGACCCGCCATTACCGTTATGCGCTGATCATTGTACTGCAAAAAAACCGCACGGGTGCCATCACCGCTGTCTGCTTAACCAACGACAAAGGGGCTGAATTTTTTAAGGCGATAGATAAAGCGCGCGGCTGTATAAAATTCAAATCGTAAGCGCTGCCTAAGTTCGCCAAAGACCAACGGCAAACCGATTTATTTTCTAAATTTACCCGTTTTATATACCATTAGAATCTGCGCATGATAGTTGTTGGACAAGGTAAATTGCCCTTACAAGATTTTTCTGAAATAATTTTTCATCAACAAGGAGTAACATTAGACAAGGCCGCTCTGGAAGAGGTTGAAGCCAACTATAATTTTCTTAAAAGTTTCTCGTCAAACAAACTTATCTATGGCATAAATACGGGCTTTGGCCCAATGGCCCAATATAAAATAAGCGATGACAGCTTGCTGCAACTGCAATATAATTTGATACGCAGCCATTCATCCGGCAGCGGAAACTTATTGCCCACCCACTTGGTTAAAGCGCTGATGGTAGCCAGGCTAAACAGCTTTATTAAAGCCCGATCAGGGGTGCCGGCAAGGGTTTTGGAATTACTGACCCAGCTCATTAATAACGACGTGGCACCGTGTGTCTTTGAACATGGCGGCGTGGGTGCCAGCGGCGATCTGGTACAATTAGCCCATTTAGGTCTGGCACTTATCGGCGAAGGCGAAGTTATCTATAAAAATGAAGTGAGGCCAACAACGGAGGTTTTCGCCGAGCTGAATATCGCTCCGCTTGAGATTGAGGGCCGCGAAGGGTTGGCCATCATCAACGGTACCTCTGCTATGACCGGCATCGGGATGGTAAATATACTGCGTGCGCAGAAGTTGCTGAGCTGGTCGGTGTTGCTGTCATCAATGATGAATGAGATCGTCGAGGCTTATGATGACCATTACTCCTATGAGCTGAACGTGGTAAAACTGCACCCAGGTCAAAGTAAGATAGGCGCGCAGATGCGCGCGATATTGAAAGATAGTAAACTTATCCGCAGCCGGTCAGAACATCTATATAATCCCGATAACCTTAACCAGGAAGTGTTTGAAGACAAGGTGCAGGAATACTATTCACTTCGTTGCGTTACCCAGATATTAGGTCCTGTTTATGATACTATCCACAGCGCGGGCGTTGTGTTAGAGAATGAGATCAACTCGGTAAATGACAACCCGGTTATAGATCACATTAATAACAATGTATTTCACGGCGGTAACTTCCATGGCGATTATGTGTCCCTGGAAATGGACAAGCTTAAAATAGCTATAACCAAATTGTCTATGCTTTCCGAAAGGCAGTTGAATTATCTGCTAAATCAAAAGCTGAACCAGAAATTCCCGCCGTTTGTGAATTTAGGCGTGTTGGGATTGAATTTTGGTATGCAAGGCGTACAGTTCACCGCCGTATCTACCGTGGCAGAAAATCAGACGCTGTCTTTCCCGATGTATGTGCATAGCATCCCGAACAATAATGATAACCAGGACATGGTGAGCATGGGCTGCAACGCTGCTATTATGACCAAGAAAGTGATAGACAATACGTTCGAGGTTTTGACCATTCAATTGATGTCTATTCTGCAAGCGATCGACCACATGGGTTGCCGCGACCGGTTATCGACAGCATCTGCAGAAATTTATGACCGCGTGCGCGAAATATTCCCTGTTTTTGTTGAAGACGCACCGCAATACAAGACACAGAAAAATGTGCGCGAGTTTTTAGAGACAGCCACACCATTTATAGCACCAATAACCAACTAAGAAATGAAGTGCGCATTGGTAACCGGCGGATCGAGGGGGATTGGCAAGGCGATTTGCCTGCGCATGGCGGCGATGGGTTATCACGTGCTCGTCAATTTTAAAAGCAATACCACAGAAGCAGAGAGTACACTTAGCGCCATTCAACAAAATAACGGCACAGGCGAACTATTGCAATTCGACGTAGCCGATAAAGAAGACATTCGCGGTAAACTAGGTGGCTGGATAGAAGCGCATACAGGTCATCACATAGAGGTGCTGGTTAATAATGCCGGCATCCGTGGAGACAGTTTGCTGACCTGGATGACAGATGAGCAGTGGAGTGGCGTAATGGATACCAACCTCAACAGCTTTTTCTACACAACCAAACTTGTTCTGGAAAATATGATGATGAACCGTTACGGTCGCATCATCAACGTGGTTTCACTATCAGGTTTAAAAGGTCAACCGGGGCAAGCCAATTATTCGGCTGCGAAGGCCGGTGTCATCGGTGCCACCAAGGCACTTGCGCAGGAAGTAGGCCGCCAGGGAATCACGGTAAACGCCATTGCGCCGGGATTTATCAAGACTGATATGACCGAAGGCCTGGACGAAAAGGAGTTAAAAAATTTAATACCTGTAAGGCGCTTTGGTACGCCGGATGAAGTGGCCCATGCTGCGGTTTTCCTGGCTTCGCCCGAAGCAGGCTACATCACAGGTCAGGTGATCTCTGTAAACGGCGGACTATATTCTTAAATTATGTTTCCACAAGATGCCACTACTCTGATTCCGCAGCAGCAGCCATTTGTGATGGTTAACGGGTTGGTTTTTGCTGATGATAAAAGCGCTAAAACTTCGTTTGAAATTATTGGCGATAATCCGATGTGCATCAATGGCATTTTTCAGGAAGGCGGATTGCTAGAAAATATGGCGCAAACTGCTGCCGCATATGCCGGGTTCATTGCTAGTCAAAACAACGAGCCGGTTAAAAAAGGGTTTATCGGCGCGGTAAACAATTTTGAGGTTTTAAGATTACCTACACAAGGAGATCAACTTTTAACAGAAGTTAATGTAGTTGATGAGGTTATGGGTGTAACGGTTGTTTGGGGCAAGGTTTTTTGCTATAGTGAATTAATTGCGAGTGCAGAACTAAAAATATTTATTTCCGACTGATAGATGGCAAAGCACGTATACCTGGTTGCCGACAATATTTTCTCGCCCCTGGGCGACACCACCGCTGTAAACTTCGTGAGTATAAGAAAGGGCATCTCCGGCGTTCAGGTTCATGACCGCCCCGACCTTTCCGATGTTCAGCTCGCGGCATCTTTGTTCCCCAAAGAGCGGCAAATATTAAGCAGTAACGTTAATTACACCAAATTTGAACAGCTGCTGATCGCTTCGGTTCAACAAGCGTTAAGCGGCACAGGTATCGACCCCAAAAGTTCAACAACAGGGTTGATCATTTCTACAACCAAAGGCAACATCAGTCTGCTCGAGACAAACGATAATACGGCCGAACTTCAGCAACGCATATCCTTAAATACGTCTGCCAAGTTAGTGGCCGATTATTTCGGTTTTGGAACTCAACCCATCATAATTTCAAACGCGTGTATTTCAGGCGTGATGGCTATTATTACAGCCGCGCGGCTGATCAAATCCGGTGTTTATCAAAGTGTGGTTGTTACCGGGGCAGATGTTGTATCAAAGTTTGTTGTGTCGGGGTTTCAATCTTTCCAGGCTTTGAGCAGCGAACGCTGTAAACCATTTGATGCCAGCCGCAACGGATTAAATTTAGGCGAGGGCGCGGCAACGGTTATTTTATCCGGAGATGAAAAGTATGCAGGCTACATCAGGATAACTGGCGGCGCAGTATCTGACGACGCTAACCATATTTCAGGACCGTCGCGTACCGGAGAGGAATTGGAGTTTGCCATACAACAAGCCATGAACGAAGCAGAGTTAGCAAGCTGCGACATCGATACGATATCGGCCCACGGCACAGCTACACCCTATAACGATGATATGGAAGCAAAAGCCATTACCAACGCCGGTTTACAGCACGTGCCTACCGTCGGTGTTAAAGCTTTTTATGGCCATACGCTTGGTGCAGCAGGGTTGATCGAAAGCATACTTGCCGCCGAAAGTATGCGCCATAGCTTAATCACCGCGACTTTAGGTTTTGAGGAAACCGGGACATCGCCTATAAGCATCAACACGACTAACAAGACGGCAGAGATAAAACACGCGTTAAAAACGGCATCAGGTTTTGGAGGATGTAACGCTGCTTTAATCCTTAGTAAATAATGATGTCCGGCCAGCCACATATCACCGATTCCTGTACTATCAGCAATAGCACTGTTGTGAAAAAAGATGCTGTGGTCTTTGAGGAGATGCCAACCAGCACACATGAGTTTTTAGCGTCCCATTATAAAAGCCTGGGTATCAATTATCCAAAGTTTTATAAGATGGACAATCTGAGCAAGTTGGGTTTCCTTGCGGCGGAGGTTTTGTTGAGCGATACCAATATTAAATTTTACGCTGCAGAAGAGGTTGGTGTAATCTTATCCAACGCGAATTCGAGCCTCGACGCGGATATCAAGTACTGGCACTCTGCACAGGACGTACCAAGCCCTGCACTGTTTGTTTATACATTGCCCAATATCGTTATTGGCGAAATTTGTATCCGTAACGGTTTTAAAGGCGAGCATGCCTTTTATGTGACACCCGAATTCGACCAACAATTTATCTTTCAGCAAGCGCAATATCTTTTAAAAAGTGGCAGACTTAAAGCGTGCATTTGTGGTTGGGTTGAGGTGCTGGGTGATGTTTATGAAGCGAAGGTTTTTTTGGTGGAGAATAAAACCTAATAAGTTATTATCGCCAGTATTAATGAAGGTAAACGTAACGCTCGCGTATTTAAAGCTTGGCGTAATGGACAATGTAAATGCCGATGCTTGAGTACCTCAGCATGACATTTGTTAAATCTAACTTTTTGTCTCCTCTTCAGGTTCAAAGATCAGCGTAACCATCTTAGACTCATCGAGCAGTTCGTTGCTGATCTCCAGCAATTCATCGGCAGTGACAGCATTTATTTTAGCCATAACTTCGTCCAAAGAATCTACCCGGTTAAAATCAAGAAGGCTTTTGGTCATGGAAATCACCAAGCTCATTCGGCCCTCTTCGGCCAGCGCTATTTGTCCGCAAAACTTTTGTTTAGCCTGCTGCAACTGTATTGTCCCTAACTTATTGTCGCGCAGCTTTTTCAATTCTTTACCCACCAGTTTCAATGCCCTTTCTGCTTTTTCGGCATCTGTGCCAAAGTAAATGTTAAAGATGCCGGTATCTGTAAAAGGCACGTAAGACGATTCAATAGTATAGGCAATTCCGTATTTTTCGCGGATCTCCATGTTCAAGCGGCTGCTCATACCCATACCGCCCAAAAGGTTGTTCAACAGCAGCAAAGCGCTTTTAAGCGGGTGATTTGATGGGTATGCCTGCAAACCCATAATGCAATGCGTCTGATTGATTGGCTTTGCCGCCTTTACAAGCTGGGGCTTTGAAACCGGCGGGGCGACGCGCTTTTTATCAGGAACTGAGGAAGCCAGGTGACCGAAATATTTCTCTGCCAACTTAGTGAGTTTCGCAGGCGGGTATTTACCCGATACACCTATCACTATCTGCGACGGAAGGTAATTCTCTGCAATAAAGTCTTTGATATTTTGCTGCGATAGTGCAGACACACTTTCGGGCGCGCCTAATATATTGCAGCCCATGCTGTGCCCTTCAAATAAAAGGCCTTCGAAATCGTCCTGGATGGCTTCTTCGGGCTGATCAAGGTAAGACGCTATCTCATCAAGGATCACACCGCGCTCTTTTTCAATTTCATTTTCGGGGAAGGTAGAATGGAAAACAATGTCCTCAAAAAGGTCGAGCGTACGCTCTAAGTGCTCATTTAAAAAAGAAGCATGCACACAAGTGTATTCTTTAGTAGTATAAGCGTTTAAGTCGGCACCAACCAGTTCCAGACGGTTTAAAATCTGCGAAGTATTCCGTCGTTTGGTGTGTTTAAATATCAGGTGTTCAATAAAGTGCGCCAGACCGTCCTGGCCCGGCTTTTCATCGCGCGAGCCGGCATTGATAACGATGCAGCAATGGGTGATGTTAGAATTTACGGGATGATGCAGTAAACGGAGCCCATTCGGCAAGGTATAAACCTGGTATTCCATAATAAGAGTGTAAAGATACAGTTAATTGAGGGTGCAGGTTTATTTAAATAATAGCTTTGAATTATGAAAGTAAAGGTAGCCGACCTGGAGTTTGAAACGCTGATCACCCAATTAGAAATACAAAACCGTATAGAGGCTTTGGGCCGCGAATTGAGCCGCGACTATAATGGTAAAAGCCCGTTATTCTTAGGCGTGCTTAATGGGAGCTTTATATTTATGGCAGATTTGCTGCGTGCTGTGGATATCCCTTGTGAAGTTACGTTTACCAAACTCGCTTCTTACTTTGGCGGCACCACTACAACCCGGAACGTGCGCAGCGATATTGAACTGGCCGTAGATATTCGCGACCGGCACGTCATTGTTGCAGAAGACATTATCGACTCGGGCAATACTTTGGCTTACCTGGTAGAGCGGCTAAAAGTTTTAAAACCGGCATCCATCAAAGTTTGCACTTTATTGTCCAAACCCGATGCTATCGAAATACAAATACCTGAATTGGCCTACACCGGATTCGAGATAGCCAATGAATTTGTGGTTGGTTACGGCCTGGACTATAAAGAGCAAGGGCGAAATTTAAAGGAAATCTACAGGTTGGTTGGGGAATAGTTAAGCTGTTACTTCGCCCACTATCTCGCTCAACAATCCTACGGCGTCTGTAATGCTCATTACACCTTCTATACTAATGCGGAGCGTGTTTTTAACTTCTTTCATATTCACCCGGCGCGGGTTGTACTGCACATAGTTTAGCACCTGCTTAAAAGCTTCAGTTTCAAAATATGGCGACTGCTGGTTGCTGATGAAATAACCCCGCAGTACGTTTTTTTTAAGCGATATCTTTTCAAAGCCGATGGCTTTGCCCAGCCATTGCAACCGAACGGTGTTTAACAGATCCGTTACCGGTTGAGGTATCGGCCCGAAACGGTCATGCAACTGTTGCTCAAATGTCACAAGTTCGGCCTCGTTCTCCAGTTTAGATATTTCTGTATATAGATTATACCTCTCCGAAAGATTGGTCACATATTCGTTCGGGATCAATATCTCCAGGTCGGTGTCTATCTGCGTAAAAGAAATGAAAGGGCGCGGCTTCTCATCGGCAAATACCTCTTTAAACTCCTCGTCCTTCAACTCGTGAATGGCTTCGTCGAGGATCTTATGATACATCTCAAAGCCAATTTCTGCAATAAAGCCGCTTTGTTCTGCACCCAACAAATTACCGCTGCCGCGGATATCTAAGTCGCGCATGGCCACGTTAAATCCGCTACCCAGATCGCTGAACTCTTCGATAGCGCTCAAACGCTTGCGCGCTTCGGGTGTCAATGTTGAAAGCGGCGGACTTAGCAAATAGCAATATGCTTTTTTATTGCTTCGGCCCACACGGCCGCGCATTTGGTGCAGGTCGCTTAAGCCAAACATGTGCGCGTGGTTAATAATGATCGTATTAGCGTTAGGTATGTCAAGCCCGGCTTCGATAATGGTTGTAGCCACCAGTACATCATACTCATGCGCCACAAATTTGAGCATTACGTCTTCCAGGTCATCGCCCTCTAACTGGCCGTGCGCAATACCGATGCGCGCCTTGGGCACCAACTTACGTATCATGCCGCCTAATTGAGGCAGGTCGGCTACGCGGTTATGAATAAAGAAGATCTGCCCACCGCGGTCGATTTCCTGTTCAACCGCTTCTTTTATCAGCTTATCATTAAATACGTGCAGTTCTGTAACTACAGGCTGGCGATTTGGCGGCGGAGTAGAAATGATCGATAAGTCACGCGCGCCCATCAAAGAGAAATGCAGTGTACGTGGTATTGGTGTGGCGGTAAGCGTAAGTGTATCTACATTTACACGCATTTGCTTTAGCTTTTCTTTGGTTGTAACACCAAATTTTTGCTCTTCGTCAATGATCATTAGCCCCAGGTCTTTAAACTTCACATCCTTGCTTACCAGGCGATGTGTACCAATGATGATGTCTATCTTTCCATCTGCAAGTTTAGCCAGCGAGTCTTTGATCTGCTTGGTTGTTTTAAACCTGTTGATATAATCAATATTGCAGGGAAATCCTTTGAGCCTTTCTGTAAAAGTTTTATAATGCTGGGCAGCAAGAATTGTAGTGGGTACCAATACTGCAACCTGCTTACTGTCTGCAACCGCTTTGAACGCTGCGCGGATAGCAACCTCTGTTTTACCAAAGCCTACATCGCCGCAAATGAGGCGGTCCATTGGGTGCGGCGATTCCATGTCTTTTTTAAAATCTGCGGTAGCTTTTTCCTGGTCGGGGGTGTCTTCGTAAATAAAAGATGCCTCCAGTTCTGTCTGCAGGTAGCTATCAGGAAGAAACGCGGTGCCTACCTGCTGCTTTCGCTTGGCGTAAAGCTTTATCAGGTCGCGGGCTATGTCCTTAACTTTTTTTTTTGTTGTTTTCTTCAACCGCTCCCAGGTATCGGTACCTAACTTGTTCAGCTTTGGCACCGCCCCTTCTTTACCGCTAAACTTCGAGATCCGGTTTAGTGAGTTTATGTTTACATACAACAGGTCATTATCAGCATACAGCAAGCGGATCATCTCCTGCGTTTTGCCGTTCACTTCCACTTTCTCTAAGCCATTGTACTTGCCAATGCCATGGTCTATGTGGGTCACAAAGTCGCCGGGCTTTAATTCGCGCAGTTCTTTTAGCGTAATGGCCTGCGTGCGCTGATAACCTTTTCGTAGTTTGTATTTATAATAGCGGTCAAATATCTGGTGGTCTGTGTAGCAAGCCAGTTTTTGTTCGCGGTCTACAAAGCCCTCCCGAATAGAAATATTTATTGGCGTAAACTTAACCGATTTATCAAGGTCATCAAAAATGGCATATAAACGCTCTACCTGCTTGGCCGAATCCGTCAGGATGCAATTTTCAATATGATCTATCTCGTTATTCTTGATATTATGGATCAGCAGGCTGAAGTCTTTATTGAACGATGGCTGCGGGCGTATGTCAAAATTGATCTGCGCTGCATCGTTGTAAAAAAACTGTTTGCCAAATTCAACCACAGCAAAATCGCGAAGCTGGTCTGCAATCAATTTTTCGTCAGTGAAGCCATATTTAGGGTCGATCCACTCGGGGTTTTTTGCCTTTTCATCAGCATCTAAAGCTTTCCATAATTGAGTGGCTTTTTTATAACCATCCTGGATAATATCCAGCGTAAACTGCACATCCTTTATCCAAACCTGTGTAGACGGGTCGGCATATTCGAGCAAGGAGATGTTGTTCTGAGTTAAAAACTTCGACTGTACGTTAGGTACAATGGTGATGCTTTTGATCTGTTCTACAGATAGCTGGCTTTCAATCTCGAAGGTCCTTATCGATTCAATAAAATCCCCAAAGAACTCTACCCGGTATGGCAGATCGTGTGAAAATGAGAAAATATCGACTATCCCGCCGCGAACAGAAAATTGCCCGGGCTCATAAACAAAGTCGACGCGCTCAAAGTCATACTCGACTAAAAACTCGTTGATAAAATCGATGCTCAGGTTATTGGTGACGGAAATCTCCAGCGTGTTTTTTTCGAGTGATGCGCGGTCGATCACCTTTTCGGCAACAGCTTCGGGATAAGTGACGATCAGTTTGCCGTACTCTGACGTATGGTTCAGGTCATTCAACACCTCGGCACGGGCCAAAACGTTGCTGCTGTCGGGCTGGGTAAACTCAAAAGGCTTACGGTATGACGAGGGGAACAATAAAACTTCCTGACCAATAAGATTCTCAATATCAGCCTGAAAATACGCTGCTTCTTCGCGGTCGGGCAGCACAAAGACCATGTGCCGGTGCTGTAGAAACCACAAAGCTACCGCCACCGTTGCATCGCTTGATCCAACGAGCCCGCGCAGCTGAACCCGGGGATTTTTCGCTGCATTCAACGCTTTTGCCAGCGTTTGTACGCGCTCATCACCCTTGTAGCGCTCTAATATATCACGGATATTCAATTCGGTGCAAAGATACGGTTATCAGTTGTAGCAACAATAAACCGGCGTTTTTGTCTGTGGAAAATTGCAATTCATAAGTCCTATCTTTAACCAACCATGAAAATCATCAAATGCTTTATAACCATTTCATTGTTGTTCGGCGGCTTATTCACTGCTTCTGCCCAAACCAAAACCTCAGGCAATCCCATATTTCCGGGTTGGTATGCCGACCCGGATAACCTGATCGTTAACGACCAATATTGGATCTTCCCTACCTACTCCGGCGACACGATGAAGACCATCCAGCAAACAGGGCTCAATGGACAACAAATGATGCTGCAGAAAAACACCATTAACAAAGGCTATTTGAAGCAAACATTTCTGGACGCGTTCTCGTCTCCCGACCTGGTGACCTGGCAAAAACATTCGCATATATTGGATATTAAAGATTTTAAGTGGGCAGCCTACGCCATCTGGGCACCGGCTATCGTTCACAAAGGCAATAAATATTACCTGTTTTTCGGCGCTAATGATATTCAGAATGATAACCAGCCGGGCGGTATCGGTATCGGCGTTGCTGACAAACCTGAAGGCCCTTACCGCGACTACCTGGGCAAGCCATTGGTTGACAAGTTTTACAATGGCGCCCAACCTATAGACCAATTTGTTTTTCACGATACTGATGGCAAATACTACCTCATCTACGGCGGCTGGCGCCATTGCAACATTGGCCAGTTAACGCCGGACTTTACAGGTTTTGTGCCTTTTGCTGATGGCAGCATTTTTAAATCTATTACCCCGGATAACTATGTTGAAGGGCCTTACATGATCAAACGCAAAGGTAAATACTACCTGATGTGGAGTGAAGGCGGCTGGACAGGCCCCGATTACAGTGTTGCATATGCCATAAGCGATTCGCCGATGGGCCCGTTCAAGCGAGTTGGGAAGATCCTGAAACAAGACCTTGCGATAGCAACGGGTGCGGGGCATAATTCTGTAATGAACATACCCGGAACGGATGACTGGTACATGATCTATCATCGGCGGCCGCTAGGTGTAACTGACGGCAACCACCGCGAAGTGTGCATAGATAGAATGTATTTCGACAAGCAGGGCGACATACAGCCGGTTAAGATCACAATGGAGGGTGTGCCGGCGCGACGGTTAAAAATGAAGAGCAGATAAAACAATCTGTAAGTAAAAATTCTTTTTAGTGTATAATTTAACCTGCAACCTATAAATTGCATTAACTAACCACTACTTTACCATGAAAAACGCTATCATTTACGGTTTAATTATAGGCATTTTAAGCGGCGGCTGGCTGTTTGCCATGCACTGGGCCGGTTACGATACCCAGGCAGATAAAACCGCACCTTTTGAATATTTCTCTATTCTGATACCTGTTATTGGCTTATACTTTGGCGTACGCAGCTACCGCGAAAATGAAACAAACGGCAAGTTTGGTTTCCTGCAGGCTTTCGGTCAAAGCTTTAAGATACTAATTGTTGCAGGCGTTGTAGCCATTGCAATGGGAATTTGGTATGTAAGTTATATCGGCGGTCAGAAAACTAATACGCAAGATTTCTCGGGTCGTATATTCGCGGCGTTACTTATTGGTGTGCTTAGTGCCCTGGCAGCCTCGCTATTGTTAATGACCAAACCGGAGCAAGTTGATTAAACTGCTGAAAAATAATTTCGAACTGATATTCTGGCTAATGGCTATCGTGGCATTGGGAGTAACTAACCCCGGCAGCGATAGCCATTTCGTTTTATGCCCGCTGCGGTTAATGGGCATTACCTGGTGCCCAGGCTGTGGCATAGGCCACGCCATAAGTTACTTGATTCACGGCGACATAGGCAATTCGCTTAAAGCACATTGGCTGGGTATACCCGCACTTTTTGTAACATTTTATCGCATATGGTCTCTAATCTGTATACAAATCTTTAAATTTAAAGAACTTAAAACCTACAGCCATGAATAATAACCCATATGCTTCATTCCCCGGAGTAACCTTTGAAGAGATTAGTTTTTTAAGGCAAATGACAACCGGCTTAACCGAGTCGCAAAATCAAACGTTTTTAAATCTTTACTACGGTCGCCGTAAAAGTCCGCAAGACATATTGATATTCACGCTGATTGGTTTTATTGGTATTGCCGGCGTACAGCGATTTGTTGTAGGGCAGATTGGTATGGGCATCATTTATGTTTTCACCGGTGGTTTTTGCCTGATAGGCACTATCATAGATCTGATAAACCACAAAAGTCTTGCTAACGAATACAACCAAAAAATGGCTTACGAAAGTATTGAGATCGCCAGGATGGGTGTGTAATACCGGGTTTGTTTAATGAAACTTTCAGAACTAATCAATTACCTTGAAACCCTCGCGCCGCCGCAATACCAGGAAGAGTATGACAACTCGGGATTGATCGTTGGCAGGCCTGACATGGAGATCAGCCAGGCATTGATCTCGCTCGATTGTACAGAAGAGGTTGTTGACGAGGCCATAGCAACCGGCTGCCAGGTCATCGTATCGCACCACCCTATTGTTTTCAAAGGCTTAAAAAAGTTTAACGGCAAAACTTATGTAGAACGTGTTGTAGAGAAAGCCATTCGCCGTAACATTGCGCTTTACGCTATACATACCAATCTGGATAACGTTACCGATGGTGTAAACCGCCGCATTTGCCAGCGGTTGGGGCTCACTAACTGCCGTATCCTGTCGCCAAAACAAGGCATCCTCAAAAAACTTGTAACTTATGTACCACAGCTGCAAGCCAAACAAGTTCGCGAAGCATTATTTAAAGCAGGTGCAGGGCAGATAGGCGATTATAGCGAATGCAGTTTCAACGCGGATGGTACGGGCACCTTTAAACCCGGGGATAATACAGATCCGTTTGTGGGTACACCGGGCGAGCAACACCATGAAGCAGAGGTGCGTGTCGAGACGATCTATCCTGCAAGGCTGGAAAGTAAAATATTGATGGCTTTATTCCTGGCGCATCCTTATGAAGAGGTTGCTTACGACCTTTATCAGCTGACGAACCAGTACCAGGATATCGGTTCGGGGATGATCGGAGAAATAGAGCATGGCATCTCTGAAAGTGACTATCTGCGGCATATTAAGAACAGCCTCGACGCCACTGTGATTCGCCATACAGAACTCCGTGGCAAGCCGGTAAAAAAGGTGGCCGTTTGCGGCGGCGCCGGAGGCTTTCTGTTAATGCAAGCCATTGCCGCGGGTGCAGACATTTTTATTACTGCAGATTACAAATACCATGAGTTTTTTGATGCCGAGAAAAAGATAGTGATAGCAGATGTGGGGCACTTTGAAAGTGAGCAGTTTACGCAGCATTTATTGTATGAAAAAATTAAAGAAAAATTTGCTAACTTTGCCCTCCGCTTAACAGAAATAAATACAAACCCCATAAAATATTTTATTTGATGGAACAAACCGTAGAACAAAAGCTTAAAGCTTTATACGAACTACAAACTATACACACCAAAATTGACAGGATCCGCCAGGTACGCGGCGAGCTGCCAATGGAGGTTGCCGATTTGGAAGACGATGTTGCACAATTAGAAACACGTATCCAAAAAAGCAAAGCCGAGCTTGATGACCTTGAGGACGACATTGTTACCCGCAAAAACCTGATCAAAGATGCGCAGGCTAATATTAAAAAATACGAAACCCAGCTTAACGAGGTAAAAAACAACCGCGAATATGAGGCGATCTCTAAAGAAATAGAGATCCAGGGCCTTGATATCCAGGTGAGCGAAAAGAAGATTCGCGAGTTTGAATATGAGATAAGCAACAAAACGCAGGTTTACGAAAAAGCTGCTGCTGATCTAGAGGCACGCAAAACAGACCTTGACGTTAAGAAAGACGAGTTAGGTACCATTACTGCTGAAACACAAAAAGATGAAGAAGCTTTAAATGTTGAAGCAGAGAAAGCTACCGCTAATATTGAGCCCCGTTTGTTGACTGCTTACACCCGTTTACGCCAGAATGCAAAAAACGGCCTGGCTGTTGTAACTATTCAGCGCGATTCATGCTCAGGCTGCTTTAACCAGATCCCGCCTCAGCGCCAGTCGGACATCCGTCAGCGTAAAAAAATAATTGTTTGCGAACATTGTGGCCGTATTTTGGTTGATGAGCAGACAGCTCTGGAAACCGAAGCCGTATAATTAAAAAAATTATAGATTTAAGGCGTCCGTTAGCTAACGGGCGCCTTTTTTGTTTTCAAGTGGTTTGTCATCCCGCGCAGAGCGAGGGAGCTTATTCAGCTATGTCATGCTGAGCCTGTCGAAGCGCTACACGTATTCTTCGGCATCTCAAATTGCCCGGCCTTTATTAATATCTGCATGCCCAAAAAACTTTTAGCCCTTTTACTTTTTCTTGCAAGCACAACAACCGCCTTTGCCAACTTTGATTTTAACGCCAACTGCCAGCAAGCCTATACCAACATTTTAAGTCTTAAACTTAAACGCGCCCGTGTGCTTATCGATCAGGAAAAGGCCGCGCGCCCCAATAATGCCATCACCGTCCTGCTTGATAATTATTACGATTACTTCTGGCTGCTCACATCAGAAAGCAAAGCCGATTTTGACAGGCTAAAAGACAATAAATCTAAACGCTTGAACTTGTTGGAAGACGAGGACGACCATTCGCCTTATTACAATTTTTCATTAGCGCAGGTAAACTTGCAATGGGCATTGATCCACTCGCGCTTTGGCGAAAACACAACGGCAGGTTTTGAGATCAATCGCGCCTGGAAACTATTGAACGCGAACAATAAAAAGTTCCCCGGCTTTTTACCCGACGATATCCCAAGAGGCCTCGTTAACGTATTACTGGGTGCTTTGCCCGATGGCGCATTAAAAAGCGCGCTTAGCTTTTTCGGCGTAAAAGGCAATATTAATACGGGCTTAAATAGTCTGCAGCAACTGGCTTCAAAGTTGCCGCACACAAGCTATGCTATGTACTACGACGAACTGGTATTCTATCTTACCTATGTACAATCGTATGTGCTGAACGACCCGGCAGCGTATATCAAAATGCATCAATACATTGCACAGATGGATAGCGGCAGTTTGCTTAAAACTTATGTGCGCGCGTTTGTGAGCCTGCGCACCGGTCACAGTTCCGAAGCTATAAAGTGTTTGAACGAACGTCCCGACGGCGGGGAGTATCAGCCTTACCCTTACCTGACCTATCTGGAGGCGGTGGCTAAAATGAACCGGTTAGATAATAATGCCGACGATTACTTCCGCAGGTTTTTAGCAGAGAACAAAGGTGTCAGTTACGTAAAGGACACTTATTTGCATTTAGCATGGGACGCCGCGCTGCACGGCGATAACAAAGGCTATCAGAGCTATATTCAACAGGTAAAAGCAAAAGGGTATTCTTTCAATGACAAAGACAAGCAAGCATTAACAGAGGCCGCGAACCCTACGCCTAATGCCGACCTGCTTAGGGCGAGGTTATTATTCGATGGTGGATATTATGATAAAGCGCTGGATATCCTTGACGGTAAAAACCCCGAAAGCTACCCTTCAGCAGGCGAAAAGGCTGATTACTATTATCGTTTAGGCCGGGTTTACGAAGCTATGGGCAAAAATGCTAATGCCTTGCAGAACTATCAGCAGGCTATAAACACCGGCAAAGGTACGCCTTACTATTACGGGCCTATGTCTGCAGTAAAAATGGGTAACATCTACGAAGAGCAGAAAAATAAACCCGAGGCCACGCACTACTACAACATGGCTATTGCCTTTAAGAACCATCAGTTTGAAAACAGTGTGGAACAAAAGGCCAAAGAGGGCTTGAAGAGGTTGGGGTACTAATACGGACTGCCGCGTATTGGTGTCCTAAACTCAGGGCTAACATATCCAACCTTAGAACGTCAGCGCGCAGCTTCGGTGATAAATTGCTGCAGGGACTAGGCCTGCGGGGTTGAGGGCCGAAGCAGCAATTTTGCAGGGCGAAAGCCTTGTGCGGCAAAAGAAGCCTTGCGCTGACTTGGCACTTTTGGTTCTTTTGTTGCTAAGACAAAAGAACATAGCCTCACGGCGAATGAGCTCCAACTATATCTAAAATAGTAATCTCCGTCTTCGTACAGTTTAAAGTAATCCATTATATTTAGCCATCAATCATTCCTCGTCATGAAAAAAGGCCTGCTTATTTTTTTTATTTCCTTAACGGTACTTGCAACCAAAGCGCAGCAAAACAGCCAGTATATCCAGGTTAAAGATATGACTAAGATAAAACAACTGCGTGGTGCTACCATTTCACACAGCGGCAAATGGGTTGCTTTTACCGTTACGTCCATTGTACCTGATGAGAATGATAAAAAGGAATACAACTATCGCAATCAGATTTACCTCGTCCCTGTTGATGGTAGCGCCCCAGCAAGGGCCTTAACGGCGATCAGCAATAATAACAACCAACCAGCCTGGTCGCCGGATGATAGCAAGCTGGCATTTGTTCGCCTTACTAAAAACAAAACGCAGGTATTTATTATGCCGCTTAACGGCGGCGATGCCATGCAGCTGACTAACGACAGCCGCGGAGCCAACGCGCCGCAATGGTCCCCAGATGGTAGCAAGATATTGTATTCTGTAAATGTAAGCTATCCCGAAATGCTTAAGGATTCGGTCCTTAATCCGGGAAAAAAAGTACCGGGATGGTCTATGGAAATGCCGGGTTATAAAACAAACCCGCTGTCAACAAAAGCTAAACAAAACCCCGACGGCAACCTGGACGAGATACGTGCTTTCTTGACCCAGGACGAAGCTGATAACAAAGTAAAGGTGTTCAACAAACTCAACTTTGAAGGTGAAGCCTCAACGGAACCATACTTCGATTTTGGCCATTATATGCTCATAGACGCTAAGCCGGGCGCTGTAGCTAAACCGCTTACCTTCGGTTTCCATAGTTACAATTCGGCTTATTTTACACCTGACGGCAAAAACATCATCATGACCGGCGACGCGGACACGCTGGCCAATCCAGATCGTAACCGTGACAATACTGTTTACATGATGTCGCTTGCCGGCGGCACGCCTAAAGCGCTGATCAGGGAAGAAGGATCTACTGTAAGCAACGGCAGTGTTTCGCCATCCGGCAGGTATTTGGTGTACCAGGTTGGCAAAAATATGCAGATCAATGTCGCTAAATTAATGGTCTATGATTTTGAGAATCCGGGAAAAAAGATGGAGATACCTGTCGACAGGTCCGTCACCCAAACCGTTTGGGCCGCCGACAGTAAAAGCCTTTATTTTACCGCACAATCTAACGGTGGTATCCCAATTTATAAAGCCAGCCTGGCAAACCTAAAGCCTGAGCAACTATCATCTTTCGAAGCAGGTATGAGCAGCCTTGACATCGGCAAAGACAAAATAGTCTACGTAAAAACCGAAGTAGCTAACCCATTCGAACTGTATACCGCAGGCTTAAACAATGCATCGCCGAAAAGATTGACGTCCCTTAATGCGGAATGGCTGGCTGGCAAAAAACTCAGTTATCCCGAAAAGAAAATTTATACCAACAGCAAGGGTATGAAGGTGGAATATTGGGTGATGAAACCTACAAATTTCGACCCGGCTAAGAAGTATCCGGTAATGCTGCAGATCCACGGTGGGCCAACCGCCATGTGGGGACCGGGCGAGAGCACCATGTGGCATGAGTATCAATTCTTTTGCGCGCATGGTTACGGCGTAGTTTATTCAAACCCGCGCGGCTCCGGCGGTTACGGCATCGACTTTTTAAAAGCCAATTACCAGGACTGGGGCACAGGCCCTCAGGAAGATGTACTTGCCGCGCTTGATGGCGCGCTTGCCGAAGGCTGGGGCGATAAAGATAAAACTGTTGCTACAGGCGGCTCTTATGCCGGCTACCTAACCGGTTGGCTGGCGGGGCATACCAAACGCTTTACAGCGATATCGTCGCAGCGGGGTGTTTATGATCTCACAACGTTCTTCGGTGAGGGCAATGCATGGCAGCTGGTGCCGATGTACTTCGGCGGTTATCCCTGGGAAGAGAGCATCAGGCCGATATTAGCGCGCGAGTCGCCATTCACTTATGTGAACCAGATCACTACGCCATACTTAATGCTGCATGGCGAAACAGACTTACGCACAGGCATTGTTCAGGGCGAGATGATGTACAAGGCGTTAAAGGTTTTGAACCGCCCTGTTGAATATGTGCAGCATCCGGGCGGTACGCATGAGTTGGTACGCAGCGGTAATGTGCGCCAGCGCTTAGACCAGATGCTGCGTATTTATGAGTTCTTTGGAAGATATATTCCTGAGACAGTTAAGGCTCAATAACCTGCTATGTAACAATTAAATTGCGTGTGCGCCACAAGTGACACAACTGTTTAACTTGCATTCCCTTTTTAACATAATCTATATGAGGAAAATCTTTACCCTGGCTTTATGTGTAACCTGCGGAACTTCATTTGCGCAAACGCTGGGCAAACTTACTGTCGAAAAAATAATGCGCGACCCAAAGTGGATGGGTACGGCGCCATCAAACATCCGCTGGAGCGATGACAGCAAAAAAATATATTTTAACTGGAACCCCGAGAATGCCGACCGCGACGCGCTTTACAGCATCACCCCCACAGACATTAAACCGCAAAAAGTAAGCATTGATGAGCGCCGGGATGCCTTGCCCGGCAACGGTGTGTGGAATAAAAACCATACAGTTAAAGCCTACGAACACAACGGCGACATTTACTTAAGCAATTACAAAACGGATAAAACCACGCAACTAACCCGCACAACAGACCGCGAAAGCAACGCAGTTTTCAGCGGGGACGAAAGCCACATTATCTTCGTGAAAGCAGACAATTTGTATTCGATAAGCCTTGCAAACGGCCAATTGATACAGCTGACCAACTTCACCAAGAACGGGCCTACCGTTGCTGCGACTGCTGATGTCGTACAGGGACGCCGTGGCGGTGCAGGTGGTTTTGGTGGTGGCGCTGCCGGCGGGCCCCGCGCGGGCGCAACTGCTGCTACAGCAGGTGGAGAGACCCAGCAATCGAGATGGTTGAAGGCTGAACAACTTGAACTATTCGATGTGATCAAAGAAAAAGCGAAGCTGGATAAAGAAGAAGCTGCCGACCGCCGAAGTTTGCGGCCTAAACAGCTGCGCGAAATAGGCGTTGGCGACCAAACTGTTAATTCTGTTTTCGTTAGTCCTGATAATCGCTATATCACCTACCGTTTGATCAAACAGGCCGAAGGCGCTCGTATCACAGAAGTGCCTAATTATGTCACCGCAAGTGGTTTTACAGAAGATATTCCTAACCGTACCAAGGTTGGTTCGCCGCAGGCAACATCTGCATCATTTGTTTTTGACACACAGCGGGACACCGTTTACGCGATAGACACTAAAGACGTACCGGGCATAAAAGATCTGCCAGATTATGTTAAAGATTATCCAAAGCAGTTAGAAGAGCGCACTAAACGCAATGAAGACCGCAAGGTAGTTGTACATGGCCCTTATTGGAGTGAGGACAGCAAAAACGCCGTCGTTATTGTAACGGCACAAGACAATAAGGATCGCTGGATCATGAAACTAGATCCTGCTACCGGCAAGCTTACCCAGTTAGACCGCCAGCATGACAATGCATGGATAGGCGGCCCCGGTATTGGCGGTGGCGGATTCTCAGGCGGAAACGTTGGCTGGATAGATGATAACCGGTTCTACTTTCAAAGCGAAGCGAGTGGTTACTCACATATTTACACGATAAATGTCGCGACCGGTGAAAAGAAACAGCTAACCACCGGTAAATGGGAAGTGCAGCAGCTTGACCTGTCAAACGACCGTAAGTCGTTTTACTTCGTTGGTAATATGGAGCATCCGGGCATTACCCACTATTATAAATTATCTGTAAATGGTGGCACGCCCGTTAAGATCACCACTATGAAAGGCGGTAATGAGGTATCGGTTTCTCCCGATGAAAAATGGCTGGCTATCCGCTATTCGTATTCAAATAAGCCCTGGGAACTATACATCCAGCCGAATAAAGCGGGTGCAAAACCCATGCAGGTAACCAATTCTGTCACTGCAGAATTTAAGTCGTACCCATGGCGCGATCCGCAAATGATCACGTTTAAAAACCGTTATGGCAGCGATGTTTACGCGAGACTATATGTACCGGCAAACCCTGACCCGTCGCGCCCGGCAGTAGTGTTTGTTCATGGCGCAGGTTACCTGCAAAACGTGCACTATTGGTGGAGTTCATACTCGCATGAGTATATGTTCAATAACCTACTAGCCGACCAAGGATATACTGTGCTCGATATCGACTACACCGGCAGCGCAGGCTATGGCCGCGATTGGCGGACCGGTATTTATCGCCACATGGGAGGTAAGGATTTGACTGACCAGGTAGACGGTGTAAAACTATTGGTTGATAAATATGGCGTCAATCCGGCTCATGTGGGCTTGTATGGTGGCTCGTACGGCGGATTCATCACGCTGATGGCCATGTTCACTACACCCGATGTTTTTGCCGCGGGAGCAGGTTTGCGTTCTGTAACAGATTGGGCGCATTATAATCATGGCTACACAGACAATATTCTCAATGAACCATATTTAGATGAGAACGCCTATAAGGCAAGCTCTCCTATCTATTTCGCGAATGGTTTAAAGGGCAAGTTATTGATGTGCCACGGTATGGTAGACCAGAATGTGAATTTCCAGGACATTATAAGATTAACCCAGCGGTTGATAGAGTTGCATAAAGACAATTGGTCGCTGGCGCCATACCCGGTAGAGGACCACGGCTTTGTACAACCCAGCAGCTGGACGGATGAGTATAAGCGCATACTCAACATGTTTGACGAAACGCTAAAAAAATAATCATACGAAAAAGGCCGCCTCGATAAGGGCGGCCTTTTTAATATCTGATCAAAAACGATTAGCAGTACTGGTCAAACGCGTGAACAAGGTTATCGGCGATCATTTGTGCCGGGCGGCCTTCAATTTGATGGCGCTCGATAATGTGCACCAGTTTACCGTCTTTAAACAACGCCATAGATGGCGAAGACGGCGGGTAAGGCAACATATAATTGCGGGCAGCATCAACAGCGTCTTTTTCCATACCCGCAAAAACTGTAACTAATTTGTTCGGGCGTTTGCCATTCTTAGCTGCCATGCGCGCAGCAGGGCGGGCGTTCGCGGCAGCACAGCCACAAACAGAATTCACCATAACAAACGTAGTGCCTTCGCTTTCAACGGCTTCTTTTACAGCATCGGCATTCAAAAGTTCTTCAAAACCTTCGTTTGTCAACTCGGCCCTCATCGGGGCCACTAAATATTCTGGATACATCATCTTTTTTTATATTTGGAATACAAAAGTAACTAAACCGCTAATAAATATTTTTAGGCGCTAAAATATTAACATTAAGTTGACGTTATTTTTGAGCTTGCCCGGCAATGTGCAAGCGCCCCCTGATTAAAAATTTAGATTATTGTATGAACTTAAAACGAAGAGATTTAGGTGTGGACGGAGTATTTGATGAAAACGGATCTAACGCCAAAGTACTGCAAGTAAAAGCCAAGCATTTTAACAGATTAAGATTTACGCTGGTTATAGCATTTAGTTTAGCTGCCGGATTGACCTATAGTGTAAAACGTTTATATGATAACGGCGTAGCACAGGCCGAAGAAAATTACAGGCTTTCAACTCAGGTTGTGGCCCTGCGCAGCCAGCTGGATGCAGGCACTACACGCCTTGAGGCCTTGACAGCCGCTACAGATAGCAGCAACACAAAAGCATTAAGCTACATAGACGGTATACAAGGAAAGCTTAAAAAGATAAACGATTACCTGGGTCGCCGCGGATTAAAGAGCGTTTCTTTCAGAGGTGTAACGGCAAGTATATCAGCAAACCCTTCTAAGAAGGCATCAAACATACAGCTATATGCCAAGTATAACCGTTACCTGGAGCTATTGGTAAACAACGTTGCAATGGTGCCAATGGGTTATCCGCGTATCAGCAGTTTTACTTCTTTCTTTGGCTATAGAGGTAACCCATTTGATTTTGGCCGTAATGAATTTCACCCCGGTCTGGATTTCCGCGGGCAGGTAGGCGACCCGGTTAAGTGCACGGCAAGCGGCCGCATTGTCTTTACAGGTCGTGCGGGCGGATACGGTAATTGCGTGCGCATTCAGCACGCAAATGGTGTGCAAACATGGTATGGGCACCTGTCGCGTATTAGCGTTCATGAAGGTCAAAGTGTTACCGTTGGCGAGGTAATTGGCAAAGTTGGTTCAACAGGCCGCTCAACAGGTCCCCATTTACACTATGAAGTAAGGCGTAACGGCCGGGCAGTAAACCCGCAGCAATATCTTACCCTAAGCGAATAAATTGCGCTGCTTTGGCTGATGGTTTTATTTACAGCATGTTAATAACTAATTTTGCGGTAATTAAAATTGAAAAATCATGTCATCAGTAGAGACAACATTTGTAAAAAGTAAAGTTAAGGACCCGTCATTAGCTTCATGGGGCCGTAAAGAAATTGAACTGGCCGAGGCAGAAATGCCGGGCTTAATGGCGCTTCGTGCAGAATATGGGCCGTCACAGCCGTTAAAAGGTGCGCGTATTGCAGGTTGTCTGCATATGACCATCCAAACCGCTGTTTTAATTGAAACGCTTAAAGCTTTAGGCGCAGAAGTTACCTGGTCTTCTTGTAACATTTTTTCAACCCAAGACCATGCAGCTGCAGCTATTGCCGACGCAGGTATCTCTGTTTATGCCTGGAAAGGTATGAATGAGGAGGAGTTTGACTGGTGTATCGAGCAAACTTTATTCTTTGGCGAGGACCGCCAGCCGCTAAACATGATCCTTGATGACGGCGGCGACTTAACCAATATGGTTCTTGACCGTTATCCTGAATTAGTTGCAGGCATTAAAGGCCTTTCTGAAGAAACTACTACCGGTGTACACCGTTTATATGAGCGCGTTAAAGCAGGTACATTGCCAATTCCGGCTATTAACATCAACGACTCTGTAACTAAATCAAAATTCGATAACAAGTACGGCTGCCGCGAGTCATTAGTAGACGCAATTCGACGCGCTACTGACGTAATGATGGCTGGTAAAGTAGCTGTTGTTTGTGGTTATGGTGATGTTGGTAAAGGTTCTGCAGATTCTTTGCGCAACGCGGGTGTACGTGTTATCGTAACCGAAATTGATCCTATCTGTGCTCTACAAGCAGCTATGGAAGGTTATGAAGTTAAAAAACTGGATACCGCTATAGCTGAAGCAGATATAGTTGTAACTGCTACAGGTAATAAAAACATCGTTCGTGAAAAACACTTCCGCGCGTTGAAAGATAAGGCTATCGTTTGTAACATCGGTCACTTTGATAATGAGATCGATATGGCTTGGTTAAACGGTGCTTATGGCTTAACTAAGGTTGAGATCAAACCGCAGGTTGATAAGTACAACGTTGAAGGTAAAGACGTGATCATATTGGCCGAAGGCCGTTTGGTAAACTTAGGTTGTGCTACCGGCCACCCAAGCTTTGTAATGAGTAACTCATTCACCAACCAAACCTTAGCACAATTAGAGCTTTGGACAAACCCGGGCAAATATGAGAACCAGGTTTATGTATTGCCTAAACACCTTGACGAGAAAGTTGCCCGTTTACATCTGGCTAAAATTGGTGTAGAGCTGGAAGTACTTGATCAGGATCAAGCTGAATATATCGGCGTAACTGTAGAAGGTCCGTTCAAACCGGAATACTACCGTTACTAAGTAGAAATTGAAAATTCAAAAAGCGCGTCGGGAAACCGAGGCGCTTTTTTATTGGATGCAATTAACTTTCCAATTCCTTTTTTGTTGTCGGTTTCCCTATGCCTGTGGTTATCAGATATTTTAAGCTGTTTTGTATATACCCTGTCCAGGCATTTGAGCAGGCATCATAGCACTCGACGTATGGTTGTAATCCAACCTGCGTAAAGCGCATCTCCGTTCCATCTTCATGCGGGTTGATATCGAAAACAATGCGGCTGCCGGTCCATTCATTTTCATCCTCAATAAAAGTAAGTTTGCTGTCTGTTACCAGCCATACCACTTTATGATTAGGGGTCACTTCAACGATTTTTTGGTTTGAGTAATGTACATCCCAAAACCGGACGGAAAACTCATCGTTTAAATTTTCCGTTTGCCCGGTAACACCTTCGGTCCACCAGCCACGCACATTATTTATGGCGTTAAATACTTCTTCCGGACTTTGCTTAACTATAAATGCTGTTGTAAAATCGGCACTGCTCATTAAATTTTACTTAAAGTCAGCGGTATAAGATTTTGCGAACTGTTTAAGATCTGCCACCTGTACAGATTTGGTGCCGTGCATTAATGCAAACCTGGACGCACCTCCAAACACGTAAAGTTTATCCCCAACAACGGCTGCACCGGCAGCACGGCGCCCCTCAAAGTTAGAGTGCAGCTTGGTAAATGTTTTACTTTCAGTATCGTAATAACCCAGAAAGTTTTCCTTATCGTATCCGCCTATCACAAAAATGAGGTTTCTATACACAGCAACACTATTCGCTGATACGGCATCGGGCAGTTTACCCACGACAGCCCACTTGTTAGCTTTAATGTCATAAGCTGATATGGTGGTCGACATCCGTTTTAAGAACTGATCGTATCCGCCAAAAGTGTAGATCACACCGTTTACTAGCGCCCCGGCCGTTTCCAGGCTCTCGGGCATATCTGCCAGCTTGGTAAATTTCTGCGTAGCTGGCTCAAATTTGTAAGTCGAATTAATGGTGTGTTTGTCATCAGCCGTGCCACCCAAAATATAAATGTTGCCATCATATTCCAAGGCGGTGCCATAGGCGGACGCCATTGGGTTAGAGATGTGCAGCGTTGTAATTGCGCCGCTCGCCATATCTATCTTTTGCACTTCGCGGTAAACGGAGTTGCCGCCGAACTTTACCCCGCCAAAAACATAAGTAGTGTTGGTAGATGAGACATAAGCTGCCTCTGACTGCGCTTTATAACCCATACCGTTACTTACGGTTTTCCACTTTTGGGTTGCAGTATTAAATTCAAGGATATTTGAACTATACCCGCCTGCGTAAACAGCATAGCCGTTTATGGCGTAAATACTCGGTCCGCTGTTTACCACTGCCGGCCAAAGCAGTCGGTAAGGCATATTTGGCGCATCGTCAAATTTCAAAAAGGGTTGTGCCGGTTTTTGCGCAAAGCCTATTTGTACGATGCTAAAAAGCAAAAGTGCCGCGAGTGTTAATTTATGCTTTTTCATGAAGTATGGATTTATAAAGGTTACGCTCCTGGTTGATTATCAAGGAGCGTCTTCTAAATAAATTTAGACACCAATGCCGGCATTATCAAGTTTATATAGTCATAAAAAAGTCCGAAATACTAAAATTTCGGACTTGTATTCAGTTATCGTAAATCGGGAAGCGTTATGCCTTCCCCACCACTACCGCGGTACCGTAGGCAAGCACTTCGGTAACACCCTGCATAATTTCATTGGCATCGTAACGCATATTTATGATGCCATTGGCACCAATAGCTTGCGCGTGTTGTATCAGTAACTGGTATGCTTCTTCGCGGGCATTTTCGCAAAGCTCTGTATAAATAGATAGCTGCCCGCCAAACAGAGCCTGGAAGCCGCCTGCCATATTACCCAAAACACTGCGGCTGCGTACTGTTATGCCGCGTACAACGCCTAAATGTTTAATAACTTTGTAACCTTCTAAACCTGTACTGGTGGTTATTAATGTATGGTCCATGTTATGATTGTTTTTTATTTAGACAAGCAGCCTGTCAATATGTTACAAATCAATGGCTTCCTTCAAACTCCTCGTCTACCGTCTCGCGCAAGTCGTACAACAGCCACTGTTTTTTTGCGATGGATGGTGCTTTTTGTTGTAGCAATTTTATGAATTCTGCAACGCCTACGGGTTCATTCCCATTGCCATGTATCAATACAATGCTGCCTGCCTGTGGATGCTGGCCCTTGGCAAGCCATGCGTCTGTCCCTATTGGGATCAACCCGAAATTTGTGATCGCGTAAACCAGTTGCTGGTCTGATACCAGACCCGGGAAACGAAAGAATACAGATGGAAGCAATCCCTCTTTAAGCATCAGTTTTTCTGTTTCTAAAACTTCGTAGCTGATGTTGGTGCCCGGCTCTAGCAGGAAATTCTCTTTTAGCGGGCGGCTCGCACTTACCCTGTGCGTAAAAGAGTGGTTTACCCAAGTGATATAGATCTCTTGTTTTTGCTGTAACTGTTTAAGCCACTGCAAATCTGCCTGATGTCGCTGCATCCAGACGCCCGAAATAGACAGCGCAATGGGTACCGGGCGCTCAACTTTTTGAAAGCCGCTGATCATGTCTGTGAATATCCGCTTGTCCAGCGGCCTGTGAGACGGGCAAAGGTCTGCCGTAAGACTAATGCCCATCTCTGTAGGGATACCGCGCTCAATACCGGCATTCTGTATCATCACGGATTTTTTCTCTGCTTCGCCAAGTGCCCTTGCATACGCCGAATTCTTAAACATGCCGCGCAGTTGAGGCAAAGTCATCGGTTTGAATTGATAGGCTGCCGGCTCGTCGACTTTAGTTTGCAGCGTTTGAGGGTTGACCATCAGAAAATAAGGCTTCCCACGGTTCTCGAATTTTCTTAAAACAACCCAATCCTGCGGGGCATTGTGCGCCCACCCGTAATACACACTGTAATTAATTATATGCTCAAAATTGGCCTGACCACGGGCGTTTGAGAATATAAAAAATAGGACTAATAATAGTAAACATTTAAATCGCATAAGCTTGGATTGGTGTCATTTTCAAATAAACCAATCAGAAAAATGTTTGCGATGTTATATACTTGCTAATACATCAACCTTAAAAAAATTTCCGATGCCGATGACTCGCCTTTCTGTAAATGTAAACAAGATCGCCACGCTTAGAAATTCACGTGGCGGAAATAACCCCGATCTTTTAAAAGTTGCCCGCGATTGCGAAGCCTTTGGTGCGCAAGGTATAACAGTTCACCCCCGCCCCGATGAACGCCACATTCGCTATGCCGACGTTTATGCGCTTAAAGATATTGTAACTACAGAATTTAATATAGAGGGCAATTGCCAGGAACAGAAATTTGTAGACCTGGTGCTCAATATAAAACCGCATCAGGTAACATTGGTGCCAGATGCGCTTGGCCAGCTAACATCAAACCATGGCTGGGACACGATAGCCAATAAAGTGTATCTGACAGAAACCGTAAAGAAATTTAAAGATCAGGGAATCCGGGTTTCGCTGTTTGTTGACCCGCAAACAGAAATGGTAGAAGCTGCCGCCGAAACGGGTACCGATCGCATTGAACTGTACACAGAGGGGTATGCTACCAAATACACCGAGGGCAAAGAGGCATCCATTGCTGATTATGTTAAGGCGGCGCAAACGGCACAGAAAGTAAACCTTGGGCTTAACGCCGGCCACGACCTGGATTTAAACAACCTTGCGTACTTTGCAGAAAACATACCCGGTTTGCTGGAAGTAAGCATAGGCCATGCTTTGATAAGCGATGCCCTATATTTTGGGTTAGAAACTACCATTCAAATGTATCTTGCGCGCTTGTCGGGCATTAAAACTGCAGAAGAAATACCCGCCGAAGGCGAAGTGTAAACACATGGCAATAACTATGGTATTGTGACATAGCCAATTGCCTTTACCCTTGCAAAAACTTACATTTGCACTTTAAATTCAGAGGGTAACCCGCACATGAGTATTAACATCAATTATCAGGAAAAATTTCAGGGCAGGCATATTGCGCCAAACGAGGCTGACACCGCCAAAATGTTAAAAGCCGTTGGTGCAAGCTCGCTTGACGACCTGATAGATCAGACCATACCTGCAAAGATCAGGCTTAAAAAGCCATTGAATTTGCCTGCTGCTAAAAGCGAGTTCGATTACCTGAACACACTTAAACAAACCGCGTCGAAAAACCGGGTGTTCAAGAGCTACATAGGCCAGGGGTATTATGATGTAATAGTTCCGGGTGTTATCCAGCGAAACATCTTGGAAAACCCGGGATGGTATACGCAGTACACCCCTTATCAGGCCGAGATAGCCCAGGGCCGTTTACAGGCATTGTTGAATTTCCAGACAATGGTGATCAGCCTTACGGGAATGGAAATAGCCAATGCGTCTTTACTGGACGAAGGCACTGCCGCCGCCGAGGCCATGTTTATGCAGTACAGCTTGCGTAAAAATCAAAAAGCGAATGTGTTCTTTGTTTCCGAAGAAGTTTTCCCGCAAACTATAGACATCCTTAAAACCCGTTCAGAACCCTATGGCATCAAACTGCAGGTGGGCGACCACCGTACGGTTGAACTGACCGAGGATATGTTCGGTGCTATTGTACAATATCCGGCAGGTGATGGCGTAGTATATGACTATAAAGATTTTGCCGCTGCCGCTCATAGTAAAAACATCAAGTTAACTGTTGTTGCCGACCTGATGAGCCTGGTGCTGTTAACGCCTCCGGGCGAATGGGGTGCCGATATCGTGGTTGGTACTTCACAGCGTTTTGGAGTGCCAATGGGCTTTGGTGGCCCGCATGCCGCGTTTTTTGCTACTAAAGAAGAATATAAGAGGTCGATACCGGGCCGTATCATTGGCGTAACCATTGATAGCGCCGGCGACTATGCTTTGCGCATGGCTTTACAAACCCGCGAGCAGCACATCCGCCGCGATAAAGCAACTTCAAACATTTGTACCGCACAGGCCTTGCTGGCTATCATGGCCGGCATGTACGCGGTTTACCACGGTCCGCAGGGTGTAAAATTGATCGCCGAACGTATACATGGTTTATCTGTTTTGCTGGCCAAATCGCTAAACGCGCTAGGCTATCAGCAGTTAAATGATGCCTATTTTGATACATTAAAGTTTGACCTGGGCGATCTGGCAGGTCCTATCCACAGTGAGGCATTGAACAATGAGGTGAACCTGCATTACAAAGGTTCTGTAGTCACCATCTCATTGGACGAGACCACCAGCGTAAAGGACGTTGAGACCATAGTGCGCTTCTTTGCCAAAGTTAAAGGTAAAACCCTTAATGATGCCGGTTTTGAAAGCCTGCAGGCTAATATTGATACCATTATCCCTGCCGGCTTGCAGCGTACAAGCGAATATCTTGATCACCCGGTATTCAATTCGCATCACTCAGAGCATGAGATGCTGCGTTATGTCAAATCGTTAGAAGCTAAAGACCTTTCGCTTTGCCACTCTATGATAGCATTAGGTTCTTGTACCATGAAACTGAACGCCACAACAGAGATGGTGCCGGTTACCTGGGCAGAGTTTAGCAAGATGCACCCCTTTGCGCCGGCCGACCAGGTTGGAGGTTATATGCAACTGTTTAGCGAGTTGAATGACTGGCTGAGCGAGATCACGGGCTTCGCCGCCATGAGCTTGCAGCCAAATGCCGGCGCTCAGGGCGAATACGCAGGCTTAATGGTTATCCGCGCCTACCACCACAACCGTGGCGATACCCAACGTAACATTGCCTTGATCCCGTCTTCGGCGCATGGTACCAACCCTGCTTCGGCGGCAATGGCCGGGATGAAGATCGTTGTTGTAAAATGTGACGAGAATGGCAACATTGACGTTGCCGATCTTAAAGCCCGCGCCGAGCAATACAAAGACGAGCTGTCTTGCCTCATGGTGACCTACCCGTCAACCCATGGTGTGTTCGAAGAGTCTATCATAGAAATATGCGAGATCATTCACCAAAACGGCGGACAGGTTTATATGGACGGTGCTAATATGAACGCGCAGGTTGGCTTAACCAGCCCGGCAAATATTGGTGCCGACGTTTGCCACCTTAACCTGCACAAAACGTTCTGCATACCTCACGGCGGCGGTGGCCCAGGCATGGGTCCAATCGGCGTAGCAGCGCACCTCGTGCCTTACCTGCCCGGCCATGCCGTGGTAGATATTGACAAAGGCAAATCCATCCCGGCTGTATCCGCAGCGCCATGGGGATCTGCATCTATATTGATAATCTCGCACGCCTACATCGCCATGATGGGCGGTGACGGTCTTACTAACGCTACACGTTACGCCATCTTAAACGCTAACTATATCAAGTCGCGTTTAGAGCAGCACTACCCTGTATTGTACACCGGCTCGCATGGCCGTTGCGCTCATGAGATGATCCTGGATTGCCGCGCGTTTAAAAACTTTGGCATAGAGGTTACCGATATTGCTAAACGTTTGATGGACTACGGCTTCCACGCGCCTACGGTGTCCTTCCCGGTTGCAGGGACTGTGATGGTTGAGCCGACCGAATCTGAACCTAAGCACGAGTTGGATCGTTTCTGCGACGCGATGATCGCGATCCGTCATGAGATAGATGACGTTCAGAAAGAAGTGTCAGATAAAACCGATAACCCGTTGAAGAATGCACCACATACAGCTGCTGTAATTACGGCAAATGAATGGGAGCATCCTTATACCCGCCAGAAAGCCGCCTTCCCGCTGCCTTATGTGGCGCAGTATAAATTCTGGCCGTCTGTAGGCAGGGTAAATGACACTTACGGCGACCGTACATTGATCTGCTCTTGCCCGCCGTTGACAGATTACGAATTTGAAGAAAGCGAAGTTACCACGCCAGAATACGGCACCTGAAATCACCATATTATTTGCATAGCTCCCCTGCACAGGCGGAGCTTTTTTTGTGACACGATTTCGCGGGTGTTTCACTGTTTCAGGTGAAACAGTTGAAACAGGCGTTCCTTACTTTTAAGTATATGACAAGGTTTCGCTCTTTATTAATTATCAGCCCGTTACAGCGTTTACCTGCAAGCACTATTTTGTCAGTAGGCTGCTTTTTAGCTGACAAATTGGTGCCACTGAAACAGGTAAATTGCAAGGCAATTGTAGGGTACGAAGGATTTGTTGTTATCACATTATATTATGCTTTCGACAGGCTCAGGCTGACATGACGTATTATCGAGTTACACTTATTCAAATTGAATTAGTTATTTAAACAAGTCATTATGCTAACTTTAAATATGGGTTGCATATCTTATGATTTTTTAGCGAATAGTTTTTTTTTCGAAGAGACATTTTTAACAAGCAGTTTTAAAAATTATTCAGATAATGAGATAAAAAGGGAACTTGAAAATTATCGTAATTACATACTGTCGCATAAAAATGAAATCTTCCTTGACATTGTTTCAAAGCAATCATCTTTAAAGGTATTTTCTACAATAGACGATATTCCAGAAAAAACATTAACGAAAAGCGCTTTCTATATTGAACAATTTATTCTTGATGATCCGTTGTTTAAACTCGCTTATGAGAAAAGTGCGCAAAGTATTGTCATGGGATCCTATCTCGGCTATAAGAATGAAAATAGCCTTGATAGGAATAGCCTTGTAAAAGCACTTTTAAAGCTCAAAAAAATAACTCCAATGGTCTCAGGAGATTACGTAAAACTAATTCCTGCAAGTTGGGTATTTGAGCCTCAAGAGCATACTCCGGTTTATTATTCACCAGTTTTCTTTGAAAATGATTTGCCTCCAGCAATCCACCAGTTTTGCAAAGAAAATGCTGTTGTTAATTCAATGAAGGCAACTAGTAAAGGAGGCTGGCAGTTATTACATGAATTGGATTTTACGCCAGGCATTCACATTGGATTTGGTGACGATAAATTTAAAAATGGAATGATTTATCATTATTTCCTCCAAGAGTATCTTCCAACAGAGAAACCCAATGTTTTTGAAACAAGAATGCGATTGGCCGATTATCCTGTTAGTAAAGAAGAGTGGCAAGGATGGGTTAAGCAATCTATTAATAGAACCGCTATAAATCTAGTTGATAGAGTATATCAAGAGATTGGTATTGCTGAGAGTTTAAAGGCAACATATATTACCGAACAACAATTTACCGCCGATCTACTTATTAAGAGCTTTGATCACAAAGAAACACCGCAGTCTGTAACTGCCAAGCAGGTATTAAATCTAGATTTGCCTTTTATTGATAATGTTGATGTTCAGAAACTCATGGACATTCGCAACTACGATCAGGATGTTTTTACCAATTTTAGAATTGAGCTAGAACGCCAATTTCGCGAACTTCGCTTTGTTTCCGATGATAAGGAATTAAAAGAACGACAGGAAAATATTTTACATGAGTTAGGTGAAACCGGCGTAAAAAAGATTAATGGTAAATTATCTGCACTAAAAAAGAAATCATTACTAGACGGGACAATTTTAATAGGGGGACTGACTGGCTCTGTAATGACTGGTGGTTGGAGTCTTCTTGCGGCGGCAATTGCTGGCGCATCAGGATATAAAACCTATTTAGAGTATAAACAAAGCCTTAAAGAAAACCCATCCTATTTGCTATGGAAAGTTCTAAAATAATCTAAAGTGCACAATAATCCCCAATGTTCTTTTGCCTTCATTTATAGTGAGTGGTTAACTCTTTTCGCTGTTTAAAACGTCGACCCCATATTAAGCATGAGATACAATCGCGCGCAAGCCCATTCAGCCTACTGCTTATAAATATTCATCAGTTTTAGCAGCACACCATTGGTCCAGCCGAAACCGTCTTGCAAAGGGTATTCACCCCCGCCGCCTACTGATACGTCAACGTTTTCGATGTTATATTTTTCCAGCAGCTTACCTGTACTCTCAAATGCCGACTTGTTAAGCTTGATCCAGCGCAGGGCGGCAACTTCTGCTAATTTGTCTTTTCCATAAGCGCGCAGCCCCATTATGGCCATAAACTCCAGTGGTGCCCAGCCGTTCGGCCTGTCCCATTGCTCACCGGTATTAAACATGGTACAAGCTATGCCGCCCGGCTGCAGCAGTTTGTTTTCTACAGCAACGGCTATTTTGTCTGCCTGGTGGGGCGTTGCCACGTTGAAAAACAGCGGTGATGTTGTGGCGATGGTTAACCATGGCGATTTCTTGTGCGTTGTCCAGTTATAATCCTGATAAATGCCTTCGGCTTCGTTCCAGCAGAATTTCATCAGGCTCTTCCTACGCGCGTCTGCCCTTGCCAGATAGATCTTGCCGGTGATTGCATCTCCGCGAAGCGAATATGAGCGTGCCAGTACCTGTTCTAAATGATATAGTAAACAGTTTAAATCAACAGGTACCAGTTTAGTAGTTTGTATAGTAGTAAGGTGCTTGCCGTCAACAAACCATCGGCTGCAAAAATCCCACCCCGATTCTGCCGCCGAACGTGCATTCTGGTAATAATCGGCAGCCTTTTGCTTGCTTTGTTGTGCAGCCAGTATATCTTCGCGGTATGATTCTTCCCTTGGCGTGCGGCTTGCGTCACAATAACGGTTCAGGATAGAGCCATCGGGCATTTTAACCACATGCCTCAGCGCGCTATTTACTTTAACCCCGCCAACGCCATCCATCCAGTATTTGTATTCCTTTAATAGTTCCGGCAGATACTTCGTGATGGTTTTGTTGCCCTTGTGCTTGGCCAGTAATTCTACCATCAATGCAAAGAACGGCGGCTGTGAACGGCTGATGTAATACGTGCGCATACCATTGGGGATATGGCCGTAAGTGTCTATCACATAGGCAAAGTTCTTCACCATGTTCTCTATCACATCCCAGCGGCCGCTTTCCTCAAGGCCCTGCATGGTAAAATAGGTATCCCAGTAGTAAGATTCGCGGAAACGCCCCCCGGGAACAATGTAACGGTAGGGCAAATTAATGCGCGACCCTTCTTTGTCTTTATCCGCTTTGCGTTGCAATACGTTCCACAGGGTGTCAATGTGTTTTCTAACCCCAGCAGAAATGTCGCTCACAAAGCCCGAGGTTACTGATAGAGGTATTTCGAAATTCTGGTCGGCAAATTGTTTTAAGTTGAAACCGGGCGAATTTTTCAAACGGTTATAGTCGGCCAGTATTTCTTTGGCAGGTCGTTTAGGCATTGCATCGGCAAATGTTTTACCATCAGGATACAGGTGTGCCATTTGCACGGCGGCAAACAAACCCGGGAAAACCTCCGCAGGCGTCTTAACCTGGGCTTTAACATTAGTTAAAAATATAAAGGCAAAGGCAAGTGGTAATAATTTTTTCATCATTGTGTAATTGGCAAAGCAAAGTAAAAAATTGTTACAACAAATTAACTTAGGTTTATAAATCAACCAATTATGTATTTTAAGAGGATTTGTAACGGCTGGTATAAATAAAAACAAGCCATTTATTTGGTTAAGCCGTTAATTTTATCACTTTTGAGAATAAAACTTTTTAAACATTCTATACGTATAACCGCATATGAATAATGAGCAGCGGCCTGTGAATATTATGCTAGTTGACGACGACGAGATCAACAACTTTATTTCGGTGAAGCTGATCAAAAAAGCGGTTGTCAGCAGTGAGATCAGTTCGGCCCTTAATGGCAAACTGGCCATAGATAAATTGGTAGAACTTAAAAATCAGGGCCAGCAGCTTCCTGACTATATCCTTTTGGATATAAATATGCCTGTGATGAATGGCTGGGAGTTTTTAGACGAGTATAAAGCGTTGGATATCGACCCGGAATCGAAGACCAAAATATTTATCATTTCATCTTCGGTGTTTAGCAACGATATTAACAAAGCAAAATCTTATGCGCTGGTAAAAGATTTCGTATCGAAGCCACTCAACATAGATAAGATCAAAGAGCTTTTTGTAAAAGAAGAGCAGGCTTAAGCTGGTACAACTGTAAAGGCATCGCCTTGCATTTGTACTTTGCCGACAGGCATACGTTTAGCATGGTAAAATAAGCAGGTACGGTTATCCTCTGCAGCCTCATGTCCGTAAATTTCGCGCAATTCCATAGCCTTGCGTCCATTGTAATCATACTTGGCAATAAACTTCCTGATCAGTTGTTCGGGCTCAGGCAGTTCGTCTCCGCCAAAGAAAAATTTTGTATCACCTTCCTCAATCAAAAACACCTGGTGATAAGGGCAGTGTCCGCCTGATAGTTGATAAGTGATACCCGGCTTCAGTTCCCCGTCGCCTTCAACAAAATGCAAATCTGCAGAACGCTGCAAGGCATCAAATATATTTGTGTGGTATGACGATGACTTGCCTGAAAATGCAGTTTCCCATTCGCCCCGTTGTATCACATGCTGAGCCTGCGGAAATGCGGGTTCCAGCCTGCCGTTTTTTTCTTTAACTAATCCGCCCGAATGATCATAATGCAGATGCGACATCAATACGAGTGTAACATCTTCCGGATCGAACCCTGCGTTGCGGATGTGCTTATATAAAAAGAGTTCGCCATCTTCGGCCGCATAACCTAAGCCGCTATCCAAAAGAATAAGGTCTTTTTCTGTTTTGATAAGAAAGGGGTTTACATGTATGAAGATTGAACCCGGGCGGGATTTAAAATCGTCTTTCTCGGGGTCGAAAGGGATAAATTTCTTAGTCGAGTCTACAGAGTATGAACCTTCTTTGAGAGCAAAAACCGCCGCCATATCTTTTATATACTTTTTTGGGCTTACCTTTGTTTTTAATAAACCAGCCGCTAATTATATTTACTAAACCGTGGGCGAAGATATACAAAAACGATGGGCGCGGCTTAAAATGCCCGATGACGACGTGATACAGCAACTGGCTGAAGCACTAAGCATCGATCCCGTTTTAGCAGCCCTGCTTTTACAGCGCGAGATCAAGTCTTTCGAGGAAGCAAAGCATTTTTTCCGGCCGGATATCCGCCACCTGCACGATCCTTTTTTAATGCAGGATATGGAAAAGGCAATCGAGAGGATTGAAACTGCCTTGGAAAAAGAAGAAAAAATTCTGATCTATGGTGACTACGATGTGGACGGGACCACTGCCGTAGCCTTGGTTTACAGTTTCTTCTCAAAGCGTACTACCAACATTAGCTATTACATTCCCGACAGGTATAAAGAGGGCTATGGCATTTCTACTCAAGGAATAGACTATGCTGCGGAAAACAGCTATTCGCTGATCATTGCTTTAGACTGCGGTATAAAATCGGTAGATAAGATAGATTATGCCAACAGTTTAGGGATAGATTTTATTATTTGCGACCACCATCTTCCGGGAGGTGATCTGCCGAAGGCGATAGGCGTTTTAGACCCAAAGCGCGCGGATTGTGAATATCCTTACAAAGAGCTTTCGGGTTGTGGCATTGGCTTTAAACTGGTGCAGGCTTATGCCGAAAAGAATGGGATCCCGTTTGAAAGCATTGCCTGCTATATGGACCTTGTAGCCGTGAGCATTGCTTGCGATATTGTACACATTACCGGCGAGAACCGCACGCTGGCTTACTTTGGCCTCCAAAAGTTAAATAGCGAGCCCTGCACGGGTATAAAGACCTTGATGGAGATTGCAGGTAAGAAAGAACGCGTAAATATATCCGACGTGGTATTCAGCATCGGCCCGCGAATTAACGCGGCAGGCCGTATAGCCGACGCCAAACATGCGGTAGCCCTGCTGATATCCGATGATGTGCTTAACGCCGGCGACATCGGCGCGTTGATCAATGGCCACAATGCCGAACGTAAAGGCCATGACCAGACCATTACAGACGAGGCTTTAAGTATGATTAAAAGCGATGCGGCGCTTGTTGCCAAAAAATCTACCGTAGTATTTAATGAGCGCTGGCATAAAGGTGTGATAGGTATTGTGGCTTCGCGGCTAACCGAAAAATATTACCGCCCGACAATTGTATTAACGCGTTCTAACGGGCATGTGGCCGGCTCCGCGCGTTCTGTTTACGGATTTGATCTATATGAAGCGCTTAGTAATTGCAGCGACTTGCTTACGCAATATGGCGGCCACATGTATGCGGCAGGATTAACCATGCCGCCCGAAAATGTTCTAGCCTTTATAGACCGTTTTGAAGAGGTTGTTGGCGCAACGATAACTGATGAACAGTTGATTCCCGAGATAAAGATCGATGCCGAAATCAAACTGTCGCAAATAAACTCAAAATTTTATAGGGTTTTAAGCCAGTTCGGTCCGTTTGGCCCCGCTAATATGACGCCTGTGTTCTTGTCGAAAGGGGTAAGAATATGCGGACAGCCGTTATTGGTTGGCAGCGAACACTTAAAAATGTTCGTTCAGCAGGATGGTTCGGCAATGTTTGAGTGTATCGCGTTCGGGCAACACTCATGGATTCGCGATTTAAAACAAGACCGGCCATTTGACATTTGTTATTGTATTGAAGAAAATGTTTGGCGCGATAAGCGTACTTTGCAACTCAATATTAAAGGAATAAGACAAGCTGCGCAGCAGTAAACCAATTATGATCCTACGTGCAGAGCACCTTTTAAAAAAATATAAACAGCGCACTGTTGTAAACGATGTGTCTTTCGATGTAGCGCAGGGCGAAATTGTTGGTCTGCTGGGCCCTAATGGAGCCGGTAAAACCACCTCTTTTTACATGATCGTGGGCTTGATAAAACCTAACGAGGGCCGCATTTTTTTAGACGACGAAGATATTACCGGCGATGCCATGTACCGACGCGCGCAAAAAGGCATTGGCTACCTGGCGCAGGAAGCATCTGTTTTTAGAAAACTCACGGTAGAAGATAATATAAAAGCCGTGTTGGAGATGGGCAACATGGACAAGGTGCGCCAGCAGGAGAAACTGGAGTCACTGATAGACGAGTTTAGCCTGCACAAGGTGCGCCGCAACCGTGGCGACCTGTTATCCGGTGGCGAACGCCGCCGCACCGAGATTGCCCGCGCTTTGGCGGCCGAGCCCAATTTCATCCTGCTTGATGAACCTTTTGCCGGCGTAGACCCTATCGCTGTTGAAGAAATTCAAAGCATGGTTGCTAAATTAAAGCACCGCAACATTGGTATCTTAATTACAGACCACAACGTACAGGAAACCTTGTCGATCACGGACAGGGCGTACTTGCTTTTTGAAGGTAAGATACTGGAATCTGGTGTACCCGAGGTGCTTGCAGCAAATGAGATGGTGCGTAAAGTTTACCTGGGCGCCAACTTTGTGCTAAAAAGAAAAACCTTTGCACCTTAATCTTCTCGCTGAATGACCGTACTCAACTCCGTTTTTAACTGGTTGATGAAGAAACGCATTCACCAGATAGAGCTGTTCAAAAAATACCCTAATGAGGTACAGGAAGAGTGGTTTGAAAAGCTGATCTCGGCAGCAGAGCATACAGAGTGGGGAAAAAAATATCATTACAAAAGTATCGAACACCTGCACCAGTTTAAAGAGCGTGTTCCCATACAAACCTACGACACCTTAAAGCCCTATATAGAGCGCATGCTCAAAGGCGAGCAGCAAATTCTGTGGCCGTCGGAAATTAAATGGTTTGCCAAATCATCAGGTACTACTAATGATCGTAGTAAGTTTATTCCGGTAAGTGAAGAGTCGCTCGAAGAGTGCCATTTTAAGGGCGGGAAGGATGTATTCACGTTGTATTGCAACCATCACCCCGACAGCAGGGTGTCTACCGGTAAGATATTAACCCTGGGCGGCAGCCACCAGATCAGTCAGATGAATGCCGACACATTTTTTGGCGATCTGTCTGCCGTGATCATGAAAAACCTGCCACTCTGGGCAGAATTTTATCGCATCCCGAAATTGGACATCGCGCTTATTGAAAACTTTGAGGAGAAGATAGAAAAGATGGCCCGGGCTACCATAGGCGCTAATGTTACGGGTATAAGTGGCGTGCCTACCTGGAACATTATTCTCTTTAAACGCATACTGGAAATAACCGGCAAAAAGAACCTGTTAGAAGTATGGCCTAATTTAGAATTGTACTTTCATGGGGCGGTAAATTTTACCCCTTATTTTGAGCAGTTCAGGCAGCTGATCCCCAAGGAAAACATGTTTTACATGGAAACCTACAACGCGACTGAAGGCTTTTTTGGTATACAGGACCTTGAAGAGCACGGTGAGATGCTATTGATGCTGGATTATGGCATTTTCTATGAGTTTTTGCCTATGGAACATCTTGGCGAAGAGCATCCTGTAACGCTGACGCTCGATGAAGTAGAACTTCATAAAAACTACGCGTTGATCATCAGCACCAACTCCGGGTTATGGCGATATATGATAGGCGATACCGTACGGTTTACATCACTAGCGCCGTACAGGATACAAATAACCGGGCGTACCAAGCATTATATCAACGCTTTTGGTGAGGAAGTAATTGTTGATAATGCTGACCGTGCAATAGATGAAGCCTGTCGCCAAACGGGGGCTGTAATTTCTGAATACACTGCCGGGCCCATTTATTTTTCTGACAATAAGTCGGGAGGGCATGAGTGGATCATCGAGTTTGAGCGGCAGCCTGCAGAGTTTGAGCGCTTTGTTGACTTGCTCGACCAAACACTGCGCAAACTCAATTCGGATTATGATGCCAAGCGTTTTAAAGATCTGGCGCTGCATCGCCCGTTGATACACAAAGCGCCGCAGGGCACGTTTTTAAAATGGATGAAACTGCGCGGCAAATTAGGCGGTCAGCACAAGGTGCCCCGTTTGGCCAACAACCGCGAATATTTAGAAAGTATTCTGGAGCAGATTGGTGATGAGGTGCAATTGAGGAGGGCATGAAGAAATTGGTTATATTATTGGTTTGCCTGGCTGGTTTCTGTCAAAGTTTTGCTCAAACAAGGATTCCTGATTTCCAAGGTAATATCCGACGTAACTCAGGAGATGATTCTTTGATAAGATCGAGTGTGGGTAGTTTTGATTTAACTATTGCTCTAAGATCTTTTTCGTATTGGTCGGGTCAATATAAAGCATATGATGTTTGGGTGGTCAACAACGGCAAGTGGAAAAAGATGGTTGCGGTCATTAACGATTCAAAACTAGCTGCTAAACATGAGCCCATTAAACTAAAAAACATTACAGATATCACAAACGGCGATGAAATCCTGAAAAGTTTTACTGCAAACCGCTTATTCGAAATTGAGGATGATGGTGTTTTTGCAGATTGTCCGCCAAGAGACACTCTTATCAATGGTAAAAGAGAAGCAATCATTCATAGAATATCTGATGCAGAAGAATACTCGTTGTACATCATTACTCAAAAAAAGTCAAGACAACTTTATTTCTACGCACCGGAATATTTTCATACCTATTGCCCGGCTTTTGGTAACAGGAAAGCATTTCTTGCTTTCTTGAAAGCGCTTCACCCCAAGTAAGCCGGGATGTATAAACTGATTGATAGATCACAGGGTGGTTATCTATGTTTTCACCGCCTCAAAAATTTTCACTGCTTCAACTGCTTGTTTCACATCGTGAACACGTAAAATACTTGCGCCGTTCATTAAAGCAATGGTGTTGGCTACCGTTGTTCCATTAAGCGCGTCTTCGACTGGGATATCCAAAGTGCCGTAGATCATACGTTTTCTCGATATTCCGGCAAGGATTGGCAACCCAAGCATCTCAAAGTCGCGCAGTCGGTTAAGCAGCGTAAAACTGTGTCCGGCGGTCTTGGCAAAACCAAACCCCGGGTCGATGACCACATCGTGAACACCTAAATTTTTCAACTGATAATGCTTTTTTTCGAGATAGGTAAACACTTCCGTGAACACATCGTCATAAACAGCAAGGTCTTTCATGGTTTGCGGTGTACCTTTCATGTGCATCAATATATAAGGCACTTGCAGTCGGGCTACCGTTTCAAACATGTGTTTATCCAATTCGCCACCTGAGATGTCATTGATAATATGTGCTCCGGCATTTACGGCCGACTCAGCTATTCCGGCACGGAAAGTATCAACGGAAATTACAGCTTCAGGAAATTTGCTGGCGATGGCTTCGACAACAGGTATCAAGCGGATGGCTTCTTCTTCTTCAAAGATATCAGATGCCCCCGGCCGGGACGAATAAGCGCCGAGGTCTAAAAAAGAAGCACCATCGTTGAGCATCTTTTCGGCCTGATGCAACACGTCCTCCATGATCTGCCGGCGGCTGCTTGCATAAAACGAGTCTGGAGTAAGATTGATGATACCCATCACCTTTGGGTGGCTTAAATCTATAAGTCTGCCGCCTGCATTGAGGGTTGTCTTTTTCTGAAAAACTGTATCTTTAAACATCTTATCTAATAGAGGTACGATAATAAATAAAAGAATTTTAATCAGCTTATTTTGAGCAATACTACTGCCGAGTACAACGCCGTTATTAACGTTTGCAAAACGCTTTTTCTGAAAAAAACCCGCGATTATGGCACGGCCTGGCGCATACTGCGGCCCGCCTCTATAACCGATCAAATATTTATTAAGGCGCAGCGTATTCGCACACTGGAAGAGAAGCAAGTATCAATGGTAGGCGACGGCATTACAGAAGAATACATCGGTATTGTCAATTATTGCGTTATCGCGATGATGCAGCTGGAAATGGAAGCCAACGGTGCGCCGCTGGAGATCCCCGTTGAACAGGTCGAGACGCTTTTTGACGCAAAAGTAAATGAAACCCGCGACTTGATGTTTGCTAAAAACCATGACTATGGCGAGGCTTGGCGGGAAATGCGTATCAGCTCATTAACAGACTTAATTCTGCAAAAAATATTTAGGGTTAAGCAAATAGAAGATAACAAGGGGCAAACTGTAGCCTCTGAAGGGGTAAATGCCAATTACCAGGATATGCTAAATTATTCCGTTTTCGCACTTATTAAGTTAGGGGTGGCATGAAAGTCTTAGTTTGGATATGCCGGATAGCGGTGGGGCTGTTATTCATATTCTCCGGCCTGATAAAAGCCAACGACCCTTTAGGGTTTTCTTACAAACTGCAGGAATATTTCGTAGTGTTCCACATGACGTTTTTAGACGGGTTTGCTTTAATCGCAGCCATCATGTTATGCGCCGTGGAGATGTTGTTAGGTTTCGCGCTGCTTATCGGTACACGCATTAACACTGTGGCATGGGGACTCTTACTTTTGATCATTTTCTTCGCTTTTCTTACATTTTACTCAGCAGCTTTTAAGGTAGTACAAACCTGCGGCTGCTTTGGCGATGCTATTCCGCTTACGCCGTGGCAATCGTTCAGCAAGGATCTGATACTGCTTGTTTTAGTACTTGTTGTTTTTCAGCAACGGCGAGACATTAAGCCCTTGTTTAAAAAAAGAACAGAAGACACGCTGTTGATTTTGGCTATAGTATTCTCTTTCGGCGTTGGTTTATACACCTATAATTTTTTACCTGTCTTAGATTTTTTACCGTATAAAGTTGGCGCTAATTTGCCGCAAGAAATGGTGACCCCACCCGGCGCAAAGCCCGACGAGTTTGAACTAACCTACAACCTTAAAAACAAAGCGACCAAAGCCACAAAGGTGATGACCGACAAGGAATACCTTAAAACTGGTATTTGGAAAGACGCTAACTGGGAGGTGGTAGGCAACCCGGAATCGCGCCTTGTGAAGAAAGGGTTTACGCCTAAAATTCCGGATCTGGTGATTCAAGATGCCCAGGGTAACAACTACACAAAAGAGCTGCTGGGAAATCCCTTTTATAACCTGGTGATAGTGGCATATGACCTGCGCCATACAGATGAAGATGCTGTTAACCGCATTAATGCCCTGGCGTTAAACCTGACCGAAAACTACAATGTCCGCACGGTATTTTTAACATCCGCGTCAGCAACAGACGCCACAGCATTCGCAAAAAAACATCACTTGGTTTCTGAGATCTACTATGCCGATGGCGTTCCGCTGAAAAGCATGGTAAGAGCTAATCCGGGTGTAATGCTGATGAAAGAGGGCACCGTTATCGGCAAGTGGCACTACCATACCTTGCCTAAGTATGATTATTTTGTTGAGCACTACTTTCGCAAGCAGCCATGAAGATCTTTTTGATAGGCTTTATGGGCTGCGGCAAAACAACGCTTGGCCGTAAACTTGCTTCCCGTTTGAGTTATGATTTTATTGATTTAGACCAGGTATTAGAAACTCAAGAAGGAATCACTATTGCACAATATTTTGCCACCTATGGCGAAGAACGGTTTAGAACAAAGGAATCTGAGGTGCTTAAATCGGTAATTACGGGTGATGATCAGGTTATATCGACCGGGGGCGGTTTGCCCTGTTTTTTTGATAACATAAATTGGATGAAGGCTAACGGCAAGGTAGTGTACATTAACCTTCCGCCGGCGGCTCTTGCCAGCCGCCTTGAAAACGCGAAAGAAGAGCGCCCTTTATTGCAAGGCAAGCATGGCAACGAATTGGTAAAATTTATTGCGGAAAAATTAGCTGAACGCGAGCCTTTTTACTTACAAGCGAACATAGTAGCTGATGGCTTAAGTTTGACGGCCGAAAGGTTGCAGTCAATTATTTTTAAACAGTAGACGATAGTCATGCCGAACTTGTTTCGGCATCTCAGAGGATAATTAAATTTGGGAATAGATATGGGGTGCCGAAACGAGTTCGGCATGACCTTTTATTATAAATTATCCCAGATAAACCGCGTCACCTTCGCCGGTTTCGGTTAGTACTACATCAACATGTTCTTTTAAAAGTGTCGATAAGGCAATGCCGGAGTAATCTGTAGTAACAGGGAAGTTTTTATGGTTGCGGTCTACGAGTACAACCGTGCGCAATTTTTTAAGAGGGACATCTAAAAATACCCCAAACCCATAAGCAAGCGTTTTACCGCTGTTGAGTACGTCGTCAACCAGGATAACCACTTTGTTTTTGCAGACTTCTATCGATGTATCAAGCTTGAAATCGAGTTGACTGGCTTGTTTATCCAGTTCGATGTTTATAAAAGTGATCTTAAAATTGGCGATCTTTTCAAGGATGCTTTTTAACCGAAGTGCAATGTTACTCCCTTGCGGCAGTATGCCGGCAATCACAATTTCATCTTCGTCAAAATTATCTTCCAAAAGCTGATAAGCGATCCGGTCGATCTTCTGCTGAATTTGGGCACGGTTTAAAATAAGCAGCCTGCTATCGGTCATGACAATTTAATTGCTTTAAAACTAAGCTTATTCTTTTGAATACGGAAAAAACACAAAGTTGGCACCCTCCGGTACTATCGCGAAAACACACATAAACTCATGCGGGTTTTTAAAGCTGTCAATAAAGCGTTGTTTCAGCTCTTTCTTGATAACCCCGCGTTCAACAAATTCTTCCAGTGTCGAGGCGTTGATATTCCATTCCGTGTTTAGTTCTTCCTTGTTGAAAATTTCTTCGCCCAGTTTCACTTCGTGCTGATGTGCTACAAATATGGGGTAACGCGACAGGCCCTCGACCATTATCTCTACCGCAACCTCGCGCATAGATTCGCTAAATAGTTTTAGGTCGGTTTCCAGGCTTATCAGCGGGCTTTGTTTTGGCCGCTCGCTGTTTTCGTTTAAGAGTTCTTCGGGGTTCATAATAGTAATAAGTCATGCCGAACTTGTTTCGGCATCTCATATGACAATCAATTATAGCAGGCAATTCCTGCATTTGGGATGCCGAAACAAGTTCGGCATGACACTGAGTTGTTTTTATTTCTTCAATTTCAATAACAACACATTTTCCACGTGTTGTGTGTGCGGAAACATGTCTACCGGCTGAATTTTTACTACATCGTACTTTTCATTTAGTACCAGCATATCGCGGGCTTGTGTTGCCGGGTTGCAGCTTACATACACTATCTTTTCTGCCTCAATTTCCATCAGTCTCGCAACCACATCGGCATGCATTCCCGCCCTGGGCGGATCTGTAATGATCACGTCGGGTTTGCCGTGCGTAGCGGTAAAGTTTTGATCAAGCACATCTTTCATGTCGCCTGCGTAGAAATCGGTATTAGTAATATTATTAATATTAGAGTTGATCTTGGCATCCTCAATAGCAGAGGGTACATACTCTACCCCCACCACCTTATTTACATGTTTGGCAATAAAATTGGCAATAGTGCCTGCACCGGTGTACAGGTCATAAACCAATTCGTTACCGGTAAACTCTGCAAAATCGCGGGTTATTTCGTATAAGCGTTTGGCCTGTACCGCGTTTGTTTGGTAAAAGGATTTTGGACCGATACGGAATATCACCTCGTCCATGCCCTCGTGAATATATTGCGGGCCATTCCAGGTAATTACTTCCTGATCAAAAATAGTATCGTTCTTCTTTTGATTGATGATATACAGCAAGGACGTGATCTGCGGGAAATGCCTTTGCACATATTCCATCAACAACTCAACTTGTCCTTCTTCCGGGTATGCGAAAACAACGATCACCATCAGTTCTCCGCTCGACGATGTGCGGATGATAAGGTTACGAAGCGCGCCTTCGTGGTGCTTTAAATTGTAGAAGCTTATGTTGTGCTCTTTCGCAAAATCGCGAATGGCGTTGCGCAGATCGTTCGATGGGTCTTCCTGCAAATAGCAGTGTTTAACATCAAGGATCTTGTCAAACCTGCCGGGGATGTGAAAACCCAGGGCATTCATGTCCAGCGTCTCAGACTCGCGGTTCTCGCCATCGTACAGCCAGCGTTTATCAGAGAAGGTAAACTCGAGTTTGTTACGATAATACCTGTCGTGCGGAGACGGCACAATGGGCAGCATATTGCTTACATCCAATTTGGCCAGGCGGCTTAATGCATCAGCAACAGATTTTTGTTTGAATTGCAGCTGGGCTTCATAGGTCATGTGTTGCCATTTGCAGCCGCCGCAAGTGCCAAAGTGTTCGCAGAAGGGCTCGGTACGATACGCAGAAAGTTGTTTTAGATGGATTATCTTAGCCTCGCCAAAGTTTTTCTTTTTGCGATAAACTTCAACATCAACAATGTCACCCGGCACGGCCTTTTCAATGAAAAGCACCAGGTCGTCAGTCTTGCCTACACCTTTGCCTTCTTCGGCAATGTCAATAATGTTTACATTTTCAAAAACGGCGTTAGCGGGGCGTACTTTCATCAGGCTGCAAAGTTAACCCAATTATTTAAACCCTAAATGCTAATTCCCAAAGCCGGCTTTAAGCAAAAATTGCCCAAAACATATCCCACCAGGTATTGTGGCTTTTTTCTGCCGCGTCGAATTGCTCATCTATCCGGTTCGAGAAATCTATAAGTTCCTTTTTCATGGCGTGTAAATTATTATGCTAACATAGCATTTTTTATACCAAAAACCAAAATGGTATACAGTAAAATTCAAAACTTAACCTCAGGAGCTAAAAATTAACACCCGGCTAACAGTGTGGCAGGCAATTATTAACTTAGCCGGGTATGGCTAAAGGCGGCGCACCTAAAAAGATCAGGTTATTTCAACTGGTCTTTATCATTTTTTTTACCGTTTCCGGCGGGCCGTACGGTTTAGAATCATTGCTCAGTTACGCGGGTTCTCACTACGCTATCATCATACTATTCGTTACGCCTATACTGTGGGACGTGCCTGCCATACTTACCGTTGCCGAACTAAACAGCATGATGCCGATAGAAGGGGGCTACTATCAATGGGTTAAAAACGCACTGGGCCTGCGCTTTGGATTTTACGAGGGCTGGTGGACGTGGCTCTACACTTTTATAGATCTGGCCATTTACCCGGTAATGTTTGTACAGTATGCCTCGTACTTTTTCCCTTGGATGCAGCAATGGCAGTTACCGGTTTGCTTAGTTTTTATCTGGCTGTCAGCTTTGATCAACGTTTGGGGGATAAAGCAAGTAGGCCGCATTTCTGTAATTCTTAGTGTTGCCGTGTTAGGGCCTTTTGTAGTATTGTTCATCGCGGCAATGATGCATCACACCTTTGCACATCCGCAAGTTACAGGCGCTGCAACACCGTTAAAGTTTTCTTCGGTTGGCATGGCGTTGTACATTGTAATGTGGAACTGTCTGGGATGGGACAATATCACAACCTACGCAGGCGAGGTAGAACAACCTGTGCGCACGTACTTAAAAGCGGTATTTATCGCCTTCGCTATGGTGATAGCCATATATCTGGTGACGATATTTGTCGCGCAACGGTCTGGGATAGATTATAACGTCTTAAGTAATGAGCGCTTTCCTGTTTTGGGCGAATTCATTGCCGGCAAGTGGCTTGGCGCACTAATAGCCGCCGGGGGTATGGCCAGCGCGATGGGTATTTACACGGCTGTACTGCTATCGGTTTCGCGCATACCAATGGTTATGGCCGATGATGGTTTACTGCCTGTTGGGTTGACTAAAACACACTCAAAATATGAGACACCTTACCGGTCAATAATCTTATGCTCGCTGGTAATAAGCGTGATGGTACTTTGGTCTTTCGACGAATTGGTGATCATAGATGTTACCGTTTATGGCGCCGGGTTATTTTTAGAATACGTAACGCTAATCGTAACACGGATAAAGCGCCCTGATGCGGTACGACCATTTAAAATCCCCTTAGGGATAACCGGGCTTTGCATTTTTATGGCTTTGCCAACCTTGGTTTATATTGCCGCGTTAGGCGGCACACTCATTGCAGCCGGCTCTGCATTAAAGCCGTTGATCTTCGCAGGTATAGCTTTAATCACAGCCGAGTTAGGCTGGCAACTTGCTAAAAGATACCGTCGCAAAGTGGTGTTAAACGATTGATAATGAAAGATGATACCGGCAGTTTTATTTACCCGCTATAAATCGCATATTTAAGCCAACCTATTTACAACCAGCCTTTTATGCAAGCTGCCAGTTTTGTGAACAAGCAACGCATCGCGTCTATTGATATCCTGAGGGGTATAGTGATGGTCATTATGGCCTTAGATCACGTTCGCGACTTTTTCAGTAATGTGCAATACGACCCGCTGGATCTTACTAAAACATCGCCCCTGTTGTTCTTTACCCGGTGGATCACGCATTTTTGCGCGCCAACTTTTGTAATGCTATCTGGCGTGAGTGCTTATCTATCATTATCAAAAAAGGCATCGAAGAATGAGCGGGCGGCATTTTTATTAAAGCGGGGATTGTGGCTTATCTTTTTAGAGTTTACGCTTATCGGTTTCGGCTGGAGCTTTGACCCGGGCTTTCATGTCTTTGCAGCCCAGGTGATCTGGGCCATTGGCTGCAGTATGCTGTTTTTGTCGCTGCTGATCTTCATTGGCTTAAGGCCGGTGGCAATAGGCATTGTCGGTTTACTTATTGTGTTTGGGCATAACATGCTGGATGGTATCACAGCCGTTTCTTTCGGTAAATATCAACTTTGTTGGTTAGCGATACATCAATTAGGATTTTATGCTACAGGCGTTAACCGCGGCATATTTATGCTGTATCCGGTGCTGCCATGGATGGGCATCATGGCCACAGGATATTTTTTAGGTACGGTGTTCAAGCTGGCACCCGATGTGCGCCGGAAGCTGCTATTCACCATCGGCGGCTTTGCACTGTTTTTGTTTTTATTTATGCGCTGGGTAAACATTTATGGCGACCCGCGCCCATGGTTGCTGCAAGACAATTTTATAAAGGGTGTTGGCGCTTATGTTAGCTGTCAGAAATATCCGCCATCGCTGTTATACACCTTGATGACGTTAAGCATCGCCATAATCTCACTGGCACTGTTAGAAAAGGTTAATAATCCCGTAAGCCGGTTCTTCACCGTCTACGGCCGGGTGCCGTTCTTTTATTACGTGCCGCATATTTACATTATTCACTTAACGCAAGTATTGCTGGCGATAGCTATAGGCTTCGATCTGCACAAATTAAGCGGTATGGGTATCCAAAGCACCACATGGGGTTTTGGCCTGCCGGTAGTTTACCTGATATGGATATTTGTTGTGGCAGTATTATATTTCCCCTGCCGCTGGTTTATGAAAGTGAAGCAACGACGAAAAGATTGGTGGCTAAGTTATTTGTAGATCAGCTGAACGCCTGGCGGAAAGCCACTAATACAGCAAGGAGGGTATCGCGGTCAAGATCGAAGCCTTCGGGTTTTTCGGGACGGATGGGTTTGCCATTTTTAATCTCAACATGAAATAGTTTTACAAAATCATTCTGACTGATCTCATAATGCAGCCACTCGGTGCGCTTATAAATTTCAACCAGTTTCATTTCGTATAGGCGTGCCGCGTATGGATCCATTGGGGCAAAGTTAATTATAAGCCTACGTATGATGGCAAAGTGTGGGCCTTAAATGTTATTTTAGACGCACTACATTGTTAACATGAAAAAACTACTACTCGCTGCCTGCGCTTCTGCAGTATGGGCGTCTTCATTTGCTCAAAACCCGGTTGTTTACGAATTTTCATTCCCGAACATCAAGCATCACGAGGCCGAGATAACTATGAAACTTTCTGCGGTACCAGCCGGGCCGTTAAAGGTTAGGATGAGCCGCTCATCACCGGGCAGGTATGCTACCCACGAATTTGGGAAAAACGTGTATAACGTAAAAGCGTTTGACGGTAAGGGCACGCCTATTAAAATTGATAAAGTAGAGGGCGACGTCTATACCGTGCCTGCTCATGGTGCAGATGTTAAGATCACCTACACGCTGTTTGGCAACTGGACCGACGGTACTTATGTAGGCCTTGATGAAAGCCACGCGCATTTAAACATGCCCGGCACTTTAATGTGGGCTTACGGTTTCGATAAAAGGCCTATCCGCATTCACTTCAACGAGTTGAAAGCAAACAACTGGCGGGTTGCCACGCAATTGAAGCCGGAGGGCAATAATACTTATTCTGGGCCGGACCTTCAATACGTAATGGACAGCCCAACGGAACTTGCCGATTATAAGGAGAACAGCTGGGAGGTAACAAACCCCGACGGCAGAAAGCAAGCCATACATTTGACTATACATAGCGTTGACGGCCAGAACGTAATAGACAATTTTAGTAAAATGTTACAGCGCCTGGTGCAGGAAGAGATGGCCGTGTTTGGCAAACTGCCAAACTATGATTACGGTAACTACACTTTTCTTGATGATGTTTACCCAACCGTAAGCGGCGACGGCATGGAACACCGCAATTCTACCTGTATAGTTCAACCTGCGGCTAAAATAGAGGGTAACGAAAAACGCTTGCTGGGCACTTTCGCTCACGAGTACTTTCACAGCTGGAATGTAGAGCGCATCCGCCCCAAAACATTGGAGCCGTTTAACTTTGAACACGCCAATATGAGTAACGAACTTTGGCTGGCCGAAGGGTTTACTCAGTATTACGGCGGTTTACTGCTGGAACGCGCAGGCTTTGACACACCCGAAGATTTTTACCGATCTGCTGCAGGGCTGGTGAATTCAATACTCAACACGCCGGGCGGCACAAAATATTCGGCAATAGATAACAGCCGATATGCTGTTTTCGCAGACGCGGGTGTGGCGGTTGACGCGACGAATAAAAACAATATGTTTTTAAGCTATTACACCTACGGTGGTGCAACCGCCTTGGCCCTTGATCTGCAACTACGCAGCCGGTTTAACCTGACACTCGACGATTTTATGCGCCGCATGTGGGTGGCTCACCCCGATGTTAGCAAACCTTACACCGTCGCGGATGCGCAAACCGAACTGGCAGCATTAACAAAGGATGCCAAATTTGCGAACGGTTTCTTTCAGGAATTTATTTATGGAAGCGGAAAGCATGATTACGCTGCCTGGTTAGATAAAGCCGGGCTGGTATTAAGGCCTGCACGCCCGAATGTAGCCTGGGCAGGCAGAATTGCCGCGCAAGGCGGCCGCTTTAGTGAAGGCGGTTCGCGTGGTGCAGGCAAAGGCCTGGTAATCGCCGCGAGCACTACATTCGGCACCCCTGTATACAAGGCTGGATTAGATGCCGGTGATGTAATTACTGCGGTAGATGGCAATTCCATTGCAGACGAAGCCGCATTCAACTCGGCAATAAAAGATAAAAAGCCGGGTGACAGGGTCGAGGTAACATACAGCAACCGCACCGGCGAACATAAAACAAGTATCAGGTTAGAAGACGACCCGTTGCTTGAGATAGTTACCTATGAGAAAGCAGGAAAAATGCCTTCGGCGTCGCAATTAGCATTAAGAAATAACTGGTTATCAACCAAAGTAAATTAAGCACATGAAAAAAAACATACTTACCATCGGCCTGCTGTCGCTGGCACTTTACAGTTCTGCGCAGGACGTAAACAAACTGATCAAAGAAGACGACGTCCGGAAAGTTATCAATACGCTGGCTGCTGATGATATGCAAGGGCGCGCCACTTTTACCCCGGGCATAGAAAAGGCTGCAAAGTTTATCGAAAGTGAATTTAAAAAGGCCGGCCTTGAACCGTTGGCAGGCAATGCCGACTATAGGCAAAACTTTAAAATGACGCGTGTTGCCCCAGTCAACAGCAAAGCGACTATTGACGGAGTTTCTATACCGGCAGAGAACATTGTGATACAAAGCGGGACGGCTTTAAACTGGAACAATGACACAACAGTCGCCATTAAGCACATTGCCGCCGGACAGAATATGATCGCTGAATACCGCACGATCAGAAGAAGCGCTAAAAAGGCGATTATTATCGTTGATCCATCGCTCGAAGCTACCTTCAGGCAATTACAGCAAGCATTGGGGCATGGCACCACATCGTTAAAAACGCCAACAGCCACAGGCCCTCAATTGGTATTTGTTTTAGGTGCGTTTCCTAACGCGAAAAACTTGACAGTTAGCTCTGAAATTAAAACCGACATGCTGCCGCTATTCAACGTGGCAGGGATGATAAAAGGTAAAACGAAGCCCGATGAATACGTGATCTTCTCTGGGCATTATGACCATTTGGGCATCATTAAGCCAATGGAAGGCGATAGCATAGCTAATGGCGCCGATGACGACGCTTCCGGAACAACAGCGGTTATTACACTTGCCCACTATTTTAAAAAGCTGAATAACAATGCGCGGTCGATCATATTTGTGGCCTTTACAGCAGAAGAGATCGGCGAATATGGCTCGGCTTATTTTGCAACCCAGGTAGACCCAATAAAAGTATCTGCCATGTTTAATATCGAGATGATTGGCAAAGCGTCAAAGTTTGGACAAAATTCGGCCATCATTACCGGCTATGAACGGTCGGACTTTGGCCCGATACTGCAAAAAAACCTGGAAGGCACAGCCTTTAAATTTTACCCCGACCCGTACAAAGAACAAAACTTGTTTTACCGCAGCGATAACGCTTCACTTGCCCGCGTAGGTGTGCCGGCACATACCATATCTACAGACCAGATAGATATCGATAAATTATATCACACGGTAAAAGACGAAGTTGGCTCACTTGATGTAGCGAACATTACAGCTACGATACGCGCAATTGCCTTAAGTTCTAAAACCATTGTGGCCGGCACAGATACGCCAACAAGGATCCCGCCGGCATCTTTGGAACGCTAAAATACATAACGTCATTGCGAGAAGCGAAGCTACGAAGCAATCTCAGAGATGCAAACTGCTCTGTACAAAGGGGATTGCTTCGTCGTTTAAAACGGCTCGCAATGACGAACTAAATAAGGCTCTTCGCCATTACATAATCATTCAGCACAAATTCGCCGAATGGTATGTCAATTTCTTTTTCGATAACAAAGCCCATTTTTTGGTAAAAGCGCTGGGCATTGTTATGCCTGTTCACATTGAGGTATAATTTTGATGCGCCTTGTTTTAAGGCGATGTCTGCGACTGTATCGATCAGCGCCTTGCCATAGCCTTTGCCTTGGGTAATAGGCAGGCAGTATAACTTATGTAATTTGTAAGCAGTGCTTTGCTCGTCATAAACCGAGTATGCCGCGAATGCTACAGGCTGATCCTTTTCTTTAAGCAGCAAAAACGTTTGCTCATAATTGCTGATCTGTTGCCCGATAGTTTCCTCATTGTAGATCACATCAAGCATGTAACGGATCTGTTCTGGAGAGATGATTCCGGTATAGGTTGGCCACCAGGTTTGTTCTGCAAGCGCACGAATAGCTTGCACATCGCTCTCTGTAGCTTGTGTGATGGTATACATAGATTTAAGTTGATTGATTACAACGATAGGATATCCACTATCTTCAGATAGTCGGGGTTGATATCTACGTTATGTTTAATCGCGTTTTCAAAAGGTGTGTAAGAGATCTCGCCGTTCACAATGCCTACCATCTCGCCGTGCCGGCCATCCAGTAAGCCTTCTACAGCGGCCACGCCTATACGGCTGGCCAAAACGCGGTCCATACAACTAGGCGGCCCGCCACGCTGAATGTGCCCTAACACAGAAACGCGGGTATCATAGTTAGGAAAGCGCTCTTTTATCAGATGGCCATACTCAAACGCGCCGCCGGCTTCTTCGCCCTCAGCAACAATAACGATCTTAGATGACTTATCTCTGCGGCCCTGCTCTAAGCGATGGAATAATGCGTTCAGGTCTGTCTTGCTTTCCGGAATTAATACCGCTTCGGCACCTGCAGCGATTCCCGAGCGTAAGGCAATGAGGCCTGAGTCGCGGCCCATCACCTCAACAATAAACAAACGATCATGAGATTCTGCCGTGTCGCGGATCTTGTCAACCGCGTCAATAACTGTATTGATAGCAGTATCGTAACCGATAGTAAAATCGGTGCCTAAAAGGTCGTTATCTATTGTACCGGGCATCCCCAGAATGGGAATGCCAAATTCTTTCCCGAATATTTTAGCACCTGTAAACGTACCATCGCCACCGATGGCAACAAGCGCGTCGACGTTGTTTTTCTTAAGGTTTTCGTAAGCGATCTTGCGGCCTTCAGGCGTACGGAATTGGTCGCTGCGCGCAGTTTTTAAAATTGTGCCCCCACGCTGTATAATGTTCGCTACCGACTTGCGGTCCATAGAGAACATGTCGCCGGTGATCATCCCCTCATATCCTCGACGGATACCTGTAACATTTAAATCGTAATATAAAGCCGACCGCACAACCGCCCTGATGGCGGCATTCATCCCCGGGGCATCGCCACCCGAAGTATATACACCTACGTTTTTAATTTGAGCCATTGTTATTTTGGAAAGCAGCTTTGCCGCTGTCTAAAAATTTGATGTAATTATCTACGCTATAATTTGCACCCTGTGGTGGTACAAGCACATCGCCTTTGGCGTTGATAATAATGTAATACGGCTGCGAATTTACATTAAATTTCGAAGCTTCGTAATCGCTGTTTTTCTTTCCTATGTCTGTGATCTTCTTACCGCTGAACGTAGATGTGTATTGCTCATTTGCAGGTAGCGCTGTTTTTTCGTCCACATAAAGTTCCAGTAAAATGAAATCGTTTTGCAAAAGTTGTTGAACCGACTTATCGCTCCAAACCTCATTTTCCATTTTACGGCAGTTGGCACAATTCCAGCCTGTAAAGTCTATCATTACAGGTTTATGCAATTCGCGCGAAGCTTGTAACGCCTGATCATAATCATAATATTCATTCAAGCCCGCGTGCTTGCCACGTTTAAACAACTCTTCATATTTTTTTACTGTCGATGAAGCTGCTACCGCGGATGTACCGTTTCCTATGTTGCTATTTAAATAAAAATCCTGGGTGGCAGGAGGCGGCAAAAATCCGCTTATTACTTTTAAAGGAGCGCCCCATAACCCCGGGATCATATAAAATACAAACGCAAAAGTGATCACCGCTAAAAATGTGCGGCCAACAGATAAACCATCCACCGGGCTGTCATGCGGGAATGTTATTTTGCCGATCAGGTAAAGCGTAAGCAGCAACCCTATGGCTATCCAAAGGGAAAGGAATACCTCGCGGTCGAACCAGTTCCAGTGGTAAGCCAGATCTACATTTGATAAAAACTTTAAAGCGAATGCCAGCTCCAAAAAGCCCAAAACCACCTTAACGCTATTAAGCCATCCGCCCGATTTTGGGAGGGAGCTAAGCAATGATGGAAATAATGCAAACAGTGCAAACGGAATGGCCAATGCTGCCGAAAATCCAAGCATACCTACGGCAGGGCCCAGGCGCGCGCCTTTGGTAGCTGCCTCGACCAGTAAACTGCCTATGATAGGCCCTGTACAAGAGAATGATACTACAGCCAGCGTTGCTGCCATGAAAAATATTCCGGCCATGCCGCCTTTATCAGAGTTCTGGTCTAATTTATTAGCGAGCGACGTTGGTAATTGTATTTCGAACGCTCCCAGGAACGATGCCCCAAACGCAACCAAAAGCAAAAAGAAAAAGATGTTGAATATGCCGTTGGTAGCCAGCGAATTCAACCCGTCTGACCCGAATAATAATGTTATGACTAACCCTAGCGCTACGTAAATTACAATTATAGACAAACCGTAAACAAGCGATTGAAATAAGGCCTTTTGCCTGGTGCCGCCTCGCTTGGTAAAAAAGCTGACAGTAAGTGGCAGCATGGGATAGATACATGGCATTAACAAAGCCAGGAAACCGCCGATAAGGCCTTCGATAAATATCTGCCAAAGCGTTTTCGGGATCTCTTTGCTTTTAGTTAAGGTTGCTCCTGCCGCTTTTACCTCGGTGGTTTTGCTGATCTGTTTTTTAGCGGCAGCAATACTGTCAGCCGAGGTTGGAATATCTGTAAATACAACACCGGCGGTATCCGGCTTTTGTGTTGTGGTGGCCGCGTTTGATATACCGGTATTGAAAAACAAAACACCCAGTAATATAACCAGGTGTTTGCAAAAAGATATTCGCTTAATGGATTTCGTCATGTTATGGCGGCGCAATTATTTTATAGCAACGGTAAAGTCGACATCCTCCGGTGGAAGGCACTGCCTGTCGTTGCAGGTCATATACTCCAACTGACCTTTTATGGTAGTATTACCTGCTGTCAGTTTTACCTTTTGGGTAAAAACAACTTCTTTTTCAAAATAAGTAACGTTCATCTTAAAAGCATTTTCAAACTTGCTCATCGGCTTAGGTTCTGTAACCGGACCAACCAGTTTAAAACTTTTGGATGGTTTAAATTTGATGTCGGTTTTGATAGGGCCGCCTTCTTTAACCGTTTGCGAGTAAATGTGCCAGCCATTGTCTATAGTAGCACGGATAAATATGGTTGCTTCTGTGGCGCTGGTCTTCTTTGCGGCATAGCTCCATTTAACGGGGGTTAATATTTGCGCATGTGCCGCGCCAAACAAAAACATGGTCACTATTACTAAAAGTAATCTCTTCATTTATGGATTTATTAAAAATTCTATCTCTTTTAAATTGTACTCTTTAGGCTCGTTATCAGCGTCTATCTTAAGCAAACCACGCGCCGTAACTCCGGTTATTATGCCGTTAAAAACCTCTCCTGCAGACCTGAACATCATTTCTTTGTTGATGCGGTAAAGATTCGACAGGTACTGCTCATTTATCCGCGCCAGCTTGCCGGATTTAAGCTGTAAATAATAGCCTTCTATATGACTGCAAATGTCAGATAATAAAGCCTTCAAATCATAATCCCTATGTAAGATTTTGTATAGCGAAATTGCGCCTGGCAAATGCGGCGGAAAAGTTTCCTGATTGATGTTTAAACCGATGCCAACTACACTATAGTTGATTTTTGTTCCCTGGAGGGAATTTTCGATCAAAATGCCGCCCAGCTTTTTATCACCATAATATATATCGTTCGGCCACTTGATCTTTATGTCGTTACCTGCAACGTTTTGCAGGGCTTTTACGACTCCTAAACTAACTACCTGTGTCAACGCAAATTGCTCGTCAGCCTGCAGGAAGGTGGGCTTTAATAATATGCTGAACGAAAGATTTTTGCCTGCCTCTGTAAACCAGCCGTTTTGCTGCTGCCCGCGGCCGGCAAACTGGTGCTCTGCCATAATGACCGTCCCCTCTGGTACTGGCTTAGAATTTGAGGCCATATTCTTGAGGAAAGTATTTGTAGAGTCAACTTCTTTCAGGATGACCAAATTTTGTCCGATAAATAATCCTGAAAATATGTTATTTTGCACAGTACAATCGTTATTTTAACCAGAACGTTCAAAACTAATTCTTTTTGATGGTAAAAAACAAAGCGAAAAACGGGGCGGCTTACATTTCTGAATTAGCCATACATGGTATGCAAGAAAAAAAAGGCAATGAAATTGTAAGGCTCGACCTTCGAAATATATTCAGTTCGGTGTCAGATTATTTTGTGATCTGTCATGCCGACTCAACCACCCAGGTTAGGGCAATTGCAAACAGTGTAGAAGATGAAGTTTTTAAGGCTACCGGCGAAGAGCCGCGTCATAAAGAGGGCCTCGAAAACAGTGAGTGGATACTGCTTGATTATATAGACGTAGTAGTCCACATCTTTAAAACAGACAAACGTGAGTTTTACGGCGTTGAAGAATTGTGGGGCGACGCCGAGATAAAATATTTCCAAAGCGCTTAAACGTGTCTTAATGTGTTCCGCAACGCACTTAATTGAGACAATTGCGTTTAAGCTTATTCAAAAAATGAAAGAAAATAAAAACGAAAAGCCAAAGGTTATTCGGAAAATTACAAATAGTAACGGTAAGAAGATCACACCAAAACCACCCAGATTTAACATCGTATGGCTTTATGCTATGCTGATAGTGGGTTTAGTAGTTGTTTCTTACTTCATCAATAGCAATACAGGTAAACAAATAAGCACCCAGCGTTTTGTGTCTGAGATGCTTAAGCCTCATGACGTTGACAAGATCGTAGCTTATAAGGATGGCGAGTTGGTTGCAGCAGACGTTTATATAAAAAAGGATAGTCTTCGCAAACCACAGTATAGTGATGTTCGCGATCAGCGCTCAATAAGCGGTTCTACCAACAGCGGCCCTCAATACAGTATTACAGATGCATCTTATGAGAGCCTGAAGCAGACGATCAACAACGAAGAAAAAAACCTGCCCGACTCTCAAAAAACACCGATCCAATATACCCAGCAAAGTAACTTCTTCTCGAGCTTATTGGTACAAAGCATTTTGATCATGGTAGCAGTTGTACTGCTGTGGATGTTCATTATCCGCCGTATGGGTGGTGGCGCAGGTGGCGGTCCCGGCAGCCAGATCTTCAGCATTGGAAAATCTAAAGCTACTTTGTTTGACAAAGAATCGCAGGTGACAGTTACATTCAACGATGTTGCCGGACTTGAAGAAGCCAAGTATGAGGTGATGGAGATCGTAGATTTCCTTAAAAACCCTAAAAAATATACCAACCTGGGTGGTAAAATTCCTAAAGGCGCTTTACTTGTTGGTTCGCCCGGTACAGGCAAAACCCTATTGGCTAAGGCTGTAGCAGGCGAGGCGCATGTGCCATTCTTCTCTTTATCAGGTTCAGACTTTGTGGAGATGTTTGTGGGTGTAGGCGCATCGCGTGTGCGCGACTTGTTCCGCCAGGCAAAAGACAAAGCGCCATGTATCATCTTTATTGACGAGATAGATGCCATTGGCCGTGCCCGGGGAAAGAACAATATTGTTGGTGGTAACGATGAGCGCGAAAATACTTTGAACCAGTTACTGGTAGAGATGGACGGCTTTGGTACCGATTCGGGCATTATTATCCTTGCAGCCACCAACCGCCCCGATGTATTAGACTCTGCTTTATTACGTCCCGGCCGTTTCGACAGGCAGATATCTATCGATAAACCGGACCTGAACGGCCGCGAGCAAATATTTAAGGTTCACCTGGCGCCGGTAAAAACTGCCGATGATGTAGACGCGAAGAAACTATCGGCACAAACACCCGGCTTCGCCGGCGCGGAGATCGCCAACGTTTGTAACGAGGCTGCCCTTATAGCCGCCCGCCGCGATAAACCGGCTGTTGATATGGCCGACTTTCAGGATGCTATTGACAGGGTAATTGGTGGTTTAGAGAAAAAGAACACGCTGATATCGCCCGAAGAGAAACGTGTGGTAGCTTACCACGAAGCAGGCCACGCTATCGCGGGCTGGTTCCTTGAACATGCAGATCCATTGGTAAAAGTATCTATCGTTCCGCGTGGTGTTGCAGCCTTGGGTTATGCGCAATACCTGCCTAACGAGCGCTTCCTTGTAGCTAAAGAAGAGTTGTTTGATGACATGGTACTATCAATGGGTGGCCGTGTTGCCGAAGACATAGTATTTGGTAAAATAACTACAGGCGCCTTAAGCGATCTGGAACGCATTACCCGCCTGGCTTATGGCATGGTAAGGATATATGGTATGAATGATAAGGTAGGTAACCTGTCATTCTACGATCCCCATGGCGAAAATCAATTCAGCAAACCATACTCTGACCATACCGCGGAATTAATAGACTCAGAGGTTCGTACGCTTGTGGATCAGGTTTATAAGAAAACGCATGACCTGATCACGGAGCACCGCGATGGGTTGGAAAAAGTTGCGCAGAAGCTGCTGGAAAAAGAAGTGATCTTCCAAAGCGATTTAGAAGAGATGCTGGGCAAACGCCCGTTTGAAGGCCGTACGGCTTACGATAAATTCGTAAACGGCGAATTGCCGCCGGCAGAACCCACCGCGGATAACAACGCTATTCCGGAAAGTGTATTAAATCCAACAAACGATAATATGGCCGGCGATATCGCCTAAATCCATAAATTATAATTTAAAGCCGTCCGGGGTTACCTGACGGCTTTTTTTATGCGCCATTTTACTGATATTTACCACGCATCGATTTCGGTATGAAGGACATCACCACCAGTAAAGAAAAGTTGTTAAAAAAGATAAGGAAAGCGCTTTTAAACAAAACGCCGGAGCCTTATCGCAACCTGGAGGAGCAGCCGCTTTATTTTAGCGAAGGCGAGGATGAGCCCGAAGTAATGTTTGCAGAGCAATTTACTGCTGCCGCAGGTCAGTTCGTTTTTTGCGAAGATGAGATCGCGTTCATTGAAAACTTGCTGTCTTTGGCAGAAGCGCGTAAATGGCACAAGATCTATTGCTGGGAGCCTGCCCTGCAAGCCATACTGGATCAATATGGATACCCTTATTACGCTACCGACAAAGACTTTGACCAGATAGAAGTTGGTTTCACATTATGTGAGTGTTTGGTGGCGCGTAATGGCAGCATCATGGTTTCCAACGGAAGCGCGGCCGGCCGAAGGTTGAGTATTTATCCGCCGGTACACATTGTCTTGGCTTATACTTCTCAAATTGTGCTGGACATTAAAGATGGGTTGGATCTGGTAAAGAAAAAGTATGGTTACAACTTGCCATCAATGTTGTCATTAGTTACCGGGCCAAGCCGCACCGCCGACATCGAGAAAACTTTGGTATTAGGCGCACATGGGCCTAAAGAGGTTTTTGTGTTTTTGCTGGACGGCTAATCTCGCTGTTAATTTCTGCCGATATTTGTTCAAGCGTACGCTCGTCCAGGACCTTTCGCTTACTTTGCTTGCCCTTGGCATATTCCCATTTTATCAGCCGTATGCAGCCATCAGCGATCTCAATACCGGTAATGTCACCATCGTCAAAACAACAGCAGCCGCTATTAAAATAAGTTGGTTTGTACCCTTTAAAGTTTATTGCGGTATCACCTTTTAAATGTCGCCTGGAAATTTGTTCATCAAGCGATTTTAATTTGGTTTCGTCATTTGCTGCTTTGGCCTTGTCGCGCTGCAAGTACAACGACTCGATATGTGTCAGTGATGCAAATACCGGTTGATGGGTATGGCCGGTGATCAGTAAAGTGTCGTCTTGCTTTCCTGACCATTCATACATCAGCACATTGTGCGTGGTTTTTAAATCGTCGTTGTTAGCCGGTGTATTTGGGTTAATGCGCAGATAAGCCTGTACCGGCCCCCAAATGTTTGAAACAAACCATTTGCTAAACCAATTTCCGTCGCTTTGCAGATCGCCCTGGTGTCCGTGGGTCATAAAGATATCTAAAGGGCGATCTTTTAGTTGTGTACGCAGCACAAGCCCCTCGTTTATTTTTACATCTTCGCCGTAAACATTTTTAAGTGTGACAGGTGCCAGTGGGTCGTTATCCCAATATAGATCATGGTTGCCAAATATCTTAGTGAAAGCGTTCTTGGTCAGAAACTTCTTCTCAGCCTCAAAGGTTTCTTTATTGTGTTTTAAAACCGTGAGCAACAAATTTTCCCAAAGCTCTTCGCTGTCGCCCAGGTTAATATAATAGAAACCCTGCTTATAATAATACTCCAAAGCTGCCAGGTAATTCTTTTCCGCCAAGGCAAAGTCATCTGCAAAATCGCGGGCGCCTTTATGCTGGTCAGACAGGATGATGAATTTGTCTTTCTGCGGATCGAACGGAATGATCTTACCTTTTTTATCTGTAGCAGTAATAATGCCTTTGTACAACCTGGTTAGCGCTTTAAAAACCAGTTGTTTTTTTGGGCGCGAAGAAAGTTTGTTTGAAAGGCGGATGACAGGCTTTGTAAGGAGCCTTTGCAAAAAACGGCGCATGTTTGAATAACATGCACCGTTATGTTGTGTTTGCTTGTGATAAGGTTTAGGATTTTAACACTGGCCTTTTTAAACTAACTTTATAAACATAAAGTTTGTGAATGCTATAAAGGTAAAGCCGTAGATCACGTCTACAGGTAGTTAAAACACCCAAAAAATACCGTGAAAACACGGTATGGAATTTTTCACCGGGGATTTAGATTTAGATCAACAATTTAATCTCTGGTACAATGGCTGGTAAACAAATGCAACTCTCTGCAGCGCAAAAAATGGTAAGCGATTATAACGAAGCTTGTAACGACGGCGATATACATTCATTGCTGATAGACGCGCAATATTTGCAAAATATTATATCGCAAAAAGATTGTAAGTCTGTCCGGTTTTTCATTGCTTTAGAGAACGGTTTACCTAAAGGTCCTGTAGGTTTAGCTCAAGGGCACACACTGGTATTGGTTGGCGTTGATGCTGACGGCAAAAATATAAAGCGTGGCGAAGACGACACACAAGTTTACGAAGAATTGGCACCATGCCCACCGCAGTGCGGTGGCGGGGATGATGGTTCTATACTTTAATATTGAGCAACTTATATTACATAACTATTTTAATAGTTCTACTCGATAGTTTGATAGGGTTGTATGCAATTATAGTCAACAAACTTGAGCGTAACATTGTGCCTTTGGCATTAGCAGTATTATGCTCGTTGCTGGACGAAGTGCTTGCACACTTTTTTAAGGTTAAATTCAGAAACAATCTTCCTGTATATTTTTTAGGGGGCGCGTGTGAGTATGCATTGTTTGCCTGGTTTATTTATCGGAATGTAAATAGCCGGCCGGTTAAGAAATTTATAGCAGGCAGCATCGTACTGTTGGTGGCAGTAACCTTTATGTTAGGATATCCGTTTATCAAAGAAAGTACAGCAGACCCTTACGGCGCTATAGTCCATAATGGCTATAGCACAATAATAAGAGGCTTACTGATCACTATAATTAGCATATTTTATTTCAAGGGAATATTTGACAGTATCTCGCGCTATGAATATTTGAATGTCTACGTGCTTTTGGCGGTGTCCGGCATGTTGTTTTACTACGCGTTCAGCACAGTTTATTTTTCCGCGCAGACTTATATGGTAGGCTTGTCTCTTAAGGAGAACCCAAATTTCCTGACAGACATGCTCCAAAGGAAAGCAGAAGCTTATTCATACGCGGCTGCTCAGCTTCATGGTATGTCTCCGTTTTTATGGCTCACCAATCTGCTTCATTACTTATGCATTTTAGTTGTGTTTGTAAAAAGCGCCTTTGGCAAAAAGACCGTCGGCGAATTACAGTTTTAACAAGTGTCATTTGTTCAGGTAATTCAGTTTTCACTTAAATTATTGTTTTATATTTATGGCAGAGCGGCCGGGCCCCTAATTTCCCGGCACTGCTTATAACTATTGGGTGCTAACGGGTTAGATATTTGGGTGTTGCTTGCAGTCTCGATCGGGATACTTGCCCTTTTCGTTTTATTCATAATAACCATACTGTTCATTTATCAGCGTAAGACGTTTGAACACCGCCGAAAGCTTACCGGTATTGAAGAAAACCGCAAACAGGAAATCCTTAAGACACAAATTGAGGTCCAGGACGAGACGCTTCAATATGTAAGCCGCGAGATACATGACAACATTGGCCAGGTGCTGTCTTTTGTAAAACTCTCTCTTGGTATCGCGGCAAAAGATCCTTCAACATCAGAAGAAAAAATTAAAGAAAGCCGCGAATTGCTGTCTAATGCTATAAGCGACCTGCGCGACCTGTCGAAAAGCATGAGTTTCGATATCATAAAAGCATCAGGCCTGGCTGAGACTATAAAATACGAAACAGAGAAAATTAATAAAAGCGGCCTGCTTTTAGCCAAATTTAATCTTACAGGTATACCGGTGCCAATAGAACCAAAACATGAATTGGTGCTATTCCGGATCTTTCAAGAGTCGGTGAACAATGTACTGAAACATGCCAATGCAAAAAATCTAACAGTGGACTTAACTTATGCGGACGACCTGCGCCTGACGATCACCGATGACGGCGATGGTTTCTATATGGGCATAATCGATCAGCATAAAGGATCAGGCTTAAAAAACATGCAGAACCGCGCCGGGCTAATTGGTGCAAATGCCGATATCGTTAGTGAGAACGGGCATGGCTGCAAGGTTACCTTAAATTATACACTACAACATGAACCCGCTTAATAAGCCGTTACAAATTGCATTAGTTGACGACCATAAGCTTTTTAGAACAGGCATTGCTCAATTAATTGCGCAAATTGAAGGCTTTAATGTGATCTTTGAAGCATCTAACGGGCAGGAATTGATAGACAGGGTAAAACCCAAGACAATGCCCGATATTGTTTTGCTGGATATCAATATGCCAGGCATGGACGGTTTCATCGGTGCGGAATGGCTTAAAAAGAATTATCCTGATGTAAAGATCATTGTGCTTTCTATGCACGGCGACCCCGAAAAAATTACGCGCATGTTAAAATTAGGTGTTAACGGCTACTTGTTAAAAGATGCTGAGCCTGACGAATTCGAGCATGCGTTAAAAAAGGTTGCAGAAAATGATTTTTTCTTTCCGCCTTTCGTGACCAAGTATTTAATGGGTAATTATATTAAAGCTGATGACGGCATTAAACTCAGCCAGCGCGAACTGGACTTTTTGAAACTTACCGGCACAGAACTAACCTATCGGGAAATTGCCGATAAGATGAATGTGAGCGTTCGTACTGTTGACGGATACCGCGACCAGCTGTTTGAAAAACTCGATGTAAAAAGCCGTGTTGGCTTGGCTATGTATGCCATAAAAAACCAATACGTGCAATTGTGATTTGCTAAATTAATTAGCAAATTTGTGAATGCCTTTTGAAGATAACCCCGAATATTTTAAGGGTCGCGGTGCGCAGGTTAATACGCACAATAAGTTTCTTAAATCTAAATATGTTCTAGACCATCCCGAAGGATTGGATGAACCATTTTTAGAGAACGAGGCTACACAATATTATTACGAGAACCCCAAAAAGATCGTAAGCGAAAGCAACAGCCCAGATCTGCAAAATATGCATTCTATAAACCCGTATCAGGGTTGCGAGCATGGCTGCATTTACTGTTATGCACGCAATAGTCATGAATATTTTGGCTTTAGTGCGGGATTAGATTTTGAGCGAAAGATAATGGTGAAGCCTAACGCTCCGCAACTGCTCGAAAAATACTTTAACAAAAGAGGTTACCAGGTTACACCAATTGTGCTTTCTGGTAATACAGACTGCTACCAACCTGTAGAACGCAAGCTGGAGATAACCCGACAGCTGCTTCAAGTCTTTTTAAAATATAAAAATCCGGTGAGCATTATCACCAAGAACAACCTTGTGCTGCGCGACATTGACATTTTAAGTGAAATGGCTAAAATGCAGTTAGCCCATGTTAACGTATCCATCACCTCTCTTAACGAGCAGCTGCGCCAGAAGCTGGAACCGCGCACAGTTACCGCAAGCGGCAGGTTAACGGTAATAGAAAAACTATCAACTGCCGGTGTACCAGTGCGTGTAATGGCTGCGCCTATAATCCCCGGGTTAAACAGCAATGAAGTTGCTGATATCATCCGCGCGGCCGCAGGCCGCGGTGCGGTTGACGCGGGCTTTACCATTGCTAGGCTCAACGGCAGCATCGGGGATATTTTTACAGACTGGATATATAAAGCCTTCCCCGACCGGGCAGATAAAGTGTTAAACCAAATAGCTGAATGCCATGGCGGGCGCATCAATGATACCCAATACGGCAGGCGCATGTCCGGCGATGGCAACGTAGCAGAATCTATACATCAATTGTATAAAATGGCTTGTAACCGTTTCCTGGCAGGCAAAGGTATGCCGGCTTATGACCTGTCTCTGTTTACCCCCTTAGGCGGCAGGCAAACAAGTTTGTTTTGAGTTTAGGTATGTCATCCCGAACTTGTTTCGGGATCTCAAAGGACAATTACCAATACAAAGATTTGCATGTGAGATGCCGAATCAAGTTCGGCATGACAGAAGGCTAAAACAAAAGAAGCCGCTTTATATAGAGCGGCTTCTATATTATTTGCACATCTGCATATCAGCACATCTAAAAAATCAGTCTTCCACCACCTCGCTGTGCGGATGGTTCACCTCTGCTTCCTGGTGTTTAAAGTAACGCTTTTGGTAAAGCAATATCATAATGACACCAATGGAAATGGCCGAATCGGCGACGTTGAATATCGGGCGGAAAAACTCGAACTCCTCACCTGCCCAAAATGGGAACGACTTTGGAAAGGTTCCGTGGATGATAGGGAAATAAAACATGTCTACAACACGTCCCTGGAAGATGGGCGCGTAATGGTATATCATACCGTAGAAAGTAGAATCGACAATATTACCGACAGCACCGGCAAATATCAGCGCCATATTCATGATCAACCCACGGTGGTACCTGTGGCGGATCAAATAGATCAACCCGTACCCTATACCTGCTACTGCGCCAATCCTGAATAAGGTGAGCGCAAGTTTACCCCACTCGCCCCCCAGTTCCCAGCCAAAGGCCATACCGTTGTTTTCGGTATACAGGAGCATGCCGCGGTTTCCCAAAAACTGGATTCGTTCGCCAAGATACATGTGCGAATGCACCCAAATCTTAACGATTTGGTCTACAATAACAATAATAAAAGCAAGAATAAAAGGCCTGGTGTAGCTTGGCTTCATTTAGTATTGTTTCATTTTTGCTTCCATACTCAAAGTAGTATGCGGCACTGCGCGTAAACGCTCTTTTTGGATCAGCTTACCGGTTTCACGGCAAACTCCATAAGTTTTATTTTCTATGCGTACCAAAGCGGCCTCTAACTGCTCTATAAATTTCTTTTGGCGGGCTGCTAATTGGTTTATAGATTCTTTTTCTAAAGTAGCCGAACCATCTTCTAAAGTTTTGTAAGTACCTGCAGTATCATCAGTACCATTGGTGTTGGGGCTGCTTAATGATGATGCCAAAGCGTTCAGTTCTTCGCGTGCACCACGGATCTTATCTAAAATAAGATCTTTAAATTCCTTTAATTCTGCGTCAGAATATCTGGTTTTCTCTGTTTGTTCTGTTTTCATTTATACTTTACTTATCGCAATTCTTATTTCAATATCGTCTATAGTGATTACATCACCGCCAGCTAAGCTACTGTCAAACTGAATGGTATCGGCTAAAATTTCGGCGCAAATATAGCCTAAATTGTTTTGCAGCGCCCCCGCGATAACGGGGTTATCACTTATGACAACCTTTATTTTATCAGTAACTTCAAAACCTTTGGTTTTACGCAGGTTTTGTACACGGTTTATTAACTCGCGCGATGTACCTTCCTGCTTTAGCTCGTCGCTGATATGGATATCCAATGCAACGGTGAGTTTGCCTAAAGAGGCTACCTGCCAGCCGGGTACATCTTCGGCAATGATCTCCACCTCTGCCGTCGTGATCGTGTAACGCCCATCAAGCACAGCTACCTCGCCGGTTGATTCTAAAGTTGATATATCAGCCTGCGTTAATTGTGTGATCGCTTCAGAAACCGACTTCATATCCTTGCCTACTTTAGGGCCCAAAGCTTTAAAATTGGGCTTGATCTTTTTAGTGATGAGGCCGGCAGTATCTGTAATGTATTCTATGTCTTTAACATTGGTTTCAGAAAGGATGAGTTCTTTAACCAAATCTACCTGCGATTGAAAGGTATTGTCTAACACCGGCAGCAACACCCGACTTAAAGGCTGACGGACGTTTATGCCCACCTTTTTACGCAACGACAGCACAAGAGATGAAACATCCTGCGCCAGGTGCATACGCTCTTCCAGTTTTTGATCAACTAAGTCGGCGTGGTAAGTTGGGAATGTGGCTAAATGAACCGACTCTACGTTTTCCTTTCGGGTTGCGCTGTTCAGGTCGGTGAACAAACGCTCTGCAAAGAACGGAGCAATAGGGCTCATTAATTTGCTTACGGTTACCAGACAGGTATACAAGGTTTGGTATGCCGATATTTTATCCTGCGAGTTGTCTGATCTCCAGAAACGACGGCGACTTAAACGCACATACCAGTTGCTTAAGTGCTCGTCAACAAACTCCTGTATCGTGCGAGCTGCCTTAGTAGGTTCAAAATCGTTGTAAAAACCGTCGACTTCTTTGGTCAGCGTATTTAGAACAGAGATGATCCAGCGGTCTATCTCTGGCCTGTCCACAGCATTAAAGTCGGCCTCGCTGTAATTAAAGCCATCGATATTGGCGTACAGCGAAAAGAAGGAGTAAGTGTTATATAGTGTACCGAAAAACTTACGGCGCACCTCGTCAACACCCTCGATATTAAATTTAAGGTTGTCCCAAGGCGAAGCGTTGCTGATCATATACCAGCGGGCCGCATCTGCACTGAAAGTATCGATAGTTTCGAACGGATCGACAGCGTTGCCTAAACGTTTAGACATTTTGTTGCCGTTCTTGTCGAGCACCAAACCATTTGACACTACGTTTTTAAATGCTATACCCTTGTTACCCACCTTTTGGTTTACAGCTTTCACGTCATTGCTTGCTTCGCTTAGCATAACAGCTATGGCATGCAGGGTAAAGAACCAGCCGCGGGTTTGATCCACGCCTTCGGCGATGAAATCTGCCGGGTAGGCGTTCTCAAATGCTTCTTTATTTTCAAAAGGGAAGTGCCATTGCGCGTAAGGCATTGCGCCCGAATCGAACCAAACGTCTATAAGATCGGGTTCGCGCAGCATGCGCCTGCCACCGCTCGATACCAGCACCACATCATCAACATATGGGCGGTGCAGGTCCGGAATGTCAAAGCCCTCCGGCATCATGCCTGCGGCTATCGAGCGTTCTATTTCTTCTTTAAGTTCTGCTATAGAACCGACACATTTTTCTTCGGTGCCATTTTCTTCGCGCCAGATAGGCAGCGGTGTACCCCAAAAACGCGAACGCGAGAGGTTCCAGTCGACAAGATTTTCCAGCCAGTTGCCAAAACGGCCTGTACCTGTGCTTTCCGGCTTCCAGTTAATGGTTTTATTGAGCTCCACCATCTTATCCTTCACAGAAGTGGTGCGTACAAACCAGCTATCCAGCGGATAGTAAAGTATCGGCTTGTCGGTACGCCAGCAATGCGGATAGCTGTGCTCATATTTTTTAACGTCGAACGCTTTGTCTTCTTCCTTAAGCTTTATCGCGATGAGTACATCGGTAGGCTTAAAGTTCGGATCGTTGCGTTCCTCATCGCTGTAATATTCTTCCTTAACATAACGACCTGCAAAATCGGTCACCTCATCAACAAACTTACCTTGCTTGTCAACCAATGGTACTTCCTTGCCGGTTTCGTCATGCACCATTACAGATGGTACATTATTTTCCTTACATGCCCTAAAGTCATCCGCGCCAAAAACAGAGGCGGTGTGAACTATACCGGTACCATCCTCGGTAGTAACAAAGTCGGCAGGGATCACACGGAACGCGTTGCGCTCCAAATCTTCATTGGTAACGTACGGCATCAACTGGTGGTAGCGCAGGCCTAAAAGGTCTTTACCCTTAAAGTCGGCGACTTTTACCCAGGGCGCGCCGCCTTTGCCATCCCACGTAACAGGTAAAGAAGCCTCACCCCGGCGCTCCCCGAGGGAGAGGGAGTTAGGAAGCTCTTTATCGGCTTTAAAATATTTGCTAACCAGGTCCTTCGCCAACACCACGCTTACCGGGTTAAAGGTGTACGGGTTAAAGGTTTTGATCTTTACGTAGTTGATGTTATCGCCTACGGCCAGCGCACAGTTAGATGGTAAGGTCCACGGCGTAGTGGTCCACGCCAGGATCACGGTGTCCTCATCTTTCGACTCGAATAACGTATCCATCAATAGATGCTGCTGGTCATTTTTGAGGTGGAACTGAGCTACTATAGATGTGTCCTTCAGCATGCGGTAAGTTCCCGGCTGGTTAAGCTCGTGCGAGCTAAGCCCGGTACCCGCCTTTGGCGAATATGGCTGCACGGTATAACCTTTGTACAGCAGGTCTTTATTATAAAACTGCTTCAGGATCCACCAAAGTGTCTCGATGTACTCGTTCTCATAGGTAACGTAAGGGTTTTGCAGGTCTACCCAGTAACCCATCTTTTCGGTCAGGTCGTTCCAAACATCGGTATACTTCATCACCTCCTTGCGGCAGGCAGAGTTGTAATCTTCAATGGAAATTTTTTTGCCTATATCGTCTTTGGTAATGCCAAGCGATTTTTCAACGGCAAGCTCTATTGGAAGGCCATGCGTATCCCAGCCTCCTTTGCGTTTTACCTGGTAACCCTTAAGCGTTTTGTAACGGCAAAAGATATCCTTTACAGAGCGGGCCATCACGTGGTGGATGCCGGGCATACCGTTAGCAGAAGGCGGGCCTTCATAAAAAGTATATGGATTGTCCGCAGGGCGGCTGCTGATGCTTTTCTCGAAAATGTTATTTGATTTCCAAAACTCCAGTACCTCTTTACCTATGCGCGGCAGATCTAGTTGCTTATATTCTCTGTACATTAATAAGTTAGCCCCAATTTTAGGAGTGCAAAAATAGGCAAATTTTAACTAATAGACGAGTGTGGAATATCTTTAGAATTCAATATTGCTGTTTGATTATATTTACGATGTATGCAGCTAAGATCTATCGTCATCTCACTCATTTTCATCGTCGTCCATGTGGTCTCATCAGGTGCAGAGCGGCCGCACCTGGATATCAGGAAAACCAGATCAAAGGCGCTTGAAGTATCAAGATACAACCGTAAACATCATCTTAATAACAAATATTGCCTGTTAGCGGATATGGGCCTGCCATCTGGTATGAAACGATTTGTAGTTTGGGATTTCGCTAAGAACGACACATTATTTACCGGACTAGTAAGTCACGGCTGCGGTTCGGGGCCATGGTCGGGCATGTGGTCAAAAGACAAACCAGCTTTTAGTGATGCACCAAACAGCCACTGTACGGCTTTGGGAAAATACAAGATCGGCGCCCGCGCTTACAGTCAATGGGGTGTACACATAAAATATTTACTTTCCGGGCTGGAGACGTCGAACAAAAATGCCATGAGGCGGCAGGTGGTATTTCATTCATGGAATCAGGTTTCTGATGCAGAGCCTTATCCAAATGGCACACCTGAAGGTTGGGGCTGCCCTGCAATTTCTAATAATACCATGATCAAAGTTGACGCGTTGCTGCGCAAACAAACCACACCGGTATTATTGTGGATATATCATTAGTCAGCCGTGATTATCTGTCAGCTACTTTCGTCAACCTCAACCTGATATACTGTTGCAAAAGGTTTGGTAAGACATTGTAAATGATGTTCGCAACAAGCAGGGTAACCGCCCAAAACCACAAACCATGGCAACCGGCATAAACTGCCAGTAAAAAGAAATAAATAGACAGCCCCAGATGGAATTTCTCGAACATATACGTTTGAGCAATTAGTCTTTTGATGGCTTTGGTGCCGGGTTTTACCGACTGGTAATTAGGTCGAATTGTTTTAATGCGCCTGTTGACTACGCTTCCGTTTTGCGTAAGCGCGTTAACCCAATCCACTTTTAGCTTTTTGTAGAAAGATGCCCTGCTGCTGAGGCTGAGCTTGTCGATAAATTTTCCCGGTAGAAAAAAGCAGATTATGCATGCACCTATAAAACAATAAAGCATGGTCGGCTTAAGAAATTGCCATGAAAACATGCCGACGGGATAAAGGCATAACACAGACCAGCCAACGGTAAACAAGGCATTGTACCAAGAGCGGATACGCCTGACTTTTCTGTCAATATGATCGTTTGGGTCTGCCACCATCAAATATAATATTGTTTTAAGTTCGGGGCAGCCTGCAATTGCCATCGTGAAACCGGTATGGCGATGGGGTGGCGATGCTATGGCGATGAAGGGGCAATAATGGCTCTTATGTGGCTAGGGATACCTATTTACAAAATCGGTAGATTTGTAAATTCCATAAAATCAGCCATTTATGATGTTTCCCAAAAATGGCTTAACATAATGTATGCCCGCCCCCCTGGCCATCGCCACCCCCGGGTAATAACGCGGTTTACACCTATGTTCGCGGCAGCGCTAATAAATATTCCGCCCGGCGCCGCCGTCAACCTGTATGGTTTGGCCGGTAATGTATGATGCCTGGTCCGATGCCAGAAATGCCAGCAAGCCGGCAAATTCTTCGGGCTTTCCGATACGGCGTAACGGTATTGCGGCGGCTTTTTCGGCAAGCGCGGTGTCGTAATCTTTGTCTTTCGGTAATGTATCTTTTATACGCTCTGTAAGGATCAAACCCGGGCCAACGCAATTCACAGTAATGTTGTATGGGCCAAACTCGTCTGCCATTAACTTAGCCATACCTATGATGCCCAATCGCATACTGGTAGACAGCACAGAATTTGCCAGGACAGATTTAGCCGACCCGCTTACAATGTTGATGATACGCCCGCTGCCTGCCTGCTTCATATGCGGTAAAACCAGGCGGCAGTTGCGCGCGAAAGCCAGCAAAATATCATCGAATGCTTTGCGCCATTGCTCGTCGCTAAAGTTTTCAAACTTGTCGAACGGCGGGCCGCCGGTGTTATTGATCAAAATGTCTATGCGGCCAAATTGATCTGCAGCCTGTTTTATCAATACGCCAATTTCTTCTGGTTTGGATACATCCGCCACAATACTGTGGACGGTACGGCGGGTTGCCTGCTTGATCTCTTTAGCGGCGCTGTCTAATTGTTCTTTATTGCGCGAGCTGATGACAACTTCTGCACCTTCATTAGCGAAAGCCAATGCAGTTGCTTTGCCTAAGCCTTTACTGGCAGCCAGTACAATAGCAACTTTGCCGGTTAATTTGAGATCCATAATCAGACGATTTAATGCTAACAAAAATGAGTAAATAAAGAATTATTTTTGACGCTGATGAAGAAATTTCTCAAAGGATTTACTTTCGCTTTCAACGGCCTTAAATATGCCTTTACTACCCAGGTCAACTTCAGGGTGCACACTTTTGCTACCATAGTTGCAGTTGCTCTAGGCATATACTTTCATATTTCACCATCAGAGTGGTGCTGGATAGCCGCTTGCATTGCTGTTGTATTGATCACAGAACTGCTAAATACTTCGATTGAAATCCTTACCGACATGGTTTCGCCTGGATACAATGTTAAGGCAGGCCACATTAAAGATATCTCTGCCGGGGCGGTACTGGTTACTGCCATCTTTGCTGTGATTGTAGCAGGTATAATCTTTATCCCTAAACTGTAATATGCTCCACAAAACACGCGGCATAGTTTTCAAGGTCACAGACTACCAGGAAGCCAGCGTCATAGTGCAGTTGTTTACAGAAAAGTTTGGCATACAATCATACATCATAAACGGCGTTCGCAAGCCAAAGGCAAAAGTGACCCGCAATATGCTGCAGCCTTTGCATCTGCTAGACCTGGTGGTATATCACAAAACCGGCGGCGGTGTACAGCGTATTAAAGAGATCAAAAGCAGCCCGCTGTTGCAGACCATCCCTTACGATATTGTTAAAAGCAGCATTGCGCTATTTTTAAATGAAGTGCTGTACAAGGCAGTAAAGCAGCAATCGCCGGATGAGCACCTGTTTCATTTTGTATTTAACTCGATAGAACTATTAGACCACCGCGAAGATGGCCTTAACAATTTTCACCTGGTTTTCCTGATACGGCTAAGCCGTTACCTTGGATTTTATCCGCATAGTTTACCGGGCGAAAAATCCATCGCCTACTTTGACATGATCAATGGCGTATTTTCCGGCAATAAACCCGACGGGCCGTTCCTCCCCGCAGAACATGCGCGGCACTTTTATGATCTGCTTGCTGCAGGGTACGAGCACCTCTCAGAAATTAAACTAGGTAACGATGAGCGCAGATACCTGCTCAACCGTTTGCTCGATTATTACAGCCTGCACGTTGAGGGTTTCGGCAACATCAAATCGAACTCTGTACTCGAAGAAATATTAAGCTGACGGCTGATCGTTATTCAACGAACTGCCGGTAGCATCATGGCCCAACACACGTTTGCGAATGTAGTCCACACTTGATAACGGCAATTCGGGGCCCGATATCTGAACCAATGAGCCGTCTTCTTTTAATTCAAGGTCGGCATCAATATTATTATCTACATGTAAATGAAAAATGTTGCCTTCGCGGGTTACTGTAGATGAAAGTTCCTGGCCTGAGTATTCAAGTTTAAATTCGGTGGTTTGTTCTATTGACATGGTTACATCGGTTTGTAAGGATTAAACATCGCCGGCGGCGGGATGTTTTACCAAACCACAGGGTAAACAAAATTTCTTACCTTGCCGCTAATGAACCTAAGTAGCTTCGGCCTGCCTAAATTTACCATCTTCAGCGCGCTGGACATTATACTGGTGGCCATTATCATTTACCAGTTGTACAACCTCATTAGGGGTACAATTGCTGCCAACATATTCATTGGCCTGGCTATTATCTGGCTTTTATACAGCATCACGCCGGCTAAGAAGATGCCGCTCCTGGCCGGCATATTCGACAATATCAAGAACGTTGGTATCATCGCCATAATCGTGCTTTTTCAGCAGGAGATAAGACGGTTTTTGTTGCTGGTGGGTAAGAATGCATCACTGCAGCGCAACAAAGCGTGGTGGCAATATTTTTTTGGAAAAGCCGACAGCGAGCGTAATAACCTGGCACGAATAAAACCCGTTATAGATGCCTGCAAAAGTTTAAAGGAAACCCGTACCGGCGCATTGATCGTTTTCGCTAAATTTTACGACGAGCAGTTTTACCAAAACAGCTGCGAAGTGATGGAAGCTAAAATTTCCAAACGGCTGATCGAAAGCATATTCCAGAAAACAAGTCCGCTGCATGACGGCGCCGTTGTGATAGCAGACAACAAGATCAAGTCTGCCAGCTGTATCCTGCCTTTGACAGATAACACTGATCTGCCGGCACAATTTGGTCTCCGACACCGCGCAGGCATAGGTGTTACCGAAGCTAATGACGCTACTGCGATCATTATCTCTGAAGAAACCGGACAACTGGCCTATGCCAAACAAGGACGGGTACGAATGAACATTAGTTTTGACGATTTAGAGAAGGCTTTAAACAGGGATTTTTAAGATTTCACTTTTATTAGTTCCACCCCCGATTTGCTAAACTCCTTTAGCTTTTCATCATCCGCATTGGTGATTATTACGTTAATCGATTCCAATCCCGCGAATTTTAAATAGGTTTCCTTGCCGATTTTGGTTTCATCGCATAACATATAGTTGCGCTTACTTTGACTCATCATGGCAAGCGTGTTTGCTGCTTCTTTTTCTGATTGGGCAAAAAGGCCATTAACGGAAACTCCATCCACACCTAAAAATGCTTTTGTAGCACGGTAGCGCTTAATATGTTCTTGGGCAATTATGCCGTGTATGGCTTGCCGGTCAGTGTCAACCTCGCCGCCAATAAGATTTATGGCTACCTGTGTGCCATGAAGTTCGGTCACCACCGGTAAAGAGTTGGTGATCACTTTAATTTTCTTTTGCTTGATGAATTGACAGAGCCTGAAAACAGAGCTGCCGCAATCCATAAAGATGATATCGCCGTCGACAATCTCCTCAGCGGCTCTGCGGCAAATGGCGTCTTTAGCAGCGACGTTTGTTGCTGACTTTCCTTTAAAGGATTTGACGCTCAGCAGCGGATCTGTCATAGTGGCACCGCCATGTGTGCGGTAAAGCAGACCATCTTGCGCCATCAGTTTTAGATCACGGCGAATGGTTATTTCAGAGACCGATAGTTTTTCTCTAAGAAACGCAATGTCGGCTTCTTCTACTTCATCCAGCAGGGCCAATATTTTTTGCCGCCTTTTTTGATAACTCATGCAAATGACTACTTTTGGTCAAATATAAACAAAACCAATCATTTTCAATCATGGGCAATATCAACATTTTGTCGACCGACATCCTTTCTGACAACTGGTATACACTTAAGCGTGTTAATTTTGAATTGACTAAAAAAGATGGCAGCGTCATCAAACAAAGCCGCGAAGCTTACGACCGTGGGAATGGCGCCGTGATTCTGCTATTTAATAAGGATTTCGGAACTGTCGTATTGACAAAGCAGTTCAGGCTGCCGACGTATATCAATGGCAACGAAAGCGGTTACCTCATTGAATGCTGCGCCGGTTTATTAGACCATGACAATCCCGAAGATTGTATAAAGCGGGAAACAGAAGAGGAAACCGGTTTCAGGATAAATAATGTGACAAAGATCTTTCAGGCTTATATGTCGCCCGGGTCTGTCACAGAGATACTGCACTTTTTCATCGCCGAATATAAACCGCATATGAGAGTGAGCGATGGTGGCGGGGTTTCGCACGAGGAAGAAAACATCGAAGTGCTTGAAATGCAATTTGACGCCGCATTGCGAATGGTCGCCGCAGGCGAGATATGCGATGCCAAAACCATTATGTTACTGCAATACGCGCAACTCAATAATCTGTTGGAGAAATAACTCTAACAGCTTGTACACCGGTCAGCTTATCGTTGGCCTTTATAAACTTTGCCTTCTTTCATCACAAATGCCATTTTGCCCATAGCGCTAATGTCGGTCAACGGATCGCCGTCAATCGCTACAATATCCGCGAACTTGCCAACTGAAACACTGCCGGTGACCGCGGTTATGCCTAACAGATCGGCGGCGCTTTTGGTAGCGGACTTGATCGCGTCCATTGGCGGCATACCTGCTTCTACCATGTAGCCAAACTCCATCCAATTTTTTCCATGCGCGTATACCCCCGCATCTGTACCGAAAGCGATCTTAACCCCATATTTATAAGCCTTGCCAAAGGTTTTTTGTATTTGCGGCCCAACTTCCATGGCCTTTCGCGCTATAACCGGCGGAAAGAAACCTTTGATCTTGGCCGAGTCGACAACAGAGCGTCCGGCTATAATAGTCGGCACATAATAAGTGCCCGCCTTTTTCGCCAGCGACATGTCTTCGTCGTCCATAAAAGTGCCGTGCTCAATAGAGGTAACGCCGCCTAGTATGGCCCGACGGATACCCTCGGCACCATGCGCGTGGCAGGCCACCCGCATACCATAATCTTTTGCGGTCTCCACTACGGCTTTAATTTCTTCTACGGTGAATTGCGCCCCGGCGCCATCTTCGCTCAGGTCTAACACCCCGCCTGTCGAGGCGATCTTAATCAGGTTAGACCCGCGCTTAAATTGCAAGCGCACCGCTTTTACAAGTTCATCTTTTCCATCGGCAATGCCCTCATCCGGCCCGGGGCGGTGCTCAAAAACATCATCACGGAAACCGTCAGAATCGTCCATGTGGCCGCCGCTTGCAGATATGGCCCTGCCTGCGGTATAAATCCGCGGACCGTCTACCATTCCCTGGGCAATTGCCTTGCGTAAACTGATGTTCACCCCGCTGCCACCGCAATCGCGCACGGTAGTAAAACCTGCCATAAGCGTGGTTTTAGCATAACCTTCGGCTTTGTAGGCAACATCTGCATCTGTTAAACGGAAACGATCTATAGCGGAGGTTTTACTGCCCTGACTTTCCAGGTGTACGTGGCAATCTATCAGGCCGGGCATTACAGTTTTATCTTTTAACTCGATAACGCGGTCGCCCGCTGTGCCGTTGGTGTACCCTTTTTGAATTGCGGAAATTTTGCTGCCATCAACTACAATCGTCATTTCCTGTTGTGCCGCGTTGGCAATGCCATCTATCAGTCTACCACAGTGGATATATGTTTTTTGAGCGAAAGCCGCCTGGCCGAGAACTAACGCCAGCGGAAGTAGAAGTTTTTTCATGATCTGTTAATTAGGTTGAAAGAGCAGCAATTTATCCAAAATAGCCGAGAGTGTAAATGCCTGTGCGGCAACCATCAACAATAAAAGAAAAGATTTTATGTTATTGAGTTTTGTATAATTGTAAATTCAATCGTTATTTCGCAACTGACATCTATCACCTGAAATGAAAATTAATAAATCTGCTATAGTCTTGTTGCTTTGCGGTTTGGGATCGGTTACCAGCTATGCCCAGACAGCCAAAGTACAGACCGTTATAACTGCCGAAGAGTCTTTCGATAAACTTGTTGCTAAAAAAGGAATTAAATCGGGCTTCTTAGCCGTTGCCGATCCGGAAGGCATTGTATTTAAACCCGATGCAGTTAAAATATCTGACTTTTACAGCACCGTAAACGCCCAGCCGGGCAAGCTTACCTGGTCGCCAAACTTTGCGCGTATATCTGCCGATGGTGGTTTAGCATTTACTGCAGGGTCTTACGTTTATACCAACAGCACCGAAGACGATGATAAGGTATACGGCGATTACGTTTCTGTTTGGCGCGCCGATGCTAACAATAAGCTGAAACTGCTGATCGATCTGGGCATCCAGCACCCCGAAGCAGAGACTACCCCGGTAAGTGATATTCAAGACCCTGAACCGGTCAGCAAGATCGCCAGCAAGGACCCCTTCTTAGGCAAATCGATCATCCTGAATACGGATAAGACCGTTAACCATACCCTGGAAATATCAGGTTTAGGTACTTATAAAGAATTCTTCAGTCCGGAAGGCCATTTTTATTTCCCCGGCTTTCAGCCGATGGTGGGTATAGATAAGGTGATGAAGTTTATTGATAACGAGGGGGTTAGCATCACTGCCGAAACTACCAATGCCGGACGCGCCGTTAGCGGCGACCTGGCTTATAGCTATGGCCGTGCACGTATCAAAAAAGGCAATATCGTAAGTAATTATAATTATGTACGCATCTGGCAACCCGACGCAAAACACCGCTGGAATATCGTTTTAGAAATCTTCTCTGCGGTAGAGAATGGGTAGCACTCATTCGCCGCTGGACTCGGTACTTTTTTCTTAGATAAAAAAGTACCCAAAAAATCAAGGCAGAAAAAACGCTTCAGCCCGCTCTGCCGTTTCTTAACGCTTTTTCGGTTACGGCCCGAAAAAGCTAAAACGACATTCACCCCAACGCTGGCCCGCCTTTTCTGCCGAGGCCACCCCTCTTTGTCGGTTACCGACTAATGAAAGCGAAATATGTAATAATAGACTGTGCCGGTCCCGGATATTACTCCGCAACTTGCGCAACATTTTCGGTCTCTTTGAATACTTCTTTTAACAGCGTATAAGACTGCAGCCTGTCGTCAAATTCTTCGGCAATGGTAATGGCGATTACCTCATCTACCTGGTAATTGTTGACCAACCTGGTGATCTGCTCTTTTACTGACCGGCTGTTGCCTGCTATAATGCGTTTGCGGTTATAGGCAATTCGCTCTAATTCGGCATCGGTGTATACCTCGTCTTTTATATCTGCATAGCCAACCGGCGACAGTCCTTGGCCGCGCTCGAGCGACAGGAACCTGAAGTCCATCAAAGCCTGGTGCTGTTTAACTTTTTCCGGGTCGTCTGACACGAAAATGAATATAGCCACATTGGCTTGCGGACTTGTAAAATCTGCCGATGGCTTAAAGTGCCGGCGGTAAAGGTCTACCGCTTCTGGGCCGCCATTGGGGTTGATGAAGTGCGCGAAAGAAAAGCCAGTGCCAAAATGCGCGGCGAAGCGTACGCTGCCGCCGCTGCTGCTCAGCAGCCATTGTTTGGGCGCGGTTGCCGCCATGGGTATGGCCTTAACTTTTTCTTGTATAGTGCCTGCCTCTGCGGTATTGTGAAAGTAAGCTTGCAGATCGAATAGTTGGTTTACAAAATCCTGATCGCTGAAGTTATTGTTGGGCGCCAGTACAGAAGCCGTTAGCCTGTCTGTGCCAGGTGCGCGGCCCATGCCCAGGTCTATCCGGCCGGGAAATAGTGCCTCCAGCAGTTTAAAATTTTCGGCCACCTTTAGTGCTGTATGGTTTGGCATCATTACGCCGCCGCTGCCAATGCGGATGTTCTTTGTTTGCCCTGCCAGGTGCGCCATCAATACTTCGGGCGCGCTGCCGGCTAGGCTGTCTATATTATGATGCTCTGCCACCCAAAAGCGGTGGTAGCCCAAATGGTCGGTATGTTTGGCCAGTTCGAGTGTTTCCTGCAATGCCTGCTCGGCAGTTACCCCCTTGCGCACCGGCGACTGGTCTAAAACGCTTAACTTAATGTTGCTTAATTCCATGATTGCCTCCCGTACAAAAATGAGGCAAGGTTGTGGCTTTGTCAGTAAGCCTGGCGTTTTATGATGCGGCGGTGATATTTGGAGCCTCACCCCGACCCTCTCCGAAGGAGAGGGGGTTTGAATTAGCCCCGAATATTGTCGCGATTATCAGATTTAAGAATTGGGAGAATTGATAAATAGCTGGTCCGTCAGCCAGCGGACGGGTGTTTCACTGTTTCAGCTGAAGCAGTTGAAACAATTGCTCCTTACTTTTAAGTATCTGACAGGATCTTGCTCTTTCTTGATCATCAGGCCGTTGCAGCGTTTACCTGCAAGCACTACTTTGTCAGTGTTTCAATAAAAACAGTGACCTGTCCTAAAAAAAGTTGACACTTTTAATTGTTAATACTGAATTGAATTTACACTTTTTATTTTAGTCCTTAAAGGGGTTTACACTTGCTCTGTTATTTGTTGATGATTGGGATAATAGTTTCGCCATCGCCGCCTGAGGGGTCCGGATTCCCGGTGTGCTGCCTGTGGTGTCATCATATCTATACTGCTGTGCGGCCTTAAGTTGTTGTAAGTATTTATAGCGCTGCGTACCGCACGTGTTGCACCGCTCAGGTTTTTGTAAGCCTCATTTAACAGTTCAAGTTTAAGTATACCGTTTACACGTTCTGCAATGGCATTATCACGCGGGTTCCCGCTTTGGGTCATACTGATACCAATGCCTTCTTTGATCAAAAGTGCTGTATAGGTACCGCTGCAATATTGCGTGCCGCGATCCGAATGATGGATCAGCGGGGTGTCGGGTTGCTTTTGTGATAAGGCCATTTCAAGTGCTGTAAGGCAGCTGCCGGTAGAAAGATCATGGCTCAGACAGAAGCCAATGATCTTTCGGCTGTAAGCATCCGTGACCAGGCTCAGGTAAGCAAAGCCCTGCCCCACGCGGATGTAAGTGATATCGCTCACCCACAGCCGCCCCGGCGCTGCAGGCACCAGGCCGCCCGTCAGGTCGGGGTATTTCTTAAAGCGGTGGCAGGAAAAGGTGGTACGCGTACGGTATATTTTCCTGCGCACCAGCAAGCCGTTTTCTCTCAAAAGCTCAAAGAATGCATCCCGCCCTATGCCGGGCCGTATCAGTTCAAGCAGTTTCCTTGCACCCAGCCGCGGCTGGCGGCGACGGTGTGCCATTACTTGCTGAATGATTTCTTCTTGTTTAAAAGTCCGCATTTCTGTGGACCGGTGATGCTGGTAATAGGCTTGTGAACTGTAACCAAGCAGTCTGCATAACTCGCGCAGCCCGCGGCTGCGTTTTTGCATGCTTACTCCGACTGCCTGGTGCCAGACTTTTTTCTGATGTTGGTACCCAGCTCCTTATCTGCTATATCTATGATGTTATTCAGCAGCTCATTCTTTAGCTGCTCTGTCCGTAACATCGCTTTCAATAAAGACACATCATCGGGAAGAACTGTCTTCTTCGAACTTCTCAATGCCTTTTCGTTTAACTTGTCCTTGTTCACTATGCGGGAAATAGTTGTGGGTGATACGCCGTACTTTTTTGCTAAGGTACGCAAACTCTTACCCATGATCTCACGCTCATGTATGATACGCTCCGCTTTCCATTTGTCCATCTTGTTCCTCTACTTTTCTGTAAACTTATTTCAGGACAAGTCACAGGCTAAAAAGCCATAAAAGTGTTTCAGGGTGAAACAGCGATACGCTTAACAGATGAGGCGAAGGAAGCAAGGATTGCGCCCCCAATCTCTGTCTTGTCCTTTGTGATAAGTCCCGATAGTTATCGGAATGGTGAGGTCCAGATTTAAATCTGGACCAGGGCATAAATTCGATTTTTTAAATAAAGCGACGAATCCTATTCAGTTTCAACGCTAATTCGCCGCGGTGGCTTCGTTCTTTTGTCTTAGCCACAAAAGAACCAAAAAGGCCAAGCCAGCGAAAGGCTTCTTTTCCGCACAAGCCCTGCGCTGCAAAACACTCGCAAGGCCCTCATCACGCTAACCCTCAGTAGCGGCTCGTGCTTTCATCCGAAGCTGCCCGCTGGCGGGGAAAATATTACTTGAGTTAACTAAGGGGGCAACAAACTGAAAGTTTGCGTTAATGACAGGAGCGGCATCCTGCGCAGCAGATATAGCGGATGGCATGACCCAAGCGAAGCGAGGGTAAGGCCCAGACAAAACAGGTGTTATTTGTAATTGATTAGACTTTTCAAAGAGCGCAAATATTGGTTATATCTATCAAATGAATAATGCACCGAATTCTCTTTATCTATGGGAGACTCGCCACATATCATTATTATTTTGAGAGCAGTTTCAAAAAGACAATTAATAAGTTTAAGCCGATCAAAATTAAACTTTATAGTTGCTGGAATTGCTTCAAAGTCGTAGTGGGCAATTTCTTTATCACGTAACCTTATAATTTCTTCAATATTATCTTTCTGAGAAGCTATTAAATCGCGTATTGTAAGAACAGCTTCACGTTTAAGTGAATTTGAATATTTGCTATTAGAAATAATCTGATTGAAATTATTCTTATGTGTGTTTTTCTTATCACTAAATAATGCTCCCAAATCAACAATTATTGATCTGTATAAGTTATGAGCTGTAAAATGCAAGAACCTATTATTCATCAATACAGGTGCATTGTTATCATAACCTTCTTTTATGTAATTCACTATTTCCAGTTTTTGTTGGATAAAACCAGTTATAATAAATTGTCTTCCCACTAATGCGTGCAACTCATTTTTTTCCATTTTCCTAATAAAGTTTTAATAGAGATATGTTTATAGCGTTGTGTAAAACGCATTACAAAAATCTGCCCAACCACTTGTAACTTAACCCAAAAGCTGTATCTTTGCAGTCCCGAAAAATGCGGGGTTAATAAAAGTATTTATAAATTAATTAAAAGCAAGTGAATACGTTAAGTTACAAAACTGTCTCTGCCAACAAAAAAACCGTTAACAAAGAATGGGTTGTTGTTGACGCAAATGGCGAGATTTTGGGGCGCTTGTGTACTAAGATCGCTATGATGATCCGCGGTAAGCACAAGCCAGGGTTCACCCCAAACGTAGACTGTGGTGATAACGTTATTGTTATCAATGCAGACAAGGTAAAGTTGACCGGAGATAAATTTGCCACCAAGCAATACATCTCTTACACCGGTTACCCGGGCGGTCAGCGTTTCATTTCTCCTAAGGAGTTAATGGCTAAACATCCCGAGCGTGTGGTTGAAAAAGCTGTACGCGGTATGTTACCTAAAAATCGTTTGGGCCGTGCCTTATTTGGTAATCTGCATGTTTATGCAGGCGCCGAGCATCCTCATGCAGCACAAAGCCCTAAAACCGTTTAACTTTTTATTTTAAAGGAGAAAAAAAATGCCAACAACAAACACTTCGGGCAGAAGAAAAACAGCTGTTGCACGCATCTACTTAAATGATGGCAACGGCGCGCTTACCGTTAACGGTAAAGATTACAAAGAGTATTTCCCTACTTTGCCTTTACAATATGTGGCTACCCAGTCTTTACTCGTTTCGGGTTCAGAGGGTAAGTTCGACATTGTTGTAAACGTAGCAGGTGGTGGTGTAAAAGGACAGGCAGAAGCCGTTCGTTTAGCTATTGCTAAAGCTATTGTTGAACTTGATGCTGAAAAGAAACCTGCATTACGCGCTAAAGGTTTAATGACACGTGATGACCGTATGGTTGAGCGTAAGAAACCGGGCCGCAGAAAAGCACGTCGTAAATTCCAATTCAGTAAACGTTAATCATTTAAGGAGGACACAACAATGGCAAGAACAACATATCAGGATTTACTGGATGCAGGTGTACACTTTGGTCACCTTACCCGCAAATGGGATCCAAAAATGTCTCAGTACATTTTTATGGAGCGTAACGGTATCCACATTATAGATCTTAACAAAACCTTATCTAAGGTAGAAGAAGCCGCTTCGGCTATAAAACAAATTGTAAAATCGGGCCGTAAAGTGCTTTTCGTTGCTACTAAAAAGCAAGCTAAAGACATCGTTGCCGATTACGCGAAAAGCGTGAATATGCCTTACGTAACCGAGCGTTGGTTAGGTGGTATGTTAACCAACTTCGCTACCGTACGCAAGTCTATCAAAAAGATGTCTAACATCGACAAGCTGACTAAAGACGGTACTTACAGCATCCTTTCTAAAAAAGAGCGTCTGATGATACAGCGCGAGCGTGTGAAGTTAGAAACCTTGTTAGGTGGTATAGCAGATCTTAACCGCTTACCTGCTGCGTTATTTTTGATAGACGTTAAGAAAGAGCACATCGCGGTTGCAGAATCTTTGAAGCTGAACATCCCAACCTTTGCAATGGTTGATACGAACTCAGACCCTTCAAACATCGATTTCCCTATCCCGGCGAATGACGATGCTACTAAATCTATCTCTTTAATAACCGGTATTATTATCCAGGCTATACAAGAAGGTTTAGACGAGCGCAAACGCGAGAAAGAGGACGAAGCAGAGAAAGAAGCAGTTGCAGCAAAATCTAAAGTTGACGCTCCGGAAGCAGCGGCTACAGCAGAAGGCGGCAAACGTGCACGTAAAACTGCATCTGCAGATGCAGAACCTGCTACAAAAGAATAATATTTAGTGAATTAAGAGTGGTGAATTGTGAGTGGTTTTCCATTTTACAACTCATCACTTTTTTACTTAACAGAAAAACATAACCGGGTGTAGAATTGCTGAACTATTCACAACTCACAATTCACCACTCACTAAATTAAAAACATGTCAACAGTACAAATTTCTGCAGCCGACGTAAACAAACTACGCCAGCAAACAGGTGCAGGTATGATGGATTGCAAAAAAGCTTTAACAGAAACCAACGGAGACTTTGAAGCAGCGATCGACTTTTTAAGAAAAAAAGGTGCTAAAGTAGCAGCAAGCCGCAGCGACCGCGAAAGCAAAGAGGGTGTAGTTATTGCACGTACTTCTGCTGATGGCAAAAACGGTGTGATCATTGTTCTTAGCTGCGAGACAGACTTTGTTGCTAAAAACGCTGAGTTTATTGCTTTTGGTAACGCTGTAGCTAATGAGGCGGTACAACAATTACCGGCTTCTTTAGAAGAGCTAGGCCAGTTAGAAGTTGATACAGAAACCAGCCGTGTTAAAATTGCTGATGCAGTTTTAGACATGACAGGTAAAATTGGCGAGAAGATCACTGTTAGTACTTACGAAGTATTGACCGGCGAAAAGATCATCGCTTACATCCACGGTAACTTTCGTTTAGGGGTATTGGTAGGATTAAGCGCAAACGTAGCCGGTGCTGATGAAGCAGGTAAAGACGTTGCTATGCAAATTGCAGCTATGAACCCCGTTGCGGTTGATAAAGACGGTGTTGATGCCAACACTGTTGAGCGCGAGATTGCGATTGCCAAAGAGCAGATCCGTGCAGAAGGTAAACCAGAGGATATGGTAGAAAAGATCGCTCAGGGTAAACTGAACAAATTTTACAAAGATTCAACCTTGTTGAACCAGGAGTTTGTGAAAGACCCTTCAAAAAATATTTCTCAGTTCCTAAACGGCGTTGAGAAAGGGCTCACCGTTACCGCATTTAAGCGGGTTGTTTTAGGAGCTTAATTTATTTATCCCCTCGTTTTTAAAACGAGGGGATTTTTTTTGCTTAAATATTCACATTTGTCATTCCGAGTGTGGCGAGGAATCTTCTGCAACGTTTCGTTTGTTCCAGTTGTTATCTGGAGGAAGCACTAACGCATAAGACCCTTCAACAAGCTTAGGGTGATAAAACTGATAAAAAAGTCCCTCTCCTTGGGAGAGGGATTTAGGGAGAGGTGTATAACACACCCCCAACCCCTCTCAAGAGGGGAATAAAAAGAGGCTTAATTATGCAAACCTACTTACATAACCTGCAACTGATAGACGACGGCGCGATCACCGTTGGGAAAGCCATTGTGCTCGACGGTAAGACTATCAAAGCTATCATCAACGAAGCCGACATTCCTGCAGACGCAGAGAAGGTGGACCTAAATAATAACTATGTGGCGCCCGGCTTGCTTGATCTGCAGATCTACGGCACGGGTGGAAAGTTGTTCGGCGGCACGCCAAGTGAAGAGGCGTTGGCGCAAATGGAGAGAGACCACCTGGCACAAGGCACTGTCGGTTTCTTCGCTACAATTGCCACCAATAGCGATGAGATAGTTGAGCAAGGTATCGCGGCAGCGAAGGCCTATCGCAGCAAGGCCAATGGTATTTTTATGGGCTTGCATCTGGAAGGGCCGTTTCTTAACCCTAAGAAGCTTGGCGCCCACCCGGCCGAGTTTATTCAGAAAGCGACGGTTGAAAAAGTAAAGCGTTGGATAGAGTCCGCCGAAGGCGAAATAAAAATGATGACCATCGCGCCCGAATTACAGGATCAGGACGTGATAGATTACCTGTATAACGCCGGTGTGATCATTTCTTCAGGGCACAGCAATGCCACTTATGCCGAAGGAAAAGCTTTTTTAAATAGACCAATACCTGCGGTTACCCACTTGTTTAATGCTATGCCGCAAATGCATCACCGTGAGCCGGGCTACATTCCGGCGATATTCGAGGAGCGGCCGTACACCAGCATTGTGGCCGATGGCATGCATGTAGATTTTGCTATGGTACGTTTGGCCAAACGCGAGCTGGGCAATAAGCTGTTTTTAATCACCGACGCGGTTACCGAAACTAATGAAGGTGTTTACAAACACCGCCTGATAGATGGAAAATATGTAATGCCCGATGGTACGTTGTCCGGCTCGAGCTTAACCATGCTAAAAGCTGTACAAAACTGTGTCGAATATGCGTATATAGATCTGGCAGAGGCTATCAATATGGCTTCTTTATACCCAGCGCAACTGGCCGGCCTTAACAAAGGCAGAATTGCCGAAGGCTGCGATGCAGATTTAATTATTTTTAATGATACTTTTGAAGTCGCCGGGACATGGTTTGGCGGCCGGTACTTTCAAGCATAAAACCTTTATTAGATGAAATACAAAAGAATATTACTTAAGCTAAGTGGCGAAGCTTTGTTGGGCGAGCGCCAGTATGGTATTGACAATAACCGCGTTTTGCAATATGCGCATGACATTAAAAAAGTGTTAGACGCGGGTATTGAAATAGCGATAGTTGTTGGTGGTGGTAATATTTTCAGAGGTTTAAGTGCAGAAAAATCGGGCATGGAACGAGCCCAGGCAGACTATATGGGTATGCTGGCCACAGTGATCAACTGCATGGCGCTGCAAACTTCGCTCGAAGGTATTGGTGTAGATACCCGCCTACAGTCGGCTATAAAAATGGAACAGATCTGCGAACCTTACATTCGCCGCAGGGCTATGAGCCACTTAGAGTCGGGCAAAATAGTAATCTTTGGTGCCGGCACAGGTAACCCATATTTTACTACAGATACGGCTGCGTCTTTGCGTGCTATCGAGATCAAAGCAGATGTGGTTTTGAAAGGAACCCGTGTTGACGGCATCTACACTGCCGATCCGGAAAAAGATCCATCAGCCACACGCTACGACGAGATCTCTTTCCAGGAAGTTTACGACAAAGGCCTAAATGTAATGGACATGACGGCAATTACATTATGCCAGGAAAACAACTTGCCGATCATTGTTTTCGATATGAACAAACCCGGAAACTTTGAGCGCATTGCCAACGGCGAACATATTGGTACGTTGGTGAAATAATTTACCCCCTCTATTCTTACAACCCGTCATTGCGAGGAATGAAATGACGAAGCGATCTAAATTTACAGGGCGGTGAGCAATTTTGGGTATTTCCCACATCGCTGCGCTTCTCGCGATGACGTGCTGTAAAAAATGTTTTCCGAATTGTTTCGGCATCTCAAATGCCCTATTTGTTGTGTCATGCTGAGCCTGTCGAAGCATCTGTACAATAATCTTATAGTTATCATTTTTGAACGCCTTAAATCCCGTAGCTATCGGATTATTTGGCAAACGCCTAACGCATAAGATGCTTCGCCAGGCTCAGCATGACAAAGTGTATGATCTCGTCATGCCGAACTTGTTTCGGCATCTCAAAGGTCATTCAAGTTTTATTTCTTAAAGCGGAGAGGGAATCGAGTTCTTTCAGGTGGGATGCCGAAACAAGTTCGGCATGACAGATTGATAATAAAATTATTTCTGCGGAGGTTTAAACCTCGGCGTAAAGCCAACTTTAGGTTTTGCAGGTTCGTCAACCTTAGGCTCTTCACTAGCGTCTTGAGGCGACTGCTCTGTCGGTTTAGCACTGGTAATCCCCGCTTTAAACCTCGGCGTAAAGCCAACTTTAGGTTTAGCCGGTTCTTCAGATTGTGGCTCTTCTTTAGCCTCGTCGGCTGATTGCTCGGTTGGTTTTGCAGTAGTCACTCCTGCCTTAAACCTTGTTGTGAAACCAACTTTCGGCTTTGCCGGTTCTTCAGCTTTCGGCTCTTCTTTAGCGTCTTCGGCTGATTGCTCTGTTGGTTTAGCAGTAGGCACTCTTGCCTTAAACCTTGGTGTGAAACCAACTTTCGGCTTTGCCGGTTCGTCAACCTTAGGCTCTTCACTAGCGTCCTCGGTTGGCTGCTCTGCAGCTTTGGAAGTTATAGCCCCAGATTTAAATCTTGGTATAAAGCCAACTTTTGGATTTTCTATAGCGGGCTCGGTAAGCGACTCAACAATGGTTTGCTCCGCGATAGGGTTTTCAATGATCACCTTCTCTACCTTAGGTTCCGGCGGTAAAACGTATTGCCTGCGTAATTTATTGAACCAGTACTTCTTGGTATGGTCGAAGCTTTTTTCGCCCATGGCGGCGTAGTGGCTCTTAAATTCTTCAAAAAGAGCAGGCTCTGCCTGCTGTAAAAGCGGCAGGTTTATCTTTTTCTTCTTAAAAAATTCTTCGAAGGTCATATGTTTAGCCTCACCCAACCCTCTTCAAAGGAGAGGGCTTTTTATTATCCCCTTTAGGGGGTATGAGGGTTTTATTCCGCCATGTTATGGTAAACCGCCTGCACGTCGTCGTCCTCTTCCAATTTATCTATGAGTTTTAAAGCGTCAGCAGCTTGCTCTTCGGTAACTTCTGCGGTAGAAAGCGGAATGCGCTCTAATTTAGCCGAAATGGTTTCGATGCCTAACGCCGCCAAAGCGGTTTGCATCTTGCCAAAATCTTCAAACGCCGTATGGATAACGGCAACATCTTTACCCTCTTCATTGGCTTCAACAAACAGATCCTCCAATCCGGCGTCTATCAGTTCAAACTCCAGTTCTTCCAGGTCGCGGTCGCCCGGATCAAACGTAAAAACCGACTTACGGCTGAAAATAAAATCCAGCGAACCTGTCTTGCCTAAGGTTCCGCCTACTTTGGTAAAATAACTGCGCACATTAGCTACTGTACGGTTGGTATTGTCAGTAGCGGTTTCAACTAATATAGCAACGCCATGTGGCGCGTAACCTTCATAAACGATCTCGTCATAATTAGAAGAATCTTTGCTTACTGCGCGTTTAATGGCTGCTTCAACACGGTCTTTAGGCATGTTTACCGCCTTGGCATTTTGCATGGCAGTACGCAGGCGCGAATTGGTTTCGGGGTGGCCGCCACCTTCTTTCACTGCCATTACAATTTCTTTCCCCAAACGGGTAAACTGCACGGCCATTTTGGCCCAGCGCTTAAATTTTCTCTCTTTTCTAAATTCGAATGCTCTTCCCATATTTATAATTACACTGATGTAATTGATTACACCGGTTATTCCGATTTGTCATTAAGTCCCGATTGTTATCAGGAGAAGCAAAGAATCTTTTTCGGGATTCTTTACCTGTGCTAAATTTATTTGGCGTTCCCCTGCTACGCAGGGTCGGGCTATACAGTACAAGTCCTCATGCTGCTCAAGCAGCATTCCGGGCTTTCCCTTTCTATCCCTAACGCAGCTTTATTAATTATGTAACTGGCAACTACTCACCACTCACATAATTAACTATTCGCCAAGTTTATTAACATCGCTTCCACCATTCGCGGCAGATCATATTCCGGCTGCCAGCCCCAGTCCTGCTGCGCTCGGCTATCGTCTATTGTCTTTGGCCAGCTGTCTGCAATCGTCTGCCTCGGGTCGCCATCCACGTAACTTAATTCAAAATTGGGTATATGTTTTTTGATCTCTTCACCAAGTTGTTCGGGAGTGAAACTGATACCCGCTAAATTATAACTTGACCTTATCTTAACCTGCTCCGCCGGCGCGTCCATCAATGTAAGCGTGGCGCGTATCGCGTCGTCCATGTACATCATGGGCAAAGCGGTTTGTGCCGATAAGAAACTGCTATAGCTTTTGGTTTTTAACGCCTCATGAAATATGTGTACCGCGTAATCTGTTGTACCGCCGCCGGGCGCCGCCTTCCAACTGATCAGGCCCGGGTAACGGATGCTGCGCACGTCGACACCGTGTTTATTAAAGTAATATTCGCACCAGCGCTCTCCGGCAAGTTTGCTGAAACCATAAACCGTATTTGGGTCCATTACGCAATATTGCGGCGTGCTTTCTTTTGGAGAATTAGGCCCAAACACCGCGATAGAACTTGGCCAGAATACCCGGCCCACATTAAATTCAACAGCCAGGTCCAGCACATTTAAAAGCCCCGTCATATTTAACTCCCACGCCATTTTTGGTTTTTGCTCACCTACGGCAGATAGGATCGCGGCCAATAAGTAAACCTGCGTTGGTTGGTGTTTCTGGAATATATGATGCAGGTTATCCTGATCTAAAACATTGGCGAACTCATAAGGGCCGCTATGGCGAATAGCATAACCTGCGTTATTAATGTCTGAAGCGACAACTTGTTCTGCACCGTATTTTTTGCGCAGCGCTAAAACCAGTTCTGTCCCTATCTGGCCGTTAGCTCCAATCACTAAGATCTTTTCGTTCATGCAAAACGCGTTAAAAAACAAAGGTAAAAATTTGCATCAAATGCGTTTGAAATATTCCTTTACCCATGTGCTGTAAAGGTTTAAACGGCCTGCAAAGCGGCATGTTTGCCAAAAAATGCGATATTTGAAACTCAGGTTTAATTTTTAAATATTTTAATCGCAAAATGAAAGTCGCTGTAGTAGGTGCTACCGGTTTGGTGGGCACTAAAATGTTGCAGGTTCTGGCAGAACGCAACTTCCCCGTAACAGAATTGATTCCCGTAGCATCGGCCAAAAGTGTAGGTAAAGAAGTTACCTATAAGGGTAAGCCGTATAAGGTGGTTTCTGCCGGAGATGCGATTAAGCAAAAACCCGACCTGGCCCTGTTTTCTGCAGGTGGTAGCACGTCACTTGAGCAGGCACCCATGTTTGCTGATGCGGGCATTACGGTGATAGACAACTCCTCCGCCTGGCGTATGGACCCAACAAAAAAATTGGTAGTCCCTGAAGTAAATGCTGATGTATTGACCGCTGATGATAAGATCATAGCCAACCCAAATTGTTCTACCATACAAATGGTAGTGGCTTTAAAACCACTGCACGACAAATATCAGATCAAACGTGTTGTGGTATCCACCTACCAATCGGTAACCGGTACAGGCGTTAAGGCTGTTGACCAGCTAATGAACGAGCGGAAAGGGATTGACGGACCTATGGCATATCCTTACAAAATAGATTTGAACGTGTTGCCGCATATAGACGTTTTCCAGGATAACGGCTACACCAAAGAAGAAATGAAAATGGTGCTGGAAACCAAAAAGATAATGGGCGATGACAGCATACGCGTTACGGCAACCACCGTGCGTATACCTGTAATGGGCGGCCACTCAGAGTCGGTTAACATAGAGTTTGCAAATGATTTTGACCTTGCGGAAGTACGTGAAATATTAAGCAAAGCGCCGGGCGTGATTGTGGTGGACGATGTAGCTAACCTGCAATACCCAACCCCGCTTGAAGCACACGAGAAGGACGAAGTTTTTGTGGGCCGCATCCGCCGCGACGAAACCCAGCCCAATACGTTAAACTGCTGGATAGTATCTGACAACCTGCGTAAAGGTGCTGCTACCAATGCCGTGCAGATCGCAGAATACCTGGTTGCTAACCACCTGATAGGTGTAGCGCAGGAAGCGTAGTTTTTATTTCGAATTTCGAATGTTCGATTTCGAATTTAAAATATAGGCCCTGCTATAGCGGGGCTTTTTTATTTGCTCGTCGCTATTAGGATACTTAATTACTTTAGTGCCGGTGTTACCCTGAGCTTATCGAAGGGTCGACATGACAAGTTGGAGTATTTAAATTATCTTAGTCGAAAATGATCTCCTTTAGCCACCGGGTATTTCTGGAAGTTGCTACCAACTTAAGTTTTTCTAAGGCGGCACAGGTGCTTTTTATTACCCAGCCGGCTATCAGCAAGCACATCAAGTCAATGGAAGACCAGTACAAACTTCCGTTGTTCGAACGTAAAGGCAATAGCATCATTTTAACAGAGGCGGGCAAAAAATTATATGACCACTTGTTGCAGGCTGTAGAGATTGAGCGCAAGATAGAATACGATCTTTCTGTGCTTAACAATATCTCGCAGGCACATGGGCATCTGCGTTTGGGTGCCAGTACAACCGTAGCACTTTATGTACTGCCATCTATACTATCGGGCTTTCAGCAAGAATATCAAAATGTAGATGTTTTGCTCGTGAACCGCAATTCGGAATATATACAAAATGCCCTGTTAAGCCACGAAGTAGACGTTGGAATTATAGAGGTAGACAGCAAGCTAACTACCATAGCTTACAAACCGTTCATGAGCGACGAGGTTATACCGGTATGTTCCGCTAAAAGTCCGTTGGCAGGTAAAAAGCTGTCGCTTAAACAGCTGCAAAAAACGCCCGTTGCACTTCGCGAAAGAGGCTCGGGCACACTTAATAGTTTGCTTAAATCATTGGCGGCATTAAACATTTCCCCTGCCGACCTTACAGTAAAAATAAGGCTGGGTGGTACCGAAGCCTTAAAAAATTTCTTGCTGGCCGACCATTGCCTTGGTTTTATGCCGCGACCATCAATTGTAAGGCAACTTGCAGAAGGCGATTTGGTAGAAGTGCCTATAGAGGGGCTAAAGATCACGCGCGATTTTTATTTTATCCGTCGTAAAGGCACAGAAGATTATGGCCTCACCAGTAATTTCATTAATTACGCCCTTGATGCAATAAAAAGTTAAGCAGCCCGAAACCTTAAGCCCGGTGTTGATGTTGCTTTGTATATTAACATTTTTATGGGACAGCTTAATAACAAAGTAATCGCGATTCTTACAGAAGAAGGTTTTGAACAAGTAGAACTTACCGAGCCTAAAGAAGCGCTCGAAGAAGCGGGTGCAACCGTGCATGTGATCTCGCCTAAAAGCGGAAAGATCAAAGCTTGGAACAAAGACAATTGGGGAATCGAGATTGATGTTGATATTGAGTTGAGCAAGGCCAACACAGACGATTATGACGCGTTGGTTTTACCAGGCGGCGTGTTAAACCCGGATAAGCTACGCCAGAATAAAGAAGCGGTTTCATTTGTATCTACCTTTTTGGAAGAAGGCAAACCAGTTGCCGCCATTTGCCACGGGCCACAAATGCTGATAGAGACAGGCATGATTAGCGGCAAAACCTTAACATCGTTTCCATCCCTGCAAACCGATTTGAAGAATGCCGGCGCGAATTGGGTAGATGAAGAAGTTGTTGTAGATAACGGCTTGGTGACCAGTCGCCGACCGTCTGATCTAAATGCCTTCAACAGCAAAATGATCGAAGAGATAGCAGAGGGCGTGCACGAGCTGGATTAAACATCGTTTACACTTTAACAAAAATGATTTGTTATTTTTGAGTATGGTACAGTTAAAAGGGGTATATAATCATGGAGATATCATCTTCGAAGAAAAGATAGCATCGTCCGGCCCCCAAAAAGTTATCGTTACTTTTTTAGATGAGCCATCGGATGATGAGCAACTGTCTTCCTATTCTTTTTCAAGGTCGCGTAATAGTCTGAAAAATGTTTCCGCAATTTTTTCGGCGGCAGTGATTGAGGAGCGCAGAAACGAATTGTGAATATATACATTGACACCTCGTCTTTATTTAAGCTTTATCACGAAGAATCTGGAAGCGATGAACTGCTTAAGTACCTGGAAGCAGTTCAATCTTTAAATTTTTTTATATCGGCAATCACGCCTATTGAATTTACTTCGACGTTATATAAAAAGCTGAGAACCAAAGAAATTGATTTGAATACATTGCAGGTTCTTGAAGATTGTTTCCGAACAGATATTGACAAGTTTCAAATTGTCCCGATAAGCGCCGGCATAAGCCAACTAACATCACAGCTTTTTTCAAGATATGGCCAGAGGGGTTTAAGATCACTTGACGCGTTACAGCTTTGCTCATCTTTATTAGTAAAGCCGATTATTGACGTGGTTATAACTTCTGATAATTTATTAAGTAGTTTTTTTCGGAGTGAGGGTTTTGAAGTTTTTGTGTGTTGATGCCAAAAAAGAAAGCAATAGTTATTGGCGCCGGTATTGGCGGAATTGGTGTTGCGATAAGATTGGCCGTTAAAGGTTATGCAGTGGAAGTTTTTGAAGCCAATAGCTATGCCGGCGGCAAACTTACCTGGTTTGAAAAAGACGGATATTTTTTTGATGCTGGCCCCAGCTTATTCACCATGCCGCAATATGTCGACGAGCTATTTGCATTGGCCGGTAAAGATCCACGGGCACATTTTAACTTCTCACGGTTAGACATTATCTGCAATTATTTCTTTGCCGACGGTACAAATTTGATCCAGCATGCTGATCAACAAAAAACGGCCGATGAGTTTGAAAAGAAAACTAATGAACCTGCTGTCTCGATTAACACATTTCTAGATAACAGCCGTAAAATTTATAATGCTACACACGGCATCTTCTTAGAACGCTCGCTTCATCGCCTTAGCACTTACTTTAACCGGGATGCCTTTGCTTCTTTCTCAGATCTGTTTAAGATTGATCCCATGCGGACTATGCACGAGGCAAATGAAACTGCATTCAGCGATGCGCGTGTGGTGCAGTTCTTCGACAGGTATGCAACCTACAATGGCTCTAACCCATACCAGGCGCCGGCTACGTTAAATGTGATTCCGCATTTAGAAAATGGTTTGGGTGCATGGTTTCCAGAAGGCGGGATGCGATCAATAACGGATTCTCTTGTCTCCCTGGCTGAGTCGATCGGCGTAAAGATGAACTATAACTCGCCTGTTGAGGAAATTACTACGAAAGGCCAAAAAGTAACGGGCGTAATCGTTAACTCGATCACTCGTAACGCCGATGTGATCGTAAGCAATTCTGATGTTTGGTTTACCTACAACAAACTGCTAAAAAAAAGGCCGGAACTTGCTCCGAAAAAGATCCTGCAACAAGAGCGCAGCAGCTCCGCGTTGATATTTTACTGGGGTATTAATAAACAATTTGTGCAGCTGGATCTGCATAATATTTTCTTTAGCGCTGATTATAATACAGAGTTTCAACACATCTGGGAAAACAAGACCATTAGTGATGACCCCACAGTTTACGTAAACATCAGCAGCAAATGCAAACCTGATGACGCGCCACTTGGACATGAAAACTGGTTTGTGATGATCAACGTTCCGGCAAACATTGGCCAGGATTGGGACGCTTTGATAACTAAAGCCCGCGCGGATATCATCAAGAAATTGTCGGCAGTACTCAAACGAGATATTGGCGCCTTGATCACTTGCGAATCTGTACTCGACCCGCGAAGTATTGAGGGCAGAACATCGTCATATCAAGGTTCCATTTACGGCAGCAGCTCCAACAGTAAGTTTGCCGCGTTTTTGCGCCATGCCAATCGATCATCGAAACTGAAAAATTTATTTTTCTGCGGCGGCAGCGTGCATCCCGGCGGTGGCATTCCGCTTGCGCTGCTGTCGGCTAAAATTGTGAGTGACTGGGTGCCCGATCCGGCCTGATTTTGTATTTTGCGTTGTCGCAACCATGATCAAACCCGCCCGAAATATTTTTATCTCAACATTTTTCGAACGTTACATCAGCTTTATTCTTAGTCGCGATTTTCAAAAGATCAACGTTAACAGTATTGAGGTTAGTCGGGATAAGTCGGTTCTGTTGCTGGCAAATCATTATAGTTGGTGGGACGGCTTTATTGCTTTTTATATCAATAAAAAACTTTTTAAGAAAAAGGCGCATGTAATGATCATCGAGACGACAGCGCGCAAGTATGCTTTTATGAAATATTTGGGCGCTTATACAGTTAACAAAGGCACTAGGGATATGATCACTTCTTTGGATTATACTGCCGAGTTGCTGACAAACCCGGCTAATTTGGTGTTGTTATTCCCGCAGGGCAAAATATACTCCAACTTTGCTGATAGCGTTGTGTTTAGTAAAGGGCTGTCAAGGATCATAGAAAAAGTGACCGGGAAATTTGAAATCGTTTATGCGGCAAGCTTCACGGAAACATTACATCACAAAAAACCGACTGTAAACGTTGCCCTTAAAAAGGCCAAGGCTTTAAAGTTTGAAGGAATGGAACAGGAGTATAACGCGTTTTATAAAGAAGTCCGCGACAGGCAAAGCAAAATAGTTATATAAGTGGTCATCATTTTATCTGTTATATTCTTTTTCCTGATCCTGCGCTTTGCCGTAACGCTGTTCAATTTTGTATCTAACCCAAAACTGAGGCGAGTGGTGCGCCATTATCATGATAAAGTTTCCATCCTGATCCCTGCCCGCGACGAGGCCGCTGACATCATTTTCCTTTTAGAATCGATAAGGGACCAGGACTACTTGGACTATGAAGTGTTGATTCTCGACGATAACTCATCTGATGATACATATTTTTTGTGCCAAGCTTTTGCCGCTAAGCACCCTAAATTCAGGGTGATAAAAGGGGAACCATTGCCTGCAAATTGGCTGGGCAAGAACTATGCATGCTATCAGCTGGCTCACGACGCAACGGGGAGATATTTGATGTTCATAGACGCAGATGAGCAGATCTACAAAGGCCTGATCAATAGTGCTGTGCACCGCATGCAGCAAAACAAATTAGCCTTGCTTAGTTTGTTTACAGACCAGGAGATGCTTACCTGGGGCGAAAAACTGGTGGTGCCGTTAATGCATTATACTTTACTAAACTTGTTGCCTTTAAAGCTTGTTTACTTTTTAAAGAGCCCACTATTTGCCGCTGCAAGCGGGCAGTTTATGCTTTTCGATGCCGAAGTCTACCGCCAAAACCAATGGCATGAGCAGGTGCAGGCAGCAATTGTAGAGGATATAGAGATCATGCGAAATGTTAAAGCCGCCGGTTACAGAGGCGAAGCTTTGCTGGCTAATGGTTTGATCAGCTGCCGCATGTACACGGGTTATAAAGAGGCAATTGATGGCTTCAGCAAAAATTTTCTCGCTGCTTTTAATTATAACATTTTGGGCTTGCTCATTTACCTGGTGCTGGTGATCGGCGGGCCATTGATCATTATTTCGACGCTTAATCTGCAACTGATAGTTTTCATGTGTGGCATTATTATGCTTGGCAGGTCGATGATCGCGTTTGCGGCCGGGCAGGATAAAAATTACAATATGCTTCTGCATCCTGTCCAAATGGTTAATATGGCCTACATAGGGTTTCTTGCTATACAGCGCCACCTTACAAAAACGAATGTATGGAAAGGTCGGCGGGTTTAGATGCTGCCCTGATAAGGGCAGTGATCATTATTCATGCGGTGGGTTTTGTGGGCCTTGCCATTCCAACAACGCAGCCTATTTTTTTGGCATTAGTGCCTTATCATTTGCTGACGATGTTCGGCATCTTGATTTTCAGTTATACCGGCAAGCTGTCTAAAGTGCTATTCTTAGCATTAATACTATTTATTCTAGGTTACATTGCCGAGTACATTGGTGTGCATACAGAGATATTATTTGGCAAGTATGCTTATGGGCCGACGCTTGGATTCAGTGTCGCAGGCATCCCCCTTGTAATGGGTATCAATTGGTTCGCGCTTATTTATGCAGCAGGTATAGTACTAAGCACCAAATTGGAAAATTTATTGCTGCGAATTTTAATCGGCGCCGCGTTGCTTGTATTACTTGATGTACTAATAGAGCCCATTGCTATAAAATTTAACTATTGGCACTGGAACGAAGGCATAGTACCTATTCTCAATTACGTATGCTGGTTTATAGTCGCTTCGATGTTTTTGGGGATATTTGAACTCTTTAGGTTTCAAAGTCAAAACCGGCTGACGTTGGTATTTCTTATTACCCAATTTGTATTTTTCGCTTTGCTGAATTTTGTGATCTGATGGACTAAGCACCCAGCAGTTCCCTCGCATTTTGCAAGGCGCTTTCGCCGGGCTTGTCGCCGCTTAACATCTTGGCTATTTCGGTAACACGTTCGTCATTGGTTAACTGCCTGATGCGTGTTTTGGTAGTCTCGCTGTCATCATCCTTGTAAACAAAGAAATGGCTGTCGCCTTTGCTGGCAATTTGCGGCAAGTGGGTTATGGTAATTACCTGAAGGTTTTTCGTTAGTTGCTCCATTACACGGCCAACCTGGTCTGCCACCTGGCCAGACACACCCGTATCTATCTCGTCGAATATGATTGTAGGCAAAGCGGTGTTTTTTGCAATAAGCGACTTAATGCTCAACATTAAACGTGACAGTTCACCACCCGAAGCAACTTTGCTCATCTCTGAAAGCGCATGGCCCTTATTGGCAGTAAATGTAAATCTTATTTGATCTGTGCCAGTAGCAGTAAGTTCATTAACGGATGCTATGCTAACTTTTAGCTGAGCCGAAGCCATACCCATTTCTGCAAGTGTCTGCATTACCTGCGTTTCTATTTCCGGGATGGCGTTTAAACGGCCTTTATTTAACTGTTTTGCAAGTTCTTCAAGTGCCGATTTCTGCGCAGCAATATCAGCCTGTAATTTTTCTATTTCCTCGTCGCCGAAAATAGCTTGCGCAATTTTACCGGATAGGTCGTTCTGCAGCGTAAGTAATTCTGCGTTGGTATTTACCCGGTGCTTCTTTTGCAAATTATAGATCATGCTCAGGCGGGTGTTCACCTCTTCGGCGCGGACTTCGTTGGTTTGGGTTTGCTGCTCTAAATTTCCTGCCTCGGCGGAGATATCTTTCAGTTCAATGATTACGCTTCCCAAGCGCTCTTTTAACTCAGCTATCGCCGTATTAAATTTTTCAAGGGACGTCAATTGCTGGCTCGCCTCTTTCAACATGGCCAAGGCATTAGACTCACCGTCTTCCAACAGAAAACTCGCGTTCAGCAGATTGCGCTTTATTTCCTCAGCGTTATTTAAGGTGTTTAGCTCTTGTTCCAGCGGTTCCTGTTCGTCGGGGTCGAGGTTTGCTTTTTCCAACTCATCAAATTGGAATTGATAATAATCCAGATCAGCTTTTGCTTTTTCACTGTCAGCCTGCAACTGTTTTAAACGGCTAATGTCGGCCCTGTAAGTCTTGTATCGCGACTGATAATCTGCCATCTGCTTTTCATGTTTCGCAACGGCATCAACCACCATTAATTGAAACGCCGGGTCATTAATTTCTGCCGTAGCGTGCTGGGAATGTATGTCGATCAGCCTCTCGCCAAGGGCTTTTAATTGATTTAAATTGACCGGCGAGTCGTTAATAAACGCCCGCGACTTGCCATCAGCAGAAATCTCACGCCTTAGAATGGTCTCATCTTCGTAGTCTAAGTCGCTGTCGTCAAAAAAACCTTTCAACTGCAGCGAGGCAATACTGAAATGCCCCTCGATAATGCATTTTTTTTGCTGATTAAAAAAGTACCGGCTTTCTGCCCGCTGGCCAAGTATTAAAGACAAGGCACCCAAAATAATGGATTTACCCGCGCCTGTTTCACCTGTAAGGATATTCAGTCCGGCAGAAAATTCTATTTGCAGGGTGTCAATTAAGGCGTAGTTATTTATAGAGAGCTGTTTAAGCATAAAAAAAGTATCCCCGGTGATGAGGATACTAAATTACAACTTTTAAGACCTATGCCCAATCTTTTCAAGACCATAGCCTGCAAAGCGGTTCGACCTCTCCCCAACCCCTCTCCGAAAGAGAGGGGCAAAAAGACTCGATATTCAGGCCTCTGACGGGCTCAGCCTAATAGCTCCACCCAAACCTCCTCGGTAGGGAGGCCTTTATGATGGCTCTTAATTTTTACCGGTTGTATCTTGCGCAGAGATACCGTAAGGATGAGTTTTCTCCCAATCTGCTTTTTTCTGTTTAAACTCGGGTGTTTGCGTATATTCCTTCATTTTTGCACCAAGCTCTTTCATTTTACCTTTTAATTCTTTCAGCTTCGGGTCTTGGTTATAGTTGCGCATTTTAGCGCCCATAGCGCGCATTTGTTCCTCGGCAGCTTTTATTTGTGGATCATGATTGTAGTTACGCATCTGATCGCCCAAGTTGCGCATGTTATCGCGCATTTGCTTCATTTCAGGATTATCATTATTCAGGCGCATTTGCTGGCCTAGGTTTTTCATCTCAATTTGCAGATCTTTAATCTTCGGGTTATTATAAGCCAAACGCATGCTGTCGCCCATGGCGCGCATCAAAGCAGATTTAGCTTTCCGATCTGGAGAATTATAAAGATTACGCATCTCATTACCTAACTTTTTCATCTGCTCCTGGGCATCCCTAACCTCAGCAGGCGTATGTTGCTTGAGCTCCTCTTCATACTGGCGATACTTGCCATCTTTGTCATCACGGTAATTGTGGTTTTCAGGAATACCATATTTCTTTTCCAGTTCGGCATTTAGCTTTTTAAACTCGGCGCTTTCATAGTAAGCACTCATCTTTTTGCCCGCCTCTTCCATCTGCTTACCAAGCTTTTCGCCCTGGCCATTGTCGTTAAAGGCAGCAGCGTATTCTTTGCCCACGCGCTCCATGTCGGCATTGGCTTTTTTCATTGCCGGGGAATTATAGTAGGCTTCCATCTGCTTGCCTATCTCTTCCATGCGGCTTTGCGTTTTTTTGTAGGCGGTGCTGTTATAATACTCTTCCATCTTTTTGCCGTAGGCTTCCATGTCCTGCTGCATTTTCTTGTACGATGGGTTATTATAATAATCTTCCATGTACTTGCCCGATCTCTCCATGTCGCTTTGCATTTTTTTGTATTCGGAGCTGTTAAAATGGGCTTCCATTTCCTTGCCATAGGTTTCCATTTCTTTACCCATAGCTTCTAATTTTGGGTCGCGGAAACCGTTGTCGTAGTAATCACCGCCATTATAATTCCACGAGGTGCGCGGGCCCTTTGGCGGTTTAGGTGGCTTTGGCAAATGTTTATTGATCTTTGGCGGCTTAGGTACTACGGGTGTAGTATCCGCGGAAGCGAACATGGCTCTAATAGCCGGCTTAATTGACTTTACAGACAGTTTGCCGTTGCCAATAGCCGGGTTAAACCAGGCAACACTAAGTGACGATGCGATAAGTATAGCAACCGCAGCCATTAAGTGGCGCATGTTGGTAATTGGTTTTTTGGTTTTCATGATTCTTTCAATGCGGGTTAATAAATGATACTTTTTGCCTGTTGCGGCGAGGGCCAGTGGTAAGTGGACAGTTGTGTTCTGCTCTATTTTCAAAAGAGCCTGCGCATAAACCAAAGGTTCGCTGGTTTGGGCTACAACCATATCGTCGCAAGCGTCCTCGCGGTAATGGTCTATTAAACGGTTTATTAGGTATACAAAAGGGTTAAAGAAGAATAGTACAGACATGATCTGCTGTAGGGCATTCACCAGGTAGTCACTACGTTTTACATGCGATAGTTCGTGCAGCAAGATGGCTTCCACTTCTTTAGCAGACAGGTAAGTGGTCATAGATATTGGCAGCATGATCATGGGTTTGATATATCCGGCTACACAAGGCACATCTATCCGTTCTGACAATCCGGCCAGTACTTTTTTCTTCAGGTGGATCTCTTTTGACAGCTTCTCGACCACGGCTTGCAGCCTGATGTTACTGGTGATGCTTTGTTTAAGCTGCTTAAGCTGTATCCATGCTGATGCCAATCTTAAAGAATGGAACGTTACACCCAAGGCATATGCAGTTGTGATGTATGGCAGATATTTGTCAATGGTGATCTCATACCTGTCGCCGGCGCTGGCCAGATGCTTTAATGTAGTAATAAGCGGTAAGTGCGGCTGGGTTGTAAAATTGGTTGAGTGGCTAATGACCCAGTTGTAATGCGACGCCTGATCGAACAACGTGTAAACAAACCACAACGTCGCGTAATAAAGCGCAGCTACACTAATGTTATGTTTTACTGCTGCCGAAAAGTTGATAGCACCTGATAATATTATGCGCACTACCAGCCAGATAAGCAGGCATTGCCATAGTGAGTGGATTATGCTTACCGCGAAAACTTCACTTAGGTTGTGCAATAACGTTTCCATATATTTTATTTATTAGGGTTTTCAAATTGGTCAAGGTACTTGCGTATGGCATCCAGTTCGTCGGCAGAAGCACGATGCTGGCCTAATGCCTGTATTACCAGATCTGCGGTAGAGCCTGTAAACACCGTATTGATGATCTTATCCAATGCTGTCTTCTGTGCGTCTTTCCGACTAACCAATGCCCAATAGACGTGCGTTTTTACCGAAGCGTTGCGCTCTAACAAATTCTTTTCATGCATGATTTGCATTAGCTTAAGCGTGGTAGTGTAACCCGACTCTTTGGTCTTGGTCAATTCTTCGTGTACTTCGCGAACGGTAGCTTCTCCTTTTTCCCAAAGGATGTTTAAGATCTCCAGTTCGCTTTCAGTAGGTTTTATGTCGGATTTCATTATATACGAATTTCTTCGTACAAATATCTACGACAACTTTCGTATTTGCAAGAGTTTTTTGAAAAAAAATTCTTTTCTTTAAAAGTGCAATGTCAGGACAATGGTTAAAGAAAGGCTTACCGATCTCATATACAACGTACAATCTTCATGAAAAGATTATGAAAGAACAAGCAGCAGCGCCTATCCGCTCGTCTAACCGGGTGGCCATTATAGATATACTTAGAGGCTGGGCGATATTGGGAGTTGTGTTGGGTAACTACACCGACTACAGCTTTATGGGCAAAGAAGTGAAGATAAAGCCCGATGTTGCTTCAACTATTTTAGAGGGGATAGACCAATACGTGTTTGCAGCAAAGTCGTGGACATTACTAAGCGTGCTGTTTGGTTACGGGTTTGCGGTAGTAATAGCCAACGTAACGGCTAAAGGAAAAAGCCCTGTGGCGTTCTTTATTAAGCGTATGTTTTGGCTGCTGGTTATTGCATTTGTGAACTCTGCTTTTTGGTTCGGTGATATTCTAAAGGACTACGCCGTACTTGGATTATTATTACTACTTTTTTATAAAGCATCAGCAAAAACTGCTTTTTACAGCGGCTTGGTTTTACTTATATCCATTCCTTTAGTTGGCGTTTTTGTAGCTAACCAATTTCCATCTGATTATTACGGCGCAGGACTTAAACATGTGCTGCCCTTATACTACAGCCACAATTGGGCAGACATGTTTAAAATGAACTTGTTAGGCACCTGGTATCTTGAAGTATTGCTGCCGGGCTATGCGATCACAGTACATGTGATGATGTTTGCGTGTATGCTGTTTGGGTTTAGCGCACAGCGCATAAATCTCTTCAGCCGACTGCCGGAATTTAAAAAACCAATAAAGCAAACCTTTTGGATCAGCTTGGCCGCTGCGACCTTGATTAACTTGATTATCCTGGTCGTAATAAACAATAATCGGCCGGTATTTAAATATTTTAAGCCCCGTTACTGGGCCGTTTTTGCTACCATGATCGTGATCCTGTCCGGTATTTGTTGGTTATACATCAATAATAGATTGCGCGGTTTTTTTGCAGGCATGCAGGCTGTGGGTAAAATGACTCTAACCAACTATATGACACAAAATATAATAGCAGTTTTCATATTCTTAAATGTTGGGTTTGGCTTATTCAACACTCAGCCATATTGGATTTATATTGCTATTGCTATTTCAGTTTTTGCGATCCAAATACCATTGAGCATTTTGTGGCTAAAGCACTTTAATTATGGCCCCGTAGAATGGATATGGCGCCAGTTAACTTATGGTAAACGATTGCCCTTAAAAAGAGAGAAAACAGAAGAACTGTAATTAATAGATCTGCACTAATTTTTCTGAAGACGGGCGTATTTCGGCCCATTGGACGGGTCTGCCTGCAACAATAGATTGTACACGCCGGCTTTTTCCTGCGGCGACGATGCGCTAAAGATGTTTACTAACTCGTCCGACTTGGCGGTGAAAAATAATGTTGGTAAGGTTGCCCCTAACCGCTGGCGATCTAACTGTGTCAGTATCGGTAATTGGTTTAAGATGTTTTTCCGGGCGACGGATGGATTGTCGGCCATCAAATCCAAACCATTGCGGTGATACTCATAAATAAAGTTACGCAGCGGAATGTAGGTTTTATTACCCAGGTTTTCTGATAGCCAGTAACGGTTAAAGTTATTATCAAAGGCTTTCCATCCTTTATAAGCTGAGGTTTGCGCGTTAATAACTACGGTTTGCGCATTGGCAAAATAAGGAGTGCCGCCATAGCGGGAAAAGCTGTCATAATCAAACCCTAAAATAATATAAGCATAATAGGCCATGATAGAGCTTAAGTTACTCTGAAAGTTCTGATTACTGTAATCAATGGTTTGGCCTTCGGTGTAAGTAAAGTCTACGTCTTTATCATTGATAGTAAATATCGTGCTGGTATAAGATGAGTTAAAAACAGGTCTCGACGATTGCACCTGTAGCTCACCTGTGAAATTGCTTGCGCCATCCCAAGAGGTTACGTTGAGCAAAAAGTTGCAGTCTATCTTCTCATTATTAGCAAACTGATCTACGCTCCATTTACGGCCCGCTAAAAACTCACGCATTGCCGTTTCGAGCGATGAAAATATCCGGCGGTTAGTGGTGGCGACCTTTGGTGCCAAAACCTGTACGCGCGCATTAAGGTCTTGCGCCCCGGCCTTGTAAGCCAACAAAGTAAAAACAAAAAGGGTAAGCAGTTTTCTCATGCTTGTATTAGTTCTATCAATTTAGCACAAATATCTTTAGCGGTGTCGGTTTTGCTCTTTAAAGGATAAACCGTTTTCTGCAGCGACTTATCAATGATGGTTACCTTATTTGTATCGGTTGCAAAACCGGCGCCTGCATTGTTCAGCGAGTTGAGCACGATCATGTCCATATTCTTATTTTGCAATTTTGAGATGGCATTTTGCTCTTCATCATTTGTTTCCAGCGCAAAGCCAACCAAAACCTGGCCGTCTTTTTTTAGCTGACCTAATTTCTTGATGATATCTACAGTGGGCTTCAGCGCTATATTCAATTCCGCATCTTTCTTTTTAATCTTTTGCGCCGATGGCGATGCAGGCGTATAATCGGCCACCGCGGCGGACATGATACAGGCATCAGCTTTGGCAAAGTTATCTGTACACACTGTCAGCATCTCCTGAGCGGACGTAACGTTAATGCGTTTAATGTTTTTGTATTCCGTTGTTAAAGCAGTTGGGCCGCTGATCAAAGTTACATCGGCGCCCAATTGCGCCAGTTCTTCGGCAATAGCAAACCCCATTTTCCCTGATGAATGATTGCCTATAAAACGCACGGGGTCTATAGCTTCGTATGTTGGGCCCGCAGTAACCAAAACTTTGTAACCATTCAGTTTTAGTTTGCTTCGAACAGCTTCATTCAAAAATGAGACTATGTGCTCCGGTTCGGCAAGGCGTCCGTCGCCATGCAGGCCGCTGGCCAATTCTCCGCTCTCGGGCGCGATGAGAATGTTACCCGCGGATTGAAGCGTTTTAATGTTTTGTTGTGTTGACGGATGCGCCCACATATCCAAGTCCATCGCGGGCGCAAAATATACCGGGCATCGTGCCGAAAGGTAAACAGCCGTCAGCAAGTTATCGCAAATGCCGCCGGCCAGTTTGGCTATTGTATTGGCACTGGCGGGAGCAATAAGCATTATATCAGCCCACAAGCCCAATTCTACATGGTTGTTCCACTCGCCGCTTTCCTTATTAAAGTAATCTATCGGGACAGGACTTTTAGATAAGGTTGCCAAAGTTAGCGGCGTGATAAATTCTTTGGCAGCGGGAGTCATTACAACCTGCACCTCCGCTCCTTCCTTTATCAGCGAGCGTACAATCAAAGCCGCCTTGTAAGCCGCTATGCTTGCGCAAACACCCAACAGTACTTTTTTACCCTTTAGCATTTATGTTGCTAAGATATAGAAAAAGCGCGTTAGGCAATTGCTTGCGTTAGGGATAGCGATGGAACCCAGCAGTGCCGCGCCAGCAGCACTAGCAGTTGGAATACTTTGGTTGGCTCAGTACAGGTCCAGCCCGGGCCATCCCGATGACCATTAGGAGAAAGGTAACGCCCTGTATAACACTCCAACCCCTTTCAAGAGGGGAATTAAACCGCATGTTTCTTAAAGCGCCTCTCCAGCGGAATGTTTAGGCGAAGCGAAAATGCTGAATAATCCCGCACGTGCGGGATTCGCATCTCCCGATAGCTATCGGGACTGAATAACAAATGTTTTTCGAACTCCCTCTCCTTTAGAGGGGATGAGGTGAGGCGCTACAATAAAGCCCCATCCACTCATCATGAACAGGGCTTAATTTTCAAAAAGTAAGGCGATTATAAGCCTTCGTTTAACGCGTCTTTTTGCGGGTTGCGGTAGTACACCTTTTCCTCTAAAAATTCATTAATGGCAACCAATGTTGGTTTCGGCATTTTTTCGTAATGCTTAGATATTTCTATCTGCTCGCGGTTTTCAAAAACTTCTTCCAGGTTGTCATTTGCAGATGCAAACTCAGACAGTTTCTGGTGAAGTTCTTCTTTAATGTTGTTTGATATTTGGTTTGCCCTTTTAGACATGATCACTATAGACTCATAAATGTTGTCTGTTGATCTGTCAAGGTCGCGCAGGTCGCGGGTAACGGTGCTGCCTGCTACGGTGTGCTTGCTATTTGGTGTGCTCATATCTTTGTTGTTAAACGTTAATATTATGGCATTTTTTCGTTGCCGTTCCCTTTTTCAGAAGGGGGTTGTGTTTTTGTAGTGTCTTTGCTTGCTATTTTTTTTGCCAGCTTAGGGTCGGTAACGGCAGCTGCAATAAGGCGTTTGGCACGGTCTATTGCTTGCTGGCTGTCTTTCTTATAATCGTTAGCGCTACGAACATATTTGCTTTGCGGGTACTTCTCTGTAAACTGGTCTGCAAATTGTATTGCCTGGCCAAACCGTTCTTCTTGTTTGTATTCAAGGCTATGCTCGGCATATTTATACTGTGCCTCAATGGTCAGGTAATCCATTTCCTCGGCAAACTTGGTATCCGGATAATCGCGTAAAGCATTTCCGAAAGCAATAACAGCCGATTGATAATCGCTGATGGTCAAATACAATTTTGCGTTGGCGTAAGCTTTCTCTTCTAACTTAAAACGCAGGTTCTCTATCAATTTAGAAGCTTCGGCAACACGGTCGCTCTTAGGATATAAGTTAATAAATAACTGCAGCGATTCGATAGCCTTTTGTGTATTGTCCTGGTCTAAAGAATAGATAGGCGAATCAAGGTAAAAGCAATATGCCGACATAAAACGGCACTCTTCTGCTCTCGGGCTTGTTGGGTATGTTTCTGCAAAGTTTTTAAAGTGGTAACGTGCAGAAGTGTAATCCTTTAATTTATAGTTCGCGTAAGCATAATAGTAAAAGAGATCCTCTGCCCCTTCGCGGCCTTTATAACGCGGGGTAAGGTCTTCAAATAATACAAGTGCTTTAGAGTAGTCTTTCTTATTATAGTATTTAACCGCTTCCTGGTATTTCTTAGCTACGTCATTACTGGCTTTTAGTTTTTCGAAACTGCTTTTACAGCTGCCTATAGTGATTATAAAGGCGGCTAACAAGCTCAAAAAGACAGTGCTTTGTTTTTTAAACATCCTGCAAAGATAACTGATTAATATAAATACGTCAATTTTTTATTGATTGCTAAGATATATAGGCTTATAATAACGCCTATTTATTTAACATTCTTTAACGCCGGCAGCCGCCAGAAAGTGTATGCCTGCATTTGTTTGCGTTGCAGTGATATTTTTTGTTGCTGATTTGCAGCGTCTTACTGATAAAGTGTGTAATTATTACACAAACCATTTGCAGAAACTAAAATGTTGCCTACCTTTGCAGCCCGCAAACGAAGTAATGCGGGTTTGTTCATTGACACGGCGATCATAATATTTTCAGGAAGCAATCATGCGACCTTGAAATAAAAGCCGGGAAAAATAAAAAATAAAATTTTGGAGATAAGAAAAAGGTTTCTACCTTTGCAGTCCCAAAACGGAGGGAGCCCGATAAGGGTGAGAAACTTAAAGCGATTTTAAGTTTTGAAATTTGACAAGTTAAGCTTTAAACAGAGTTAAAATTAAAAGCTTATTGACGCCAAAAGCAACAATGAGTAACTAAACTGACAACGGATAAAGATTATCATACGAGCCACCCTGAGAAGCAAGTGGCGATAAAGTTCTTTTTTTAAGATAACATGTAGCGTAGCGGGAGGGTTTATCTACGGATAAGCTCACCACCGGAAGAGACCTTGAGGAAAAGGTAAAGAGATCAGCGATGATCACCAATAAAGATTCTGGGGATACTGTATAAAGATAATATGATGAGTGAATGGAGAGCGGTGAGTGGAGAATGGTTTTAGGACCAGGAACTACTTAACAACTCACAATGAACCACTCACCAACAAATACAGATTTCTATTTTGAGTGAATAGGGTCTGGATACAAACAAAACATTTTACAATGGAGAGTTTGATCCTGGCTCAGGATGAACGCTAGCGGCAGGCCTAATACATGCAAGTCGGACGGGATTCAGGAGCTTGCTTCTGATGAGAGTGGCGCACGGGTGCGTAACACGTATGTAACCTACCTTTATCAGGGGGATAGCCTCTCGAAAGAGAGATTAAGCCCGCATAAAATCACAGTACAGCATTGTACAATGATCAAATATTTATAGGATAAAGATGGGCATGCGGAACATTAGCTAGATGGCGGGGTAACGGCCCACCATGGCGACGATGTTTAGGGGATCTGAGAGGATGGCCCCCCACACTGGTACTGAGACACGGACCAGACTCCTACGGGAGGCAGCAGTAAGGAATATTGGTCAATGGGCGGAAGCCTGAACCAGCCATGCCGCGTGCAGGAAGACGGCCCTACGGGTTGTAAACTGCTTTTGTACGGGAATAAACCCAGATACGTGTATCTGGCTGAATGTACTGTAAGAATAAGGATCGGCTAACTCCGTGCCAGCAGCCGCGGTAATACGGAGGATCCGAGCGTTATCCGGATTTATTGGGTTTAAAGGGTGCGTAGGCGGCCTGTTAAGTCAGAGGTGAAAGGCGGTAGCTTAACTATCGGAGTGCCTTTGATACTGACGGGCTTGAATACAGCTGAGGTAGGCGGAATGTGACAAGTAGCGGTGAAATGCATAGATATGTCACAGAACACCGATTGCGAAGGCAGCTTACTAAAGTGTGATTGACGCTGAGGCACGAAAGCGTGGGGATCAAACAGGATTAGATACCCTGGTAGTCCACGCCCTAAACGATGAATACTCGATGTTGGCGATATACGGTCAGCGTCTAAGCGAAAGCGTTAAGTATTCCACCTGGGGAGTACGCCCGCAAGGGTGAAACTCAAAGGAATTGACGGGGGCCCGCACAAGCGGAGGAGCATGTGGTTTAATTCGATGATACGCGAGGAACCTTACCCGGGCTTGAAAGTTAGTGAATGAGACAGAGACGTCTCAGTCCTTCGGGACACGAAACTAGGTGCTGCATGGCTGTCGTCAGCTCGTGCCGTGAGGTGTTGGGTTAAGTCCCGCAACGAGCGCAACCCCTATGTTTAGTTGCCAGCATGTAATGGTGGGGACTCTAAACAGACTGCCTATGCAAATAGAGAGGAAGGAGGGGACGACGTCAAGTCATCATGGCCCTTACGTCCGGGGCTACACACGTGCTACAATGGATGGTACAGAGGGCAGCTACCTGGCAACAGGATGCCAATCTCAAAAAGCCATTCACAGTTCGGATCGGGGTCTGCAACTCGACCCCGTGAAGTTGGATTCGCTAGTAATCGCGTATCAGCAATGACGCGGTGAATACGTTCCCGGGCCTTGTACACACCGCCCGTCAAGCCATGGAAGCTGGGGGTGCCTGAAGTGCGTAACCGCAAGGAGCGTCCTAGGGTAAAACCGGTAACTGGGGCTAAGTCGTAACAAGGTAGCCGTACCGGAAGGTGTGGCTGGAATACCTCCTTTCTGGAGCAGTATCCCAAACAGAATTACGCCTTAAGACAAGGTTATAAAGAAGGTAAAGAGCTGCGCCGCATGTTATACTTAAAAAGATATTAAAGTTTGGTAAATGGCCAAAGGTTAAAAGTGGAAAGGTAAACGCCAAACGGCGGTACCCATGAACTAATGACCAATGAACCAATAAACCAAACAAAAAGGAAACCCGGAAGATGAAGCCATCAGAGGGTGCTTGTGCAGACCATAGCCGATGGACGATAGATCATAGGATATACTGCATAATTAAACAAAGCACAAGACAATGATTGGCAGAAAGTAGTCGTAAAGTCAACGGTCAATAGTCGGTAGTCGGAAACAACATCGGGCTATGGGCTATAAGCTATGGACTATGGACTGCGAAGCAAAAGAAACAGTCTCGTAGCTCAGTTTGGTTAGAGCACTACACTGATAATGTAGGGGTCAGCAGTTCAAATCTGCTCGAGACTACAGCGAATGACAGAATGGGGTAATGATAGAATGATAGAATGGGCACTACGTAAGTAACCATTCACACATTCACTCATTATAACATTCACTCATTAATCTAACACGGGGGATTAGCTCAGCTGGCTAGAGCACCTGCCTTGCACGCAGGGGGTCAACGGTTCGAATCCGTTATTCTCCACTAGCCCAATGTGCGAATGAGGGAATGTGAAATGTGCGAATGATAATTCATTTACACATCTGCACATCATCAGATATGCACATCGGCGAACGTTCTTTGACATATTGGAAGAAGTAATTGAAGAAAAAACTGAGAAACAACAGTAGGGAAGTTGTTTAGTAGGTATCAAGTACTGAGTATCAAGTAGCAAGACTTCGGTCTTGATTCTTGTATCTTGATTCTTGACTCTGAAAAACGACCGAACAAATAATAAAGACATACCATAGCGAGCAAAAGCGTTATAGGTAGAAGAAAGTAAGAAAGGGTACACGGGGGATGCCTTGGCTCTCAGAGGCGATGAAGGACGTGATAAGCTGCGATAAGCTCGGGGGATTAGCAAATATGAATTGATCCCGAGATTTCCGAATGGGGAAACCTATCCATTTGAAGAATGGATGCATAAATGCGCGAACCTGCTGAACTGAAACATCTAAGTAAGCAGAGGAAGAGAAAACAATAGTGATTTCCTGAGTAGTGGCGAGCGAAAGGGAAGAAGCCCAAACCGTTGTTGTTACGGCAATAGCGGGGTTGTAGGACTGTGACATGGTACATTAACGTGAAGCTGAAGAGGTTGGGAAACCTTGCCAGAGAGCATGAGAGCTGCGTAAGCGTAAGCAATAATGACCTAACAGGATCCTGAGTACCGCGAGGTTGGAGACGCCTTGTGGGAATCAGCCGGCACCATCCGGTAAGGCTAAATACTACTGAGAGACCGATAGTGAACCAGTACCGTGAGGGAAAGGTGAAAAGAACCCCGAACAGGGGAGTGAAATAGAACCTGAAACCGTGTACTTACAAGCGGTCGGAGCCCGTAAGGGGTGACGGCGTGCCTTTTGCATAATGAGCCTACGAGTTACTCTTCTCTGGCAAGGTTAAGTGTTTAAGGCACGAAGCCGAAGCGAAAGCGAGTCTGAACAGGGCGTGCAGTCAGAGGAGGTAGACGCGAAACCTTGTGATCTACCCATGACCAGGTTGAAGGTGCGGTAACACGTACTGGAGGACCGAACCGATAAACGTTGAAAAGTTTCCGGATGAGTTGTGGGTAGGGGTGAAAGGCTAATCAAACTGGGAAATAGCTCGTACTCCCCGAAATGTTTTTAGGAACAGCGTGGCGGTAAAGTTATTAAGAGGTAGAGCTACTAATTGGGTGCGGGGGAGTCAAATCCTACCAAATCCAGATAAACTCCGAATGCTTGATAATATACGCTGCAGTGAGGCTCTGGGTGCTAAGGTCCAGGGCCGAGAGGGAAAGAACCCAGACCATCAGCTAAGGTCCCAAAATTACCATTAAGTTGAACTAACGAGGTCCGGCTGCACAGACAGCTAGGATGTTGGCTTGGAAGCAGCCATTCATTTAAAGAGTGCGTAACAGCTCACTAGTCGAGCGGCCGGGCATGGATAATAATCGGGCATTAAATGGTATACCGAAGCTATGGATTTGTACTTTACAGTACATCTGGTAGGGGAGCATTCTGTTGGCGGTGAAGCATGACACGACAAGTGCATGTGGAGCTTACAGAAAAGCAAATGTAGGCATAAGTAACGATAAGGCGGGAGAGAAACCCGCCCACCGAAAGACTAAGGTTTCCTGATCAACGCTAATCGGATCAGGGTTAGTCGGGGCCTAAGGATAACCCGGGTGGGGATTCCGATGGACAACTGGTTAATATTCCAGTACTTTTTACAACTGCGATGCAGTGACGGAGTAGTGACACATCCGCGTGCTGACGGAATAGCACGTTAAAGGCAGTAGGTATAGGTTTCATTGTAAAGTACGTGAGACTTGCTGAAAGCTGATAGTACCGCGAACCTTCGGGGGAGTGGATAGTGATGGTAATCAGACTTCCAAGAAAACCTGCTAAGCTTCAGGTTGTAAAAACCCGTACCGTAAACCGACACAGGTAGTCGAGGAGAGAATCCTAAGGTGCTCGAGTGAATCATGGCTAAGGAACTCGGCAAAATGGCCCTGTAACTTCGGGAGAAGGGGCGCTTGTAGCAATACAAGCCGCAGTGAAAAGGCCCAGGCGACTGTTTAACAAAAACACATGGCTTTGCAAAATCGAAAGATGACGTATAAGGCCTGACACCTGCCCGGTGCCGGAAGGTTAAGAGGGGATGTTAGTTAGCAATAGCGAAGCATTGAATCGAAGCCCCGGTAAACGGCGGCCGTAACTATAACGGTCCTAAGGTAGCGAAATTCCTTGTCGGGTAAGTTCCGACCTGCACGAATGGTGTAACGATCTGGGCGCTGTCTCAGCCATGAGCTCGGTGAAATTGTGGTATCGGTGAAGACGCCGGTTACCCGCAACGGGACGGAAAGACCCCATGCACCTTCACTACAACTTAACATTGATATCGGCTACAGGATGTGTAGGATAGGTGGGAGACTGTGATCTTGCTTCGCCAGGAGTAAGTTAGTCAACGTTGAAATACCACCCTTTCTGTATCTGGTGTCTAATCCTGCAAAGCGGGAGACATTGTTTGGCGGGTAGTTTGACTGGGGTGGTCGCCTCCAAAAAGGTAACGGAGGCTTTCAAAGGTAAGCTCAGTACGCTTGGTAACCGTACGCGGAGTGCAATAGCATAAGCTTGCTTGACAGTGAGACAGACAAGTCGAGCTGGGTCGAAAGACGGATATAGTGATCCGGTGGTTCTGCATGGAAGGGCCATCGCTCAAAGGATAAAAGGTACGCTGGGGATAACAGGCTGATCTCCCCCAAGAGCTCATATCGACGGGGAGGTTTGGCACCTCGATGTCGGCTCGTCACATCCTGGGGCTGGAGAAGGTCCCAAGGGTTGAGCTGTTCGCTCATTAAAGTGGCACGCGAGCTGGGTTCAGAACGTCGCGAGACAGTTCGGTCCCTATCTGTTGTGGGCGTTGGAAGTTTGAGTGGGGCTGACCTTAGTACGAGAGGACCGGGTTGGACTAACCTCTGGTGAATCTGTTATGCCGCCAGGTGTACTGCAGAGTAGCTACGTTGGGAATAGATAAGCGCTGAAAGCATCTAAGTGCGAAACTAGCCACAAGATGAGACTTCCATTGAGGGTCGTAGCAGACTACTACGTTGATAGGTCACAGGTGTAAAGGTGGTGACACCATAGCCGAGTGATACTAATTGCCCGAAGCTTTCTTCGACAACAGATAAGTGGTGCGGGTTTCCGCCCGCACCACCCAATCAAAAACAACAAGACTGTTGTTTACTCAGTACTTCAAGTACTTCTTTCAATTATTGTCATTGTTTGTGATAGTGAATAGTGAGCAGAGAATAGAGAGTGGTTGTAAACTACTTAACTACTCACCACTTAACCACTCACCAACTATAAAATATTCAGGTGCCTATATCGGCGGTGTCCACCTCTTCCCATTCCGAACAGAGAAGTTAAGCCCGCCAGAGCCGATGGTACTGCGGTAATACGTGGAAGAGTAGGTCGGCGCCAAATCTTATCTCCTTTATTGGAGCTACTTAAAGCCTCATCGTTCATTCGGTGAGGCTTTTTTGTTTGCCTTAGCTTCACTTATCACAGCAATCAGAAGATCTCCGACCAACAACCGGGCCTTAGACCTCTCCCGCCAACACTCCCTAATCAAGTTCGGGATAGGTCGCCAGATAACTCTCCCTATCCTCCTTTAAAGACCAAATAAGAATCGATCAGTAGATAGTTTCAGAATTCGCAGAAAGCCCCTTTTCCTTGGATAGGGGTTGGGCCACTTATTGGTATGCCGATTATACCAGAGTGCAAAATCGCTTTAAAATCTTGCTAACATTCCAACACTGCTGTAACATGATGTGACAGTATGTGACACTTTTTGAGTAAAAAAACGGCAAAGCTGAAACACTGACACGATCGTGCATTGTTGATTTACAATTACTTATAATGATGACATGATCTCGCCAGATACTAATAAGTCAGTATTGTTAGAGAAACTGTCACATGTTACACCCGTCCGTCACTGACTGATGGAAGAGTAGGGCGCCAACCCGATAGCTATAGGGAGTTATCTCCTTTATGAGAGTTACTTAAAGCCCATCGTTCGATCGGTGAGGTTTTTTGTTTAATAGCTGGTTATCGGTACTACCCTTTTCCAGCCCTCTCCAAAGAAAAAGGAGCTGTGGAACAGATTAGCTATGTCATTCAGAGTGAAGGATCTTATCGAAGAGATAAAACCTTGAGAAGGTAATCCCTTTCAAGGTTCGATATTCAAAATTCGGCATTCAAAATTCATTAAATTACCTTCACCGGGTTCTTGTGCTGGTCTATAGCTACAAAAGTAAATGTACCGGTGATGGCCTTCTGCCTAACTTCGGAGTACATCTCTTCAATGAAGATTTCTACCAATACCTTTAAACTAGTATTGCCTATATGCGCGATGCTGCCAACTAATTCTATGATGGTTCCGGCTGGGATAGGTTTGTTGAAATCTATGCGGTCAGACGAGACAGTTACCACACGCTTTCGGCTAAAGCGGGTGGCAGCTATGAAGGCCACCTCATCCATCAGGTGCATGGCCGTACCGCCAAAGAGGGTGTCGTAGTGATTAGTAGTATTCGGAAATACCGCTTTAAATATGCGCGTTTCAGCGAGTTTCACGCGTTCTTCTATTGTTGAATGTTCCATTAGAAAATATAAGAACTTAAGGTACAAAAAAAGCCGGCTCAAATAATCAAGCCGGCTTTGAGCTATAAAGTTATCGGTCTTAGTTAAAGATATATCTTAAACCAATTTGGGCGTACCAGCGTGAACCTGCACTTGTGTCATTAATGAATGACTGTGTAGGGCCGGTTGCCGAACCTGTAAGCTGAGGGAACGCATAAGTTGCACGCCCGGTGGCTGCATCTAAGCCTGCATAACGCAATACCGTTGTTGCACCGTTACCGAAACCGCTGTAAGAATTTTGATATAAGCCCCAGTTTTTATTCAGCAAGTTAGTGAAGTTGATCACGTCAAAAGTAACCTGTAGCGTGTTTTTAACTTTACCTGTTTGAATAAAGATATCCTGAGCAGCATGGAAATCTAAACGTTTAAAGTAAGGTAAGATAACGCCATTACGCTCTGCAAACTGACCGCGGTGGCTGTTCAGGTATTTATCCTGGCTAATGAAAGCATCCAGTTGTTGCCAGATCTGGTCAGTAGTACGGGTATCAGTCGCGCTGTTTTTAACCAGGATAATGTCGCTTTGATTACGCGGAATGTACATCAGGTCGTTGGTAGCACCGTCGTTGTTAGGGTCACCGCTGGTGATGTATGATACTGCACCACTGTTTGCCATCTCGAATTTGAAACCAACTGTTGTAGTACCGATCTTGCCTTCATTCAACTTATAGTAAGCTGTCGCGATAACACGGTTAGGCATTACATAAGAGCTGTTTGAAACCACATTAGCGTTAGGATCGTTAGCTACATAACGTGTACTCCAGATGGTAGACGCGGTAGAACCACCATCGTTTACGTCTTTGGCGCCGCTATGTGTATAAGCGATATTAGCATATAAACCGTTTGCAAAGCTCTTTTGCAATTGTGCAGTTACAAAGTAAGAATAACCTTTGCTGCTATTGGTCATATAATATAGGCCGGTGATTGCAGGATTGGTAGCACTTTGAGGTGAAGCGGCAGATGGTGTAATGTTACGGGATGCGTAACGGATCTGGCCTTCTACACCCGGAAGTGTTGCGTAAGCATTAGACAATACCAGGTTTTGGTGATAAATGGCATTGATGTCTTTAGTATACGCACCCTCTATAGTACCGATGATACCCCACGGTAACCTTTGGTCAACTGCTAAGTTAGTACGGAAGATTTGAGGGTATTTAAGATTCGGGTCTGTAACGTCTAACTCATAAGAAGTGTTAGCTGCTGTAGAAGCCGGACGGTTAGCATCAACATTTGGATTGAAGATCAAACGGGGATCATTAGGGGTAGCAGCTTTTGTAACTGTACCCGAACCGAATAACAGACCATTGTTTGATGCCTGGTTAGATATCCAAACAAAAGGGATTAAACCAGTGAAGATACCTGTACCACCACGTAGTTGAGTGGTTTGGTCGCCAAATATATCCCAGTTGAAACCAACACGTGGTGATAATAAAACACGGTTGTTTGGCAGTTTAGATGGATCAACCTGTATGCCGTTTGGATAACCACCCTGGAATGTTAAGGCCGCTGCATTAGGGTTTGAAGCTAAGCTGGTTGGGAAGATATCATAATCTGCACGTAAACCGTAAGTAATACGCAGATTATCTGTGGCATGCCATTTGTCCTGGGCATACAAGCTCAAGATTGCTGCTTTGATCTTTGCATAAGGGAAAGAACCATCAGGCAGGGCCGAGTTACGATAAGTATAAGCTTGGGCAGGCAAACCATTTATAAAGTCTGATGCAGAAGCATAAGTGTATAGACCGTTATAATCCGGAGCGAAACCATTTACATAGCTTTGGATTTGATTATTAGTACCGATGGTGATCTCATGTGCGCCGGCAAAAATGCTCACATCATCAGAAAACTGAGTGATGTTGGTGCTTAACAAGTTACCTGCAGTATAAAGTTCAGACCCAAAGCTGGTTAATGTAGCGCTTGGAGCGGTAGTAATGACACCTGCAGCAGTTGTCGTTCCGTTACCGATATCTACCATCGGAATGGTAGAACTACCAGAGAATGCACGGAAGTCGCGCAAGGCTGAATACCCAACAGTCAGCTTATTAGACACCTTGTTGCTGAACTTGCTGTCTAACTCGATGATACCGATGTTAAAGTTGTTATTTATACGATAGCCGGCACCAAAGAATGGCAGCGTATTAGGACCTGCCGCCCGGGTTGTGCCATAGCCAACACCACCGTTAGTGATACCAGAGTTACTTGGCGGTTGGTCTGCGTATGATTTTAAGTAGAAATACTTAGCACTCAACACGTTGTTTTTATCGATGTTCCAATCTAACTTAACTGTTGCTTTATCGCTGTAGGTAGCAAAGTTAAACTGCTGGTATGGCCCCGGATCATAACCATACTTGGTTTTCAACGTATTCGCTATGTCATTGAGTGTGGATGCGTTAACGTTAGACGCGCTGCCATCTGCACCGGAACCTGCAGCTACATAGCTATTAGCAGGACGTTGTATACGCTCTTGCTCGCCGGATACGAATAAGAATAATTTGTTTTTGATAATAGGTCCACCTATAGCAACACCTGTTGAGCGGTACGTAAATGGCGTTTTAGCAATAGTAACATCACCCGCTTTGTAGCCGGTTAAACCGGTACCGCGAATGAAATCATAAACGGTACCTTTTACAGTGTTTGTACCTGATTTTAACACCGTATTGATACCTGCACCCGTAAAGTTACCCTGACGAACGTCGAAAGGAGCGATATCAACCTGTATCTGGTCGATCGCGTCGAGAGATATCGGTTGCGAACTTGTTTGACCGCCCAATGTACTCGATAAACCAAATGAGTTGTTGAACAATGCACCATCAACGGTCAAGTTGTTAAATGTACTGCTGCGGCCGCCAAAGTTTTGGCCGTTTGCCGATGGTGTTAAGCTTGTGAAGTCGTTCAATGAACGGTTAACTGTTGGCAAGTTGTCGATCTGGCTGCGTGTAACTGTCTCACGCGCACCGGTGCGTGACGAGTTAATTACTTTGCTGCCGGTACCGGTAACCTTTACTTCTTTCAACGCAATGTTGTTTTCTTGCAAGGGGGCGTCGATACGCTGGTCCTGGCCAATGTTTAAAGTGAGGTTATCTTGCTGAAAGGTTGAATAGCCGATAAAGGAAACCTTCACAGTGTACGGCCCGCCAACCCTTAAGTTAGGAATGTTGTAACGGCCATCTGCACGGCTTACTGCTGTGTAAACTGTACCTGTTGGGGTGTGGGTAGCGGTAACTGTAGCCCCGGGGATTGGCCCCTTGCTGTCGGATACAATACCGTTTAAACTTGCAGTAGTTACCCCCTGGGCATTAGCCTTAAATTGGGTTGTCGCTACGGCAATAAGCGCTAAAATAATAAGTAGAAACTTACGCATAGTTGCTGTTTTAAGTGATTAAATGAACTTTCGCAAAAATCTATAATGTTTTTGGAAGCAATGTTAAAAATTTGTTAACATTCATACATTTTTCATAACAGATGTGGACAATGAATGTGGATTTGAAATTAGCATTCATTCGTGTGTAAGTCAAACACGAAGGCCATCATCCAATGGTAACAAACATGTTACAAAACAAAATACCTTGCCTCTCCTGCGTGGAAATCCAATTTTTTGAAGTTTCTTTACATCTGCGTTGTCATGTTATTATCAGATTTGATGACTTGAGCGCAGGCTAACCTCTAATAAAATATAAACGCGCGTATGAAGAAAATTCTACTCCTGTTTTTCCTGGTAAGTTTATGCGGTGTAATGCAAGTTATGGCGCAGGCGCTAACCATTTCCGGAAAAATTACTACAAGTGAAGACGGCAGCCCACTGCCTGGTGCCACTGTAAAGGTCAAAGGGACCACAAACGCTGTTAGCACAGATGCTAACGGTAACTATTCTATCAGGGCCAATGCCGGCCAGGTACTGGTTTACAGCTTTACTGGTACGGTAACTACAGAACGTACTATTGGCTCGCAAACAACCATTAATGTACAGCTGAAAGCAGATGTTACTTCACTTCAAGAAGTAACCGTTACAACAGGTTTTGGTGTTAAGCAAGAAAAGCGCGACCTGACGTCGTCTACACAGACAATATCCGGTACCGCGATTGCTCAAACCAACCGCGAAAACTTTGTAACCGCGTTGCAAGGCCGCGTGGCCGGTGCTACGGTTACCAGCTCTACCGGTTTGCCCGGTGCGTCTGCGACTGTGGTTTTACGTGGTATCACGTCAATTGGTGGTAATAACTCGCCGCTGTATGTCGTTGATGGTATCCGTGTAAACAATGACGCTACGGCGCAAAGTTCATTGGCTTCCAACGGCGATAACCGCCGCGAGGACTTTACCAACCGTATTGCTGACATTAACCCCGATGATATTGAGACGGTAACCGTATTGAAAGGGGCGGATGCCGCCGCTGTTTACGGTTCTGATGCTGCAGGCGGTGCCATTATCATTACTACTAAAAAAGGCAAGAGTGGCGATGGCAGCATTGCTTACAACAACAACTTTAGCTGGGCCAGTGAATATCGCTTTCCTCAGATCCAAAAAACATTTGGACCGGGCAGCAGCGGTTATCTTGACCCAACTGTGAGAAATGCTTTCGGACCGGCGTATGCACCCGGAACGCAGACCTACAATAACTTGCAGAACACCTTCCAGACAGGTATGTCGCAAACACATGACATATCATTCTCTGGCGGTAATGATTTGTCAAGCTATCGCGTGTCTGCAGAATACCGCCATTCAGGTGGTGTGTTACCTGTAGCTTATAACGATAAGTTTTCTTTGCGTTTAGCAGGCCAGTCTAAGATCACTTCAAAGTTAACCAGCAGTGCCAGCTTCAACTATTTTAATATAGATAACCGCAAGCTAAACAAAGGCAATTCGGGTACGTATATCAATGCCTTATCATGGCCTACTAATGATGATGTGCGCGTTTATGAAAACCCTGACGGCAGCCGCCGTACGTTGTTACCGGCAAAGCTGACCAACATCGTAACTGACGCAGCCATTGATTTTGACAACCCGTTTTGGGATGCTCATCACAACATCAGCCGGGACAGAACAAACCGATTAATAGGTAATGTTGACTTGTCTTATGACCCTGCCAAGTGGTTAAACCTGCGTGGCTTGGTGGGTATCGACTACTACACTACCCAAGGCAATAACTTATTAAGCCAGTATAGTTCGTCATACCAAAATTCGGTCGTAAATACATTTGCTGCTACTAATGGTATTTTCTCTGGTGGTATCATAGATAACTATGACGATAACAACTTGTTATTGAACGGCTCGTTCTTCGCAACGGCTAAACATCAGTTTGGCGGCTTGCGCGCTACTTTAGCAGTGGGTGCCGAGGTTTACGATGGTAAGGATATTGTGAATAGCCAATACGGTGAGAGGTTCCTTCAGCCCGATTTTAATACCATCAACAATACTACACCTACAACACAACGCGCTGTAACCAACTATGCAGAAACACGCCGTATTGGTGAAATTGCCCGTTTAAGCTTAGTGTGGAAAGAATTGATCACTTTTAATGCTACTGCACGTAATGATTACTCATCACGTTTAGCAGGCACTCAAAAAGATTCTTATTTCTATCCTTCGGCAGGTGTTGGTTTTAATTTCTCTGAATTGCCGATGTTAAAAGGCAACCAAACTTTAACTTTTGGTAAGATACGCTTCTCTTACGCAGGTGTTGGTAAAGACCCGTTTGCGCCGTACAAAATCAAATCCAGTGTATTGCAGCAAGCAACAACTGGTGGTGGTTACGCGTATGACGTTACAGGTAACAACCCTTTCCTGAAACCTGAGAAAGATTATCAAATGGAGTTAGGTACAGAGTTACAATTCTGGGGAGGCAAATTAGGAGCTGAGATCAACTTCTATAAATACCGTGCAACTAACCAGATATTTGACCCGCGTATTAGCTACGGTTCCGGCTACATCTTGGAATTGGTAAACGGTGGCGAGATCCAAAATCAAGGTATAGAGATCTCATTGAACGGTACCGCTTACTCAAGCAAAAACTTTACGTGGAAGCCGTTTATGAACTTCTTCCTCAACAGAGGTAAAGTGATCAATTTGGGTAACCTGCCTGAATATTACAACTCTGATACCTGGTTATATGCTAACGCACGTGCAAGTATATTCCCGGGCAGCAGCTTAACTAACATCGCATCTTACACTTATGCAAGGAATAATGCAGGCCAGATATTGGTAGATCCATCAAGCGGTATGCCTGTTAGCAATGGAACATTTGTTACCACTGGTGACCGCCAGCCTAAATTTACTTTAGGCGTAGGTAACAGCTTTACATACAAATCTTTCGCGCTTACTTTCTTAGTAGACTGGCGCCAGGGTGGCGATGTGTTTAACGGTAATGAGTTGTTCTTAACCCGCTATGGCTTAAGCACCCGCACCTTGAATAGGTTGACACCTATTGTGGTGCCGGGCGTATTAAAAGACGGCAACGAAAACTCTGCTAACCCTACAGTAAATACAATAAAGGTTACGCCTTACTATCAAACCGGTTACTATACCAATGCTATCGAGTCTGATTTTATTGAGCGCAACATTTACACAATTCGCTTACGCGACGTAACGTTAAGCTATACGTTGCCTCAATCAATTTTGTCGCACCAGAAGGTCTTCAAGTCGGCGGGTGTGTTTGTTACCGCAACAGATTTGTTCCTGATCACTAACTACACAGGCGCAGATCCGGAAGTTAACGGTACAAACTCTGCTACCAGAGGTGCAGGTGCACAAGGTTTTGATTATGGTGCGGTGGCAACGCCAAGGGTTGTTTCTTTTGGTGTAAGTGTGAAATTATAAGGAGATTAAAAGGATATGAAAAAACTCATATATATCATAACTGCAGCGTTAACCTTAGGTACGCTGGACAGTTGTAAGAAATTTGTTGATATAAACACCAACCCTAATGCGCCCACCAGCGTAGACGCAGCTTCATTGCTGCCGCCTATTGAAGCAGGTATGGAGCGTGGTGTATGGTATGACAGCCGTTACATTGGCCAGTATTCACAAATGTGGGGTGCGTCTACCGCCAACAATGTTTGGGACCAGGAAGGTTACGTTCCCGGAAGCGACTCAGCAGGTGAAATGTGGCGTACAGTTTATTTTAGCTTAGGCCAAAACGTAACCCTGATGATGCAGGACGCGATGGCTAACAACAAGTACGAATACTTAGGCGTTGCGCATGCGTTGCGTGCCTGGGGCTGGCAAACAGGCGGCGATCTGTACAATTATATGATCGTTAAAGAGGCGTTTGACCCAACCAAGCTGACCTTTAACTATGACTCGCCGGACTACGTCTACGCAGAGGTAATCAGAGAGTGCCGCCAGGCCTTAAGCTTTTTTGCACAAGCGACAAAGGCTGATGGTAATGCAGGCGTTTCTGCAACTTTAGCTAAAGGTGATTATATGTATTATGGCGACCGTTCTAAATGGGTAAAGTTTATTTACTCAATAATGGCTACTAATGCATTACACCTAAGCAACAAGGCTACTTTTAGCGCAGACTCTGTAGCCAAATATGTTGATCTTTCTTTTGCCAGCAATGCAGATAACGCAAGCGTACAAAACACCGGATCAAACTCAGGCGACGCCAACTTCTGGGGCCCTACACGCGGTAACTTAGCAGGATTCCGTCAATCTGATTTCATCGTTAGGTTACTTGATGGTCGAATCTTAGCAGGAAAAGCCGCGCAAGACACACTTGCAGACCCTCGTTTACCTTTACTTTTAAATAGAAGTAAAGACAGGACCTACCGAGGTGTTATACCACCTCTTGGAGATCCGAACTCATCTGACGCCAATACATTGATCCCACAGTTTGCAGGTGCTACAACTGCTAACTCCGGAACTTCGGCAGCTAAATACCTGTTCAACGACAATTCACGTGGTGTTTTAATGACTTACCCGGTTTTGCAATTCATGAAATCCGAGGCTTTATTTAAGAAAGGTGACCTCGCAGGTGCTTATACGGCCTACATTAATGGTGTAAAAGGAGCATTGGAATTTGCAAGCAATCCGCCAATTGGTGGCGCTTTAACAGGTAGCACGAATTATATTTCGGCGACTGCACAAGCAGCGTATTTAGCAGGTCCAAGCGTACGCCAGTCCGCTGCTACATTAAAACTGAGTGATATCCTACAACAGAAGTTTATCTCATTGTTTTTATGGAATCCGCTTGAGCAATGGGCAGATGAACGCCGTTACCAGTACGACGCAAATATTTTCCAGGGATTTGTTAAACCTGGAACCCTATATGCCGACAATGCAGGTAAACAGGTTTATGTAGTTAGGCCGCGTTACAATTCAGAGTACATCTGGAACATTCCGGCTTTGCAGTCATTTGGCGCTACAGCACCGGATTACCACACCACTAAACCTTGGTTTATTTTGCCATAACGCTTAAAAAGAATTACAATGAAAAAAACAAAATATATATTTCTGGGCTTGCTGGCGCTTAGCGCGGTAGCATGTAAAAAAAGCGTAATTACTCAGTTTGGCGATGTTAAAACCGGTACAAACTTAAAGTTTGTGCAAACAGCTCCGGGTTTACCTGCGGTTGACGGTTATGTAAACGGTACCAAGATCACACCGTCACAGTCGCTTTCTGTTACAGATAACAGCCTGACTACCTCAATTACCACCGGTATCATTTATAACTATACCGGTTCTACAACAACTTACCTGGGGCTGTTCCCGGGTAGCAACTATGCGGTTGTAGGTTCTGGTGCAACTGCTATCAAAGTGGTGACAACCACAAACGTACCGGCCTTAGCAACGGCACAAACATCTGCGCCGGGCACCACAATTGGTTCTGTTACACAAAACACCTCAGATGATTCTTATTACACCATCTTTACTTTAGGACTTCCGGGGTCTGCTACCGCACCTGTAGGCATTAAAGTTATTGAAGATAAATTCACACAAACAGATGGCACAAAAGCTTACGTGCGTTTTGCCAACATGATCCCTAATGCTACAAGCGCGTTAGATCTGGCATCAACCGTAACGCTTACCGGCGCGTCGGCTGCAACTACAACTACATTTGCTACAAATGTTGCTTATGGCAGTGCAAGCGATTTTATCGCGGTTCCGGTTAATAGCTCAGGCCTATCAAGTTATACCTTCCAGGCATATGCTACAGCTACAACTACAAAAGTTGGAGCAGTATCAAGCACCGTATCATTAGCGCCGGGCAGATATTATACCATTATAGGTCGTGGCCTGGCTGCTGACTACGCTGTACCGGGCACCACGATTACATTAAAAGCATCTGCAAGGCCGGCAACATCAACATTGCCCGAGATTTACTTTGCACCTGCACAGTTGGTATTTTATACCAATAAATAAGAAGCTCAAAACCAGATCTTTTTTACAATCGAAACCCTTGCAGCAAGCTGCAAGGGTTTTTTATTGATCAGGTTTCGAACCTTGGGAAATAAAAAAGCCACTCGTGAAAGTGGCTTTGTAAATATTGTAAGGTAGATTAAGCGCCTATAACGCTCACCAGATATTGTATTTGACTGTCCCAGATTTGTTTGCGTTCTGCAATCGATTCTTGCGTTGCAAAATCAGTTATACTTAATGCCACATCATTGGTAAGTTCATCCTGCACTACTTCCATCTCAAAATAGCATTGCGGTTCGTCGTCGAGCCATTTAAATCGTACCAGCTTATTCTCTTTGTAGATAAGCAACTTTGCTTTCTGCTGCTCTCCATCATCCCAAATAAACGTGTAGTCGTTATCTCGTGCCAGCACCTGGTCGGCAAACCACTGCATTAAACCGTTGGGTTCACTTATAAAATTGAAAAGAATACGTGGAGAAGACTTAATCTCATATTCAATATGAAATTTCTTTTTTTCGGACATAAGGGTCAACACGGTTTAAGTTAACGGGGAGTAAAAGTGAACATATTTTCTAAAGAAAGCGATTTTATCCTATATTTGCAAACCTTTTTAAGAAAGGCACGGCGGGGTAGCTCAGATGGTTAGAGCGTAGGATTCACATCCGTTAGCTAACGGACGTTTGTTCTTAAATAAAATTTTTGGCGGGGTAGCTCAGATGGTTAGAGCGTAGGATTCATAACCCTAAGGTCGGCAGTTCGATCCTGCTCCCCGCTACTTTTAAAGCCCCTTTTCGGGGCTTTTTTATTTAATGATTATGTTTACGGTATACGTTTTGCATTCGCCTTTACACAATCAGATCTACGTTGGTTATACGGCCGACCTGCAACAGCGCTTTTTATCACATAACGAACTTGCAACTAAGGGGCACACCATAAAATATCGACCTTGGGTGATTGCACATACGGAGGTTTTCAAATCTAAAAGCGAAACGCTTAAACGGGAAAAAGAATTAAAGTCGCAGCAAGGGCGTAAATTCATTTGGAATTTAGTTCACGAGATCAACAAAGTGTAGTGTTCATATCCGTTAGCTAACGGACGGCAGTTCGATCCTGCTCCCCGCTACAGTAGAGCCACTTGCTAAAGTGGCTTTTTTGTTGTCCAATTTTCCGCTTTTCTTATCGTTATAATTACAAAGCTTTGCATTTGGCAAATAGCTAACTTTGCGTTATTGAAAAAGATACATCTTTTAATTCTTAAGTCATTCATCAGGCCGTTTATCGTCACGTTTTTCGTGGTGATGTTCGTGTTGTTGATGTTATTCCTCTTCAAATACATCGACGACCTTATAGGCAAAGGCTTTCAGTGGTATATCATCCTCGAGCTAATGGCTTACTCGTCCGCCACTAATGTAGCAATGGCGTTGCCGCTATCTGTGCTGTTATCATCCATCATGACATACGGCTCCTTAGGAGAGAACTACGAACTGGTGGCCATCAAGTCGGCCGGCATTTCGCTAAGAAGAGCTATGTACCCCATGATCATTGTAATCAGTGTTCTGGCCATATCGGCTTTCTTGTTTTCTGATTACATGCTGCCTATCGCCAATCTTAAGTTTTATTCATTACTGTATGATGCCAGGCAGCAAAAGTCTGCGTTCCTGATTAAAGAGGGCGTATTTAACAATAGCTTTCAGGGATATTCCATCCGGGTAGATCGTAAAGACCCCGACGGTCAAACGCTTCACGGCATTATGATCTATCAGCGTAATCCTGCAGAGAATAACAATAATGTGTTGTTTGCGAAGGAGGGCCTCCAGTATCGTACGCCAAACAATCAATACCTGGTATTGCAGTTAAAGGACGGCATTAGGTACGAGGAGAATCCCGGGCAGTACGGCAACAACAATAGGCAGCGTTTTACACGGTTTAGGTTTAAAACTACCGAGCAAAAGTTTGACCTTTCTGTTTTCGATTTGAAACGTACTGCGGAGAGCGACTTTAGCCGCAACTTTCAAATGATGAACGCTAAGCAGCTGCGTCATTACCGCGACTCAACGCAGCATCATATAGACAGTGGCGCTACCACTAATTTTAGACTTGTTGGGGCATACTACCGATACTTCGCTTTCCCGCATAAATACAAAAATAAAACGGTGGCTTATATACCTTATAAACCAGACTCTGTTGTAAAAGATCGCATCCAGGATCTAAACATAAAGTCGACAGCAATTGCAAATGCCTCAAATGAAGCCACATCTATTAAGAACGCAATAAAGCTACGTGCGGATAATTACAAAAATGTTTCGCGCGAGATACGAAGTTCCATTGTAGAATACCAGAAGAAGTTTACGCTATCTGTAGCCTGCCTTGCCCTGTTTTTAATCGGCGCGCCCTTAGGAGCAATTATCCGTAAAGGAGGATTAGGGTTGCCGGTTGTTGTATCGGTTATATTCTTCCTTATCTATTATATTATTTCTACCATAGGTGAGAAGTCGGTTAAGGAAGGCGACATGTCGCCATTGGTAGGTATGTGGATAGCTATCTTTGTGTTAACCCCAATCGGACTTTTTCTTTCCTACAAAGCAGCTACAGATTCGGTATTGTTTGATGTCGACCTTTATAAAAAGTTCTTTTCGAAATTTATTCCCAAACGTTTTCAGAAAAACGCCGCAAGGTGATTTTACATACAAGCGACCATCTTTGCAAGCTTTTGATGTAAATTTGATAGGAGTTGTATCTATCGCGCTCAATTGAAACCTAGTATGCTGAACACTATACCCGAAGCCATTGAAGCTATTAAGGCTGGTAAAACTATCATAGTTGTTGATGACGAAGACCGCGAAAACGAAGGCGACTTTTTAACAGCGGCCAGGAATGCCACCCCGGAGACCATCAACTTTATGGTCACTCACGGGCGTGGGCTTGTATGCGCACCAATTTCGTTAGAACGGGCACAACAATTGGAGCTATCCCCAATGGTTGGACAAAATACGGCCTCGCACGAAACTAACTTTACGGTTTCTGTTGACTTGTTAACGCAGGGCTGCACTACCGGTATATCTGCCACCGACAGATCAAAAACTATTTTGTCTTTAATAAATGAAAATACCCAGCCGCAAGACTTGGGAAGGCCCGGGCATATCTTCCCGCTAATTGCTAAAGATGGCGGTGTGTTGCGTCGTGCAGGGCACACAGAGGCGGCTATCGATCTGTCAGTAATGGCAGGATTTGAGCCTGCTGGTGTGATCTGTGAGATAATGGATGAAAACGGCGACATGGCCAGGTTGCCGCAATTGCTGCAGATCGCAAAGAGATTTGATCTGAAAATTGTTTCAATAAAGGACCTCATCGCCTATCGTCTCACAACGGAATCTCTTATTAAAAGAGAGATTTCTGTAAAAATGCCAACCGAATGGGGGGATTTTGATATGGTGGCCTACACCCAAATCGACACCGGCGAGCATCATCTGGCTTTAATTAAAGGGACTTGGGAGCCGGGCGAGGAAGTACTGGTACGTGTGCACAGTTCATGCGTTACCGGCGACATATTTGGTTCTTGCCGCTGTGATTGTGGTCCTCAATTGCATAAAGCGATGGAGATTATCAGCAAAGAAGGTAAAGGCGCAATTGTTTACATGAACCAGGAAGGGCGTGGTATTGGCTTAATCAACAAACTTAAAGCTTATCACTTACAAGAGAATGGCTTAGATACCGTTGAAGCCAATATTAAACTTGGCTTTAAAATGGACCAGCGCGATTACGGCGTTGGTGCACAGATCATCCGCAGCCTGGGCATTTCTAAGATGCGCTTATTAACCAACAATCCAAAAAAACGAGCCGGTTTGGTAGGTTATGGCTTAGAAGTGGTAGAGAACATCCCTATAGAGATAGCCTCAAATCCACATAACGAAAACTATTTGAAAACTAAGCGCGACAAAATGGATCATGCCATTTTGTTAAACCACTAAAGCGGATTTTTTTCTTCGTTGGGGTCATAGGGCTCTGTTGTTGAGCCATCACTTCTACTTATAGGCGGCGGTGTATTTGCAGGGGCTTTTGAAACGCGTTTTCTGCGTGTGAATAAACTTTTCAAAAACTCGCCCGGAGAGTCAAAGTCGCGTTGGTACACTAAGCCCACACCGTTTACGTACTGCACATCTATCGGGCCGGTATTATTAAGATTACTTAAAGTAGTACTATTCAACACTCTATATGAGTATCGAGCTTTCAGACGGCCATCAGCCCTTAAAAGATAATCTGCCTCAAAGTCTTTGGTGTAGCTGTTAAGGTTAGAATTGAATAATGCCTGTGTGCCGCCGCCGCCAAATATGTTGTTGTTAGAAGCAGTATTATATAAGCTACCGCTTAATGATAAACGTTCTTTAAATAACCTTACAGAAGCACTGGCATCGCTAAAGGAACGGAAGCTTAGATCCACATTCTTTAAATTTTGAGATAAAACGTTATTCAACTGGTTAAAGAATACTTCGCTAACAGCATCTTGTGCAGTGCTTTTTACCTGGTCTGTTACGTTACTTCCATAACCTGTGGCAAATTGCCGCCTTACAATGATGCTTAGCGCCTGCTGGCTTCTATTATTATAATCTGTAAGGTATTGGCTTACATCATCCTTTACAGAGGGGTCTGTAGGGAAGTTAAAGTCGAAATCGATGTTTGGATGCAAAAGCGACTTGGTAAGTATTAATTCTGCCTGCACTAACTCAAACTTACTGGTTGGTGCTGCTAAGCCTGCCGCGGTGTACAAGTTGTTGATATTTGTTCGTACCTCGTAAAATGCCTGCATATCTATGTTGGCATTGGCCGGGTCGCCGGTCCAGCGAATGGTACCCCCTTGGTTAACCTGAAAGAGTTTACTTATAAAGTTCTTAGCTGTAAACAAGAACTTGCCGGATGAGATGAGATAGTCACCAAAGATCTCGAAATCGCCCAGACTATTAATATTTAGTTTGAGATTGTTGGTAATTCCGCGGCCTTCTAATTGGCCATAGTCTGTAGTGATGCGGACGACAGTTTTTTCATCAGCAGTCAGATCAAAGTTTAGTGTAACACCGTTAAAGCTATTGGTGAGCGGCACAACCCTCGCCGAATCTTTATGCGCCACAAAACGGATAAAGTCATAATCGCCGGCAGTGGCAGATGTGTTAAGCGGTATGTTAAACACCGTGCTGTCTTCTGTGCGTGCCCTAATGTCTATCTTCATGTTATCGATAGGGCCTGCGAAGCTAAACCGCCCTGTCGCGAACGCCTTGCCGTAATACTGGCTATTCTCTTTTACTGTGGTATTAAGCGCCAAAAACTTATTGGTGTTAAGCACCACGTTAATATTAGGGTTCGACAGGTTGTTTAAATCAACGGTACCATTGGCCGTAGCCTTACCTCTGTGCCCATCGGTAAGCTGCATATTCTTTATCTGAATGACACTATTTTTTACATCAAGCTTGTCATTAATGATATATGACGTGTTGAGATAATCAACTTTGACGCCCGTATTTGAAAGAGTAAGATCGCCGTTAAGGGCCGGCTTTGAAGCTGTGCCTGTAAGTTTCAAATTAGTTGATATAGTACCTTTAAGATCGGACACCAAACCTTTTACAAACGGGCTGAATATAATAGCCTCCGTTTGGTTCATCTTTACATCAAAGTCCAGTGTATTGTTGTCCCCGCTTAAATGATAAACGCCACCTATCTTCATCGTCTCCAAACCGCGGTTCAGAATATTCATGTTGATGTCGGCTTCATTCCGTTCATTATCCAAGCTGGACGCGATGGCAACATTCCCCACCTGTGTGTCGTTCATCTTAAGTGAGTCGATCTTGAGCTTGGCGTCAACCCCCGGCTTGCCGGTTATCGCCGTCGCTACAACCTCCCCGTTAAGCGTTCCGGAGAGTTTTATACCGGCGGCTTTGGTCAACTGGTCCAACGTACTCATCCTGAATTTTTCAAAATCCAGTTTTAACTCATCTTCCGGGCTGTCAGAAATAAATCCGTTAATCTTTGCTTTTTGCTCGCCGTTGGTCAGCTCAAAGCCGGATATTTGCGTTTTGCCGTTTAATAAGCGAATGCGCACTTGGTTATTCAAGTGCCATTTCTGATTCTCGAGGATTACATCTGAGGGCAATAATTTCAGCTTAGCAGTAGTGTCGCGACCAAATTCAACTAAACCGTATAGGTCCAACTGGTTGACGGCATTTTTGTCCGATAATTTAATGTTAAAATCTAGGCTGTCTTTTTTAAGGAAGTTGGTAACTGTAATGTTTTTTATAAATAAGCTGTCCGTGATATCAACCTTGCTTAGCGATAAGTTGACGCCCAAAAAGTCATTATTCGTGCTTTCGTCAATAATAAAATCATGGAAAACGGTTTTACCATATTTCAATGTTTTGATATAACCGTTCAGCACAGCCTGGTTGGTCGCCGAGTTGAATTGTCCCGTAAATGTCCCACGTTCCGGGATGCGCAGTTGCGGCATAAATGCCGTTAGGAATGGGTCGAGGTTTTTAAGCTGAAGCGTGAATTGAAAATTTTGCGGCCCCGGTTTAACGATCGTTGTTTTAAGCGAAGGAATGTATTGCTTAACAATGGTTTTGAAGTACGAAGGCAGGGTAGCAAGATCGTACGTTCCGGTTAGGGTGCCGTCCATCAAATCAGACCGTAAAGTAATCATGCGGTTGCTGCCAAGACCCCGCGCTTTTACCTCTATCGAATCTACAACGTAATTGTGGCGCGGATCAACTATCCTGATTGGCGTAAAGCTGGCAACACCTTGCAGGTTCTTAAGATCGTTACCCGATATTTTTACTTTAAATATTGTACTAACGGTAACGGTATCCTTCAGAAATTTCAGCCTGTAAAGGTTAGCTTCATTTACATTAGCATTTACCGTGTAAACCGGCAGATTTGGTTTAAGGTCAATGCTGCCATTTAGATCGAGCTTGATATTCCTGTCATTAACTTTTACGACGGCTTTAGCTGCCTGATTAATAAACTGGCCGTTAAGTGCGATGTTGTGATACTGATATTTATTGAAAACAAGGTAGTCTATCTTAGCGTCGGTTTTGATGTTTAGGTTTTTAAGATCGTCGCCGCTGCCATTAATGTTGGCGGCGAGTGTGGTCCGGCCTAAAGATGCCTCACCAAGCATGGCACCTACATCAAAATTAAACAGCTTGATCTTGCCTGCATAAGTTGGCACGTTTTTCAAAGTGATGTGCAGATTAGGGTCAAAGCGGCCCAGCTTAGTTTTGAAAGTTCCCACCATTTGGAAATTTTCTTGCAGGCCATTCATTCGTCCGGTGAAATTGATATTGCCAAACTTGTTCAGAAATTCCGGCAGGGCAAATTTGTAGTCGCCTGAAAAGCGGCGGATCAGGTAATCAAGGTCTTTCTTATTTGTGGCCAGCTGGTCGAAATCAAGATTAAGGTGAGTGCTGTTCCAGTCGGGGAGGCCTTTCAGCGTAAAATTTCCTTTAACATAAGTAGCTTGTCCGCCCGTAACCTGTAGGTTTTTGGCAATCAGGTTGTTTACCTTTCCGCTAACATGGCCACTTACACCAAGGTCGAACTGAACTTTATCCAATGAACTGGTGAAGAAGGCAATGTCTTTTGATGAAATAAAAGACGAGCGGATGTCTGCATCCATTAATATCTTGTTTTCGAAGTCGCTGAAATCATCAAAGGATTTAAACTTCATACTCAGATAATTTTTCAGGTCTGAGTTGCCGGTTTTAAGATGAAAATCTTGCAATAATATCCGGTTGCTATCTATGGTAGCATTGGCAGCCAGTTTTTGTAATAAAAATCCGCTTTTCTCGCGCAGGCTAAAACCTTCAATACGCGATTTAAAAATGTGATTTTTAACGTCGATGTTATGCAGTACTGTGGTAAAGTGATTGATATCCAGATCGGCAAAGTTTACCTCGTGAGGCGTAACGCGATGAACTAACTGGTTTTTATAGCGAAAATGGAAATTATTAAGCCCGATACGGTTAAAAGTAATAGTCCAGGGCTTTGATGGGGTTTTAGGCTTCGCCGGATTGTTAAAATAATCTATGATGAACTGCAGGTTAGACGTACTATCCTTTTGTTTCTTCAGATATGCCGAACCGTTGTCGAGTGTGATGTTCTCGAAATGAATGGTGCGCGCTGTAATGCTGCTGAATATAGAAAAGCGGTTCAACTCCACGCTTAACTTTGGTGTGCTAACCAAAGTGTCCTGCTGCTTATCCAGCACATAAAATCCTTCTAATACAACTGATGAGAACGGCACCAGGTAGATGCTCTTAATACCGATTTTGGTGTGCAGCTCTTTTGATAAATAAGCAGTGGCCTTTTTAGCAGCCCATGTTTGCACCGGTTTGTATTGAAGAATGAGCAGGAACACGCTCACCATAAGTAAGAGCACCAATACTATCCCCAGCGCTATTTTAAGTGCTTTTTTAATAACTTTGTCTTTTTAAAAGCCCCGCGTGCCTGTAATTTTAGGAATTGAATCTTCTTGTGACGAAACGTCTGCCGCTATTTGTATAGACGGACAAATGCTTAGCAATATTATTGCCAATCAAACTATTCATGAGGCATATGGCGGGGTTGTGCCCGAACTGGCCTCTCGTGTTCATCAGGTAAATATCATTCCGGCTGTACAACAGGCCATCCTGCTAGCAAAAGTAAACAAAAATGAAATAGATGCGGTGGCTTTTACGCGCGGCCCCGGACTTTTAGGTTCTCTGCTTGTAGGCGTTACATTTGCCAAGGCTTTCGCCCTTGCTAAAGACATTCCGATTATTGAAATAAACCACATGCAGGCGCACGTGTTAGCGCATTTTATTGGTGATAATAAACCTGAGTTTCCATTTTTATGTCTCACCGTTTCGGGTGGGCATACGCAGATAGTTTTGGTAAAGGATCATTTTGACATGGAGATCATTGGCCAGACGCAGGACGACGCCGCGGGCGAGGCACTGGATAAAACCAGCAAGGTTTTAGGCTTGCCATACCCCGGCGGGCCGTTAATTGATAAATTTGCACGTCAGGGCGATCCGGACAGATTTAAATTCCCCGAGCCACAGATACCCGGTTATAACTTCAGTTTCAGCGGGCTAAAGACATCAATTCTTTATTTTATAAGGGACAATGAAAAGATAAATCCAAACTTTATCCAGGAAAATATTGCAGATATATGCGCTTCTGTTGAAAAACGGGTTGTCACTATTTTATTAAATAAATTGAAGAAAGCAGCCCTTGATCACGGCATAAAAACTATCGCGCTTGCAGGAGGTGTTTCGGCCAATACAGGTTTGCGTCAGGGCATACAACAATTAGCAGATGAACAGGGATGGAAAAGCTTTATCCCGGCGTTTCAATATTGCACAGATAACGCGGCCATGATAGCCATTGCAGGATATTATAAATATCTAAAAGGCGAATTCACCGGGCAAGATGTCGCGCCATTGGCCAGGATGCCCTTTAGATAATGAGTGAATTTTGAATGAGTGAATGATAGAATGTTATCCTTTATCTTCGCTCTTCTTTAATATTCTATCACTCTATCATTCACTTATTCTATCATAATAAAATGTCTTTCCCTTCCCTTATCTTCTGGCTCATATTTGTAGTTCCATTAGTCATATTCCTCGTTTGGTTAATGCGACAGAATAAGGATAAAAAGAACGGTACATGGGGATTGATCATTGTTGTAGTGATCGTCGCTGTGGCGATCATTTACATGTATGCTAAGACTGGCGGGAAGTAATGCCTTACCCCTGCTTTCTCCAACGGGAGAGAGTGAAATTTAATTATCAGTGTCATGCCGAACTTGATTCGGCCTCTTAAAGACAAGTGCGCATAGACGCCGTTAGTCAAGCATGTAAGATGCTAAAGGTCCGGCATGGCTAGAGGTAGAAAAAAAGGCCATCCGATAGCTAACGGATGGCCTTTATATTTTAGGTCCTCACCTTTGGAGAGGATTAGGTGACACAATTAAACCTCTGCCAGGCTATCGCCGGTAACGGTTTCTTTGATCTTTGTTTCCAATTCTTCTGCCAATTCAGGGTTATCCATTATCAGCTGTTTAACCGCGTCGCGGCCCTGGCCCAGGCGGGTTTCTCCGTAGCTAAACCAAGAGCCAGCCTTTTTAATGATGTTGTAATCAACACCCAGGTCAATGATCTCGCCCGACTTAGAGATACCCTCTCCAAACATAATGTCGAACTCGGCAATACGGAATGGCGGCGCCACTTTGTTCTTAACGATCTTCACCTTTACGCGGTTACCCGATACCTCGTCGGTATCTTTGATCTGCGATATACGGCGAACATCTAAACGTACCGAAGCATAGAACTTCAAGGCATTACCGCCGGTAGTGGTTTCGGGGTTACCAAACATTACACCTATCTTATCGCGCAACTGGTTGATGAAGATACAGCAGCAGCCTGTTTTTGCAATGGTGCCGGTCAGTTTACGCAAAGCCTGCGACATTAAGCGTGCATGTAAACCCATTTTAGAGTCGCCCATCTCGCCTTCTATCTCGCTCTTTGGTACCAACGCGGCAACAGAGTCGATAACGATAATATCAATAGCTCCTGAGCGGATCAGGTTGTCAGCAATTTCTAAAGCTTGCTCACCATTATCAGGCTGAGAGATCAGCAGGTTCTCTACGTCTACACCTAATTTCTTAGCATAAAAACGATCGAACGCGTGCTCGGCATCAATAAACGCTGCAATGCCACCTTTTTTCTGGCACTCTGCAATGGCGTGAATAGCCAAAGTGGTTTTACCAGACGATTCAGGTCCGTAAATTTCAACGATACGGCCTTTTGGCAAACCACCGATACCAAGCGCAATGTCTAAACTAATAGAACCGGTAGCAATTGCTTCCATGGGCTCTATCTCGTTATCGCCAAGTTTCATTATCGTTCCTTTGCCGTACGACTTTTCCAGCTTATCAAGTGTAAGCTGCAGTGCTTTCAATTTATCGGGGTTGCTCATGCTGTAATTGTTTCTTGAACAAATATAAAACTATTTTTATTAAATGCTAAAATAATTAGTAAAATATTTTAGGGTCTATTTCGAATCGTCTATGATTAATTATATTGTTGTGAGGAAGGAGGCAATATGCCTTATCTTTTTAATTTACGTAGGTTTTAAATGGAATACTTCTAACAATTATCATGACGTTACCCTTATCCCGATAGTGATCGGGATCGGGTCGGGCCATCCGCTGTATCTGCTTCGCAGGATGCCGCTTCTGTCCCTAACGCAAATCATCAACTCTGTCATGCTGAGCCTGTCGAAGCATCTTATGCGTTATTGCAATGCTGAAGAAGATTCTCCCCTGAGCTTGAACAACATCTTGGTTTATGGTTTAAACTTACCCAACCTTCGAATTAGTATCAATTCTTTTTATCAACACTGATCTTTTTCAGCCCTCTATCCATCGCCTTTTGCAGTTTAGATTTCTTTATGTCCTTAGCCTTCTTCAACCTAGCTTTTTCGGCGCGCAGCAAGGCGGCTTCTGTATTGGCTTTTTCGAAGTATCGGCAGAAATAGGTAAGGGGGCATACTTCGCATTTGGGGCGGCGGGCAATGCAAATATAGCGCCCATGTAATATGAGCCAGTGGTGCGCAATGCCGAATAACTCTTCAGGCATGTTTTCCATCAGCTGTTTTTCTACAGCCAACGGGGTCTTCGCGTTTGTAGTCAGACCTATTCGGTTTGCTACGCGAAACACGTGCGTATCCACAGCTATAGCCGGAATATCAAATATCACCGAGGCGATAACATTAGCGGTCTTGCGGCCTACGCCGGGCAATTTTTGCAACTGGTCTATATCGCCGGGCACTTCGCCGTTGAAATTACTGATAAGCATTTTGGCCATGCCTACCAGGTGCTTAGCCTTATTATTTGGGTAGCTAACGCTGCGGATATAGCGGAACACCTCGTCGACAGACGCGGCTGCTAAAGATATTACATCCGGGAACCGCTGAAATAACGCTGGCGTAACCTGGTTAATGCGCTTGTCTGTGCATTGTGCAGATAGGCTCACTGCAACTAATAATTCGTATGGATTAGTATAACGCAGTTCTGTTTCTGCTATTGGCTGATTAGCAGAAAAATATTCTATAAACTGACGATAACGTTCTTGCTTTAGCATAGACAAATATAACCAAGCAATTTTTAGCGTTGCTTTGTGTTATCGCAAAAGGTTATATTAATATACAAGTGACAAGCTGCGTTAGCGATAGTAGCGCTTACCACCCGCGCCGAAGGCGGCGGGAGTATGAGCGGATAGCGCGGGCCCGCAAAGCGGGAAACGCCCCAATAATGATGATTTTAAACCAGCGTCTTTTCTACAGCTTTATTTACGATACACACAGAAACATCTTTAAAACTTCTTTCTTCCTTGAAAATAAAACCGTCATATACTAAAAAAGCCCTCTGTTAAAGGGCTCTCTTAATTTCGCTAACGCTTTTGCTTGGAATGCTTTAAAATGTTGTGGATAGTTTGGAGACTGGGTTTCATTTGCAGTTTGTCCAAATCTGTACGGATAGCGTGATAGAAAAGTAATTCATCAGCTTCCAGGTTTTCTGTAACAAGTTGTTTTTCCATAGCATCCTGGTTATTGATTACATTAAAATAAGTAGTAAAAGTTTCACCCATAAGCTTACAATTGTTTGTTTACATTAACAAACGTAAGCCAAATAGGATTATTTTAACTAATTAAAAAATAATTAGTTTTTTAAACTCAACTCCTTAGTCTGCATCATTTTACGCAGGTTGTTTAGGGCGTAACGCATACGGCCAAGCGCTGTATTGATACTTACATCCGTTATGTCGGCAATCTCCTTAAAGCTCAGGTCGCCGTAGTGGCGCATAATCAACACTTCCTTTTGCTCTGCAGGTAGTAAATGTATCAATGCTTTAAGGTCGCGGTGGGTTTGCTCGCGCACCATTTTGTCTTCGGTACTCTCGTCATAATTGCCCAGTACCTCAAATATGTCGAAGTCTTCGCCATTGCTCACTAAAGGCGTACGTTTCTCCCGGCGGAAATGGTCAATTACCAGGTTGTGCCCAATGCGGGTAACCCACGGTAAAAACTTACCCTCCTCGTTATACTTGCCTGCCTTTAAGGTGTTAATTACTTTTATAAAGGTATCCTGAAAGATATCCTCGGCCAGGTATTGATCCTTAACCAGCAGATATATCGAAGTGTAAATTTTTGATTGGTATCGACGAATCAACTCCACTAATCCACCTTCATCGCCAGCAATATACAGATGGATTAATTCCTGATCACTTTTCAATTGAAAATCCATAGCACTACTACTTTAAAAATTAGTTTAAATTAATTACTTAACAAGTAGAGCTTCTGATCTATAGAATTCGTTTTTAGTGTTTGATACAATAGTTATCTCAAATAAAACAAAAATTAATTTTAAAAACAAATATTTTATAAAACCGTATTGTGCCGCCAGTGAAGGATTACAAACGGCTGATAATTGTTAAGAGAAGGTTAAGGATAAATGTTGATTGACCAAGTTGTTTTGCTCGATATAGATTATCATGCCACATATTGCGTAAACTGGTTATCAGGCGATGAGGATGACAGATAGGCGAAAATTAAATAAGGCATTAAAGACAGATATAAACTTCAATTACGAGGGCCACTTGGGCGTTCCGGCTATTGCCGTCGCGCTATCCGCTATATCTGCTCCGCAGGATGCCGCTGCTATCGCTGACGCAGATCTTCCGAACCCGAATTTTGAGATTTTGCAGAATCCTGTTGGCACTGCGTTTACAGAACCGAAAATGCGGCATCAGTCTGTGCGGCAATAACAGGCTTTGAAACTAGCAGAACCTTTGTAGCGCAGGGTGCAGCCGCGAGTTCTTTTGGTTACTTTTCTTGACGGCCAAGAAAAGTAACATTAAAAAGCGAATGAGTTTTGTAAACTAATTGTCCTTTAAGATTGCCGAAACAATCCCACTTGCTATTGGGACTGCATGACTGCGACAAGAAAAGAAGGAAGTGCTTATTAATCACAATGTCTTTTTCTTCTCGCTATTTGCTTCTCGCTAAATATTTTAGGAATTTTGTGCCCCGCAATTTCATTCGGGAAACTTCTTTTGATTTAGAGGGTTTTAATTAACAATGAGCAAAGCCGCAGCAGCAGATCCGCAACAAAATATCATCATTAAAGGTGCCCGTGTGCACAACCTTAAGAATATTGATGTCGCTATTCCTAAGAACAAACTCGTGGTTATTACGGGCATGTCGGGCTCGGGCAAATCATCCCTGGCGTTTGACACGCTGTATGCCGAAGGCCAGCGCCGGTATGTAGAAAGTTTGTCATCATACGCCCGCCAGTTTTTGGGCCGCATGAACAAGCCCGATGTTGACTATATTAAAGGCATTGCACCTGCCATTGCGATCGAGCAAAAAGTAATTACATCCAACCCGCGGTCTACAGTCGGCACGTCTACAGAGATATATGACTATTTAAAGCTGCTATTTTCCAGGATCGGCCACACGCTGTCTCCTGTATCCGGTCAGCGGGTAAAGCGCGATTCGGTCACTGACGTGATCAAATTTCTAACTGGTTTGCCTGAAGATACCTCCGCTACGATACTTTGTCCGCTGCATCCGCATAACAACCGCTCTTTAAAAGAAGAATTGGCGGTGCTGATGCAGAAAGGGTTTGTGCGTATAGAAAACAACAGCAAAGTTAAGCGTATAGAAAATATTCTTGAGGATACATCTGTCGCGAATGATTCGCTCGCTGAAGGGCAGGTACGCATTGTTGTCGACCGTATTTCTGTGGGGAAGGATGATGAGACCATAAGTAGGATGGGCGACTCCATACAAACCGCATTTTTTGAAGGCCGCGGCGATTGTTACGTACGTTATCCGGATGCTGAAACAGGCGAAGAAACAGAAACGTTTTTCTGTGACCGCTTTGAGCTTGACGGGATCAAATTTGAAGAACCGTCGCCCAACTTCTTTAGCTTCAATAATCCATATGGTGCTTGTAAGCGCTGCGAAGGTTATGGTAAGGTAATAGGGATCGATGAAGACTTGGTCATTCCTGATAAAAGTAAGACTATTTATGACGGTGCCATAGCCCCATGGCGCAGCGAGAAAATGCGCGAGTGGAATGACCGGCTGGTAAAAAACGCTATCAAGTTTGATTTTCCTGTTCACCGGGCATATAACCAGCTGACTGAAGCCGAGAAGCAATTATTGTGGAAAGGCAACCAATACTTCCGCGGGCTCGACGACTTTTTCGAGGAACTGGAAACCCAAACCTATAAAATACAATACCGGGTGATTCTTTCGCGCTATCGCGGTAAAACCACCTGCCCCGAGTGTAAGGGAAGCCGATTGCGCAAGGATGCTTCTTATGTAAAGATCTACGGTAAATCGATTACGGACATTGTGCTGATGCCGCTCGACAAAGCCCTTGAATTTTTCAACGGGCTGGAGTTAAATGAGCATGATGAAAAGATAGCCCGCCGTTTGCTAACGGAGATCACCAACCGGTTAATGTTTTTGAATGATGTTGGCTTAAGCTACCTAACATTAAACCGTTTGTCGAATACTTTATCGGGCGGTGAGTCGCAACGCATTAACCTGGCAACATCGTTAGGCAGTAGTTTGGTCGGTTCGGTGTATGTACTGGATGAACCAAGTATCGGCCTTCATCCGCGTGATACACAAAGATTGATCACTGTTTTAAAATCGCTGCGCGATGTGGGCAACACAGTTTTGGTGGTAGAGCATGAAGAAGAAATTATGCAGGCAGCCGATTACCTGATTGACATTGGCCCGGAAGCAGGCACACACGGTGGCGAAATGATATTTGCCGGAACTTATGATGAGATCATTGCCGATGACGATAGTCTTACCGGTAAATACCTGAGTGGTAAGGAACAGATAGAAGTACCTGCGCACCGCCGCAAGTGGAATAATTCCATCGTAGTGAAAGGCGCACGCGAAAACAACCTGCAGCATGTTACTGCTAAATTTCCTTTAGGTGTGCTCACCGTCGTTACTGGCGTTTCCGGTTCGGGTAAAACAAGTTTGGTAAAACGCATTTTACACCCGGCATTGCAAAAGGCATTGGGCAATTACAGCGGCGAACAAACAGGTTCATACGACGAGATCACCGGCGACTATTCATTAATTGAAGCGGTTGAAATGGTAGACCAAAATCCAATCGGCCGTTCTTCGCGCTCGAATCCTGTTACCTACGTTAAAGCTTGGGACGAGATACGCAACTTATATGCCGCTCAGCCCGCTGCAAAAGCGAACGGGCTTAAGCCATCAGCTTTTTCATTTAATGTAGAGGGTGGCCGCTGTGATGTTTGCCAGGGTGAAGGTGAGGTAAAGATTGAGATGCAATTTATGGCAGATATTTTTCTGCCATGCGAATCGTGCGGAGGTAAACGCTTTAAGCAGAATATCCTCGAAGTTACTTACCAGGAAAAGAACGTAGCCGACGTATTAGAAATGACCATCGATAACGCGCTTGAATTCTTTAAAAAAGAATCTAAAATATTAAACAAGCTTAAGCCATTGGTCGATGTTGGGTTGGGTTACGTACAATTAGGGCAATCGTCAAATACATTATCAGGCGGCGAGGCACAGCGGATCAAGTTGGCATCTTTCCTGATAAAAGGTAACAATACCAGCAAAACCCTTTTCATTTTCGACGAGCCGACTACCGGCCTCCACTTCGCGGATATTAAGAAATTGCTCAAATCTTTCGATGCATTGCTTGACCAGGGCAATACCATTATTGTTATAGAGCACAACATGGACGTGATCAAAAGCGCAGACTGGGTGATAGACATTGGCCCTGAGGGTGGCGACCGCGGAGGTAACCTGGTGTTTGAAGGCCTGCCCGAAGATTTGGTGAAAAAAGAAAATTCCTATACAGGCAAGTTTTTGAAGGAGCGGCTTAGCGTTAAATAAAAGTTTATCGCCCCTGTAACAAAGCCGCTACCCGCAGCATCTTATAAGCAGTATTTTGTTCTTTTTAGGTCAGTTAGTTATTAATGCGGTTGATGATACTTCGGCCGCTTTTTTTATTTTAAGAGGTTAGCAATTGTTGCAGGCACCTGCCGCATTACTTCTCCTGCCAAAACAACTGTTTTCTTATTTGGCAACGCCAATTCGTCCCCGGCAAGGCCGTGTACATACACCCCAATAAGGCAGGCTTTTACCGGAGGATATTTTTGCGCTATAAAGGCTGTAATGATTCCTGTCAATACATCGCCCATTCCCCCCGATGCCATGGCTGCGTTGCTGGTGCTGTTAAAATACACTTTGCCTTTCGGCGAGGCGATGATCGTGTAGTCATTTTTAAGCACGATGTTAATTTTCAATTCTGCGGCTTTCGCAGCCGCCGTTTGTAAACGCTGCCACCAATTTTTATGTTCGCCAAATAACCGGTCAAACTCTTTCATATGTGGCGTGATAACGCTATTCTCAGGGAGCTTCTCTAAAAGATCTTTACTGACCGACAACAAATTCAAAGCGTCGGCATCTACAACAAAAGGTTTATTAAAATTTTCCAGTAAGTCGGTCAAAATTTCTAAGGCGTCTTTCTCTTTTCCAAGGCCGGGACCGATGCCAACCGTTGTAAATTTACCCCACGTTACTTTAGGTTTCTTATGTTCTTCACGAGGCAGCACCATTACTTCGGGCTGATAGTTATTTAAAGCGGTTAATCCACTTTGCGGTATGCAGGCCGTTGTTAACCCTGCGCCCGCGTGCATGCAAGCCGAAGAACACAGCAAGGCGGCGCCCATTGTCTCCGGCTGGCCGGCTATGACTAGCGCATGGCCGTAAGTACCCTTGTTGCTGAATTTGCCCCTTGGTTTTAATATATCAACGATGTCTTCTCGTTGAATGTACTGATATGTTGAATCAAGGGCGTCTATGTATGTTTTATCGATGCCGATATCAACGGCTACCCAGTTCTTTATAGCCTGCTTTGACTCGGGCAACAAGTAATTGATTTTAGGCTGTTGGAATGTGATGGTTAGTTCTGAATGAATTGTTGTTGCATCCGTGTCTGCCTCGCCTTCAGTAAACAATCCTGTCGGCACATCTACAGACACTATCGGTTTTCCTGATTCATTCAAAGCCTCAACCAGCGTCTTGTATTCGCCTGTCAGCGGCTTGTTTAGCCCGCTGCCTAAGAGTGCATCTATAATAATGTCAGAGTCGATTTTTTTTACATCGGCGGCTTTGCTCAACTCAATAATTTCGAATTTGAGTTCTTTTAACCGCGCCAGATTGGTTTTAAAATCGTCTGATGCCTTGTCAGAAAATCGTGCTACAAACACTTTTATGCTTTTATACCCCTTAACGAATAGCAATTGCGTTATAGCCAAGCCATCGCCGCCATTATTGCCGGTGCCGCAATAAACAGCGATCGATTTTTTTTTTGTCCGGATAATGCTCAAAAAAAGCGCTCACAAAAGCATTTGATGCCCGTTCCATCAGATCGATGGAAGAAATTGGCTCATGTTCGATAGTGTATTTATCGCCGGCGCGTATCTGGTCAGAAGTTAATAAAGCCTGCATGTGAATAAAAAGATTTATATCTTGCCATTGTTTTACATTAACCCCGAAACTAAATTTTAACCAATATTAAAATCTAAAAAATCATGAAAAACTTAAAGTTCAAAGCAGTTTTCTCATTCCTGGCATTAATGCTGGTTTACCTTGGCGTAAGCGCGCAACCTATGGACCGCAAAAGCCCGCACGAAACCGTTAAAGGCACAATAGGGTCTGCCAATGTAACTATAGTTTATGGTAGCCCTCGCGTAAAAGGCCGTACCATTTTTGGCGGGTTAGAAGCATGGGACAAAGCATGGCGCGCCGGTGCCGATGAGGCAACCACTTTTGAAACAGATAAAGACCTGATGGTTCAAGGCCAAAAATTGCCTGCCGGTAAATATTCTTTATTCTTTACACCAAGCCAGGGCGAGTGGACCGTAACTTTTAATTCACAAGTAGGTCAATGGGGTATAAAACGCACGGGCGAAGCTAATTTCGACGCAGCTAAAAACGTTGTGGTTGCAAAAGTTAAAGCTAAAAAGACCCCGCTTACAGAAAATTTAACATACGCGTTTACGCCAACCGGTTTTGCTTTAAACTGGGAAAATGTAAGCGTGCCGGTCATGGTAAAATAAACAGCCGGTATTGATATTGCTAAGGCCATCTGTAAAACAGATGGCCTTTTTGTTATGTTATGCAATGGCTTAAATTAACGAGTGATCTTGTGTAGTGAATTATAGTTTTGGCGTTACCCGTTAGCTAACGGGCAATGCTTTCATTCGTAGTCTTTGAGCTATCCGTTCTAAGTGCAACGCTACATTCATTTTAAAGCTCCCTCTCCTTCGGAGAGGGTTGGGGTGAGGCGTAATTTTCTTACATTCGCTTAAACCACCCTGCCATGAAAAATATCCTTCTTGTCGCTATTGCTGTTCTTATCACCGCGCCTTTATTTGCCCAGCCCGGGCCTGGCGCTGACGCCGCTTATGTGAAAGAGAACTTTACCAAGTATGAGTATAGCATACCTATGCGCGATGGCAAGAAGCTATTCACATCGGTATACGTGCCAAAGGATCAATCGAAAAAATATCCGTTTATGATGGACCGTACCTGTTACAGCGTAGCGCCGTACGGGGCGGATAAATACAGGCCAAGCTTGGGGCCATCTACACAGTTTTTGCATGACGGCTATATTTTTGTATATCAAGATGTGCGCGGCCGCTGGATGAGCGAAGGTATTTATGAAGAAATGACGCCTGAATTGGAGGATCATAAAACCAATAAAGATGTCGACGAAGGCACCGATACTTACGATACTATAGACTGGCTGTTAAAAAACATTCCCAATAACAACGGAAAAGTGGGTGTATGGGGTATTTCATACCCCGGCTTTTATACAACAACTGCCCTGCTAAGCCGGCACCCCGCTTTAGTTGCGGCTTCGCCGCAGGCGCCTATTGCAGACCTGTGGCGCGACGACGGCTGGCATAACGGCGCGTTTATGCTGGTTGCCAACTTTGGTTTTTATCCTGGCTTCACCAATCGACAGGACGATAAACCAACCCAACGCCGCGGCGGCAGGTTTGACATGGGCACCGATGATGGCTACGAGTTTTTTATGCGCCTGGGCCCTACTCGCAACACCAACGACAAATACTTTAAGGATACCATTCGTTTGTGGAACGAGATGATGGATCACCCCGACTACGACAAGCATTGGCAAGACCGTAACGTCCTTACTCATCTGCACGATATAAAGACGGCAGTTTTAGTTACCGGCGGTTGGTATGACGCCGAAGATCTTTACGGGGCGATAAATACCTACAAAACCCTGGTTAAGAAAAATCCTGCTACACCTGTTTATTTTGCTATGGGCCCATGGGTACATGGTGGCTGGTCGCGCGGCGCGGGTGACCACTTGGGCGATGTAGACTTTGGCGGGCCAACAGGGCCGTTCTATCGTGAAAACATCGAATTCAAATTCTTTAGCCATTATTTAAAAGGGACAGAGCTAGACCTTCCCAAAGTGAACACATTCGAGACGGGAGAAAATAAATGGAAAACTTACAAAACCTGGCCGCCAAAAGAAGCTGAAGAGAAAAACCTGTATTTACTGCCGAACGGCAAATTAGCCTTCAATGCACCTGCAGGGACAAGAGATACCTTTGAACAATTCGTTTCAGATCCTAAACATCCCGTTCCGTTTATTGGCGGTATTGACGGCGACATGAAGCGCGAATACATGACCGGCGATCAGCGCTTTGCCTCGCAACGGCCTGATGTGTTAACCTGGCAAACGGATGTCCTTAACAAAGATATTACTCTTGCCGGTAATATATGGGCAAATTTAAAGGTAGCCATTACCGGCACCGATGCAGATTGGATTGTTAAAGTAATTGACGTTTACCCGGACTCGACCAAAAACAATAAGTGGACAGGTAAGGAGACTTTTCTGTCGGGCTATCAGCAAATGGTGCGGAGCGAAGCAATGCGGGGCAAGTACCGGAACAATGTTTCAAAGCCGAAGCCTTTTGTGCCGGGTAAAGTTACACCCGTAAATTTTGAGTTGCAGGACGTGCTGCACACGTTTAAGAAAGGCCACCGCATTATGATGCAGGTACAAAGCACATGGTTCCCGTTAATAGACCGTAACCCGCAAAAGTTTGTTGATATCATGAAAGCGCGTGAAAGCGACTTCCAAAAGGCAACGCACAAGGTTTATACCTCTAAAGCCAACCCAAGCTTTTTGAAGGTTCGGGTGATAGACTAGCCGCTTTATTGTAAAGACAATTTCCAGTTAGGTTGGGGTAAAGCTTCCAGTTTATCTGCAAGCAAGTTCAAGATTTCCGGCTTTACAATACCGGCGTCTTTACAAACGTACAGGTGTTTATGCCTGTCGGGCTCCAGGCTGGCAACAAACTCGCCGTTTGCATAGATCTCAAATTTGCAGTGCTCGTCTGTATGGTGCAGGTAGTCCGCTACTTCAAAGTCCAGCACCTGCTTTTTATGTGTTATGGTGATATTGAATCTTTCCATTGTTATATAACGGGCAACAGTGAAGTTTTGTTGGTTTAATTAAGTTCAACAAAATCGCCGGGCTTTATTGGCTGATGAAACCTGATGCCTTGTTTTTCAAAATGCTTGCTATAGTTCTCATAACGCTGTTTTAAAAAGAACTCTTTAGCGTAACCATCATGCACGGGTAATATTTGCTTGGGTTGCAACTCATCAGCAAAATCGGCAACAGCTATTTCTGTGGTAAATGGCGCCATAACCGGCAACAACAACAATTCGATGTCCTGATATTGCTGCATCTTTTGTTCAAACGAATCGACAGGGTGCAGCACTTTGCCGTTCAAAACCAAGGCGGTCATCTGCGGTGTCGGGCTATCTAATAATGGCTCGTGTTCCACTTCAAAAGCATTAAGTATAAATGGCCCGATAATATTTTCTCCGTCCCTTAGTATTTTACTGTTTATTCCGGCTTTGTTAATCTCTTCGGACACCTGTCCATTGGTATGCACCGGTGCGCCGCTTAATCCGACAATTGATTTCAAGATGTCCGCGTCCAGATGGTCGGGGTGGTTGTGGGTCACGATGATCGCGTTCACATCTCTAAAATCTTCGGGGCTAATCAACCCTTCGGCAAAAGAAAATTTACCGGGATCTATCAATAGTTTAAAACCGTCTTCCTCAAAAACGAGGCATGAATGCAGGTATTTATAAATTTTCATCGTCGAGACCTTTCTTATGTCAACCCTGCGAAACGCCTGTAAGTTTTAATGAGAAAGAAAATAAATTTAAAAGAGAAGACAGCATCGCTTATATTTGCTAATAAAATTAGCAATGCTTCGTTTTAAAAAGCAAAAGGTTTCACGTGCAGTAAAAGGTTTCAGATTGCCGACTATAGAGTATGAAGAAGACATGCTGGATATCGCGGATAAGATCGTTGTGGATGCCGATAATACTTATTACATGCAAATGGACAGCGATGCCATGATAGCACACGGTATTTACAAAGGCAGTTTGCTGGCGGTTGATAAAACACTTAATGCCGCGCATGGCTGCATAGTAGTTGCTTTTTTAAACGGTGAATGGTTTGTGCGTCAATACAATTGCCAAAACGAGCAGGTTAGCCTTAAAGGATCGCAGCCTCATCATACCATAAATATTTCTAAAGGCGATACGCTAACGATCTGGGGCGTGGTTACCGTAACCGTAAGTTGCATGTTACCTAAAACCATGCTCAAAGGAAAGTACAGGGATGTTTGCGCATGTTGATATAAATAACTTTTATGCCTCTTGTCAGCGCCTGTTCAGGCCGGAATTAGAGGGTAAGATAATCGTGGTGCTAAGCAATAACGACGGCTGCGTTATTGCCCGCTCTGACGAAGCTAAGGCATTAGGTATCAAAATGGGCGATGCCGAGTTTCAGGTGCGCGACCTGCTGAACAAAAATGGCGCGTACATTTTTAGCAGCAACTACGCGCTGTATGCCGACATGAGCGCGCGCATGATGAACAACCTGGCACGCTACACCTACATGCTGATGGTTTACAGTATAGACGAGTGCTTTATGGCAATAGACCACATGCCCGGCGTCGATCTGGAAGAGTACATTGCTAACATGCGGGATGCTGTAGTTCAAAACACAGGGCTGCCTATTACCATTGGCGTAGGCAAAACGGCATCATTGGCAAAATTTGCAAACCGTGCTGCTAAACGCGCCAGGAAAAAGTATATGGTACTCGACACCATGGACAAGGTTGACGCCATCATCAATGATTTCGATATAGAAGACTTATGGGGTGTAGGCTTTTCTTACTATAAAAAGTTGACCGCGGCGGGAATAATGACAGCAGGTGATTTTCGCCGTCAGGAGCCGGGCTGGGTGCAAAAGCAAATGACCATACAGGGATTGCGACTGTGGCGCGAACTGTGGGGCGAGCAATGCCACGTGCTGAACGACCTTTTTGAACGCTCAAAAGCTATTTGTTCCAGCAAAAGTTTTAATACTTATCAAACCGAATTGTGTTACCTGGAAGAAGCCATTGCCACCTATACGGCGACTGTGGCAAGCAAGCTGCGCGTGCAGGAGAGCATGGCACTCAATATCAACGTGTTTTTACGTACCAATAAGCACCGTAAAGACCATGATCAATACTATCCTTCCATCACCCTAAAGCTTCCGTTTTCGTCAAACAGTACTGCCGAATTAACCAAGGTTGCTTTGCAGGCTTTGCGGGCCATTTACACGCCGGGTTATTATTATATGAAGGGCGGGGTAACGGCTATTGGAATCGTTCCGGCTGGCGAGGTGCAGTATGATGTGTTTACCGAGTACCAAGGTGAGCGGCAAACCGAGTTATCGGGTCTGATGGACAAGATCAATGCGCGGTATGGTAAGGGTACTTTACGCGTTGCGATAGAGGGTTACAAAAAGCATTGGATAATGAAACAGGACTATTTAAGCCCTAATTATACCACACGCTGGCAGGATATTATCAAACCGATTTGATAATGTTTATTGTTTTAATTAATTTTATAAACTACTGAAATAATTTAGCAGATGCATTCGTTAGTAAGTTAATATGTGCGGAAGGGTTTTAATAAGCGAAATTAAAGGCGGTACCGAACAAACAGGCATCCGTGGCGAGGCCGGGCAAAGCAAGGCAGGCAAAAGCGGAAATCCCGGGTCTATGCTGCCTGTAGTGACTGATGCCATGCCAACCAAGGTGCAGTATTACCGCTGGGGATTGCTGCGCACATGGGATAACGAGATCCACTCGCGCTATAAACATGCACGTGTAGAAACACTGCAAAACCTGCCTACCTTTAAAGACCTGGTTGGCCATAACCATTGCGTTACCAAAGTGGATGGTTACTTTGAGTTCAACCGCGCGTCGAAAGAACTGTATTACATCACCAACGCAGATGGCAGCCCGCTCTATCTTGCCGGATTATGGGATATCTGGATGGACATCGATACGAACGTATTGATCCCAACTTTTACCATGATCACTACAGAACCTAACGCGGCCATTAGCGAAATACATGACCGTATGCCGGTTATGCTTAAACGCAGTGAAGTAAGCACATGGCTAAACTCCCGCCTGCCTGTTCAACAGCGTCTGGCTTTGTTACAGCAGCCATACACGGCAGAACTTAAGATCTGCCTGGCATCTGAGCGGGACAAATAAATTTTGACTAATTCATAGTTAGTGTTTTTTAGATTTAATAAATGACAAAGGCCCCGATCGGGGCCTTTGTCATATCGTAGAAATTGAAAATTTATTTGATGTTAAGCGGCAGATAAAACCCAAAGGTGATATTTCTGCCCGGGTTGTAAACACCATACGTCGGGTCTTCCTGCGATAAACGCCCCGGCCTTAAACGGCTAAGCGCGTCATAATAAGCTTTGTTAGTAAGGTTATTACCCGAAATGTAGAGCTTCAACGGTTGGCGGCCTATTTTCACTGTTGCGCCAATGCCGGCGTTTAACAGGGTATATGAGTTTGTCGGTGTCTCAAATGTGGGATCTATACGGTACTGGCTGAAGTAATTGTCCAGGCCGATTGATGCATAAAAATCGCGCAGACCTTTAATTTTTGGCTCAAAGCGCAGGGTGTTATGCACCACTCCTGCGGGGATTAGCGGCAGCGGTTTATCAAACGATGTGTTTTGCGCGTGGGTATAGCTAAAGCTGTTATCCAGGTGTAAGAAACCGGTTGGGTGCAAATTCAGGCTGCCTTCAACACCATAAAGGTTTGCATTAACCTGCCCGTAGCGATATACATCATAGGTTTGCGGGTTGCCGTTATCATCCACAATCGTGATCTGGTCATTTTTAGCACCCGAAGCATAGATATAATCATGCACATAGTTTTCGTACACGCCAATGCTGCCCGTAATTACGTTGTGTCCAAATTCTAATGCCGCGTCTGCCTGGTAGCTGCGTTCGGGTTTTAAAGTCGCGTTACCGATCTCATACCTGCTGGTCCCCTCATGCACACCGTTCGAGCCTAATTCGGCCGGGTTTGGTGCGCGAAACGCGGATCCAGCATTAGCTTTAAAACTTAAGTCCTCGTTAAAAATATGGGTATAACCTGCCGCGGCGCTTACATTGCTAAAGTTGTTTTTAAAACCCGGGAACTTCTGTGTGCCGTCTGCCAGTGTTAATGCCTTACCGTTGTTATTTACGTAATCGAAACGCAGGCCTACGTTAAAGGTGCTTTGTTCCCATGTTTTTTTGATGTAGCCGAACGCCCCGACAGATGTTTGGTCGTAAGCTGGGATCAGGAACTCTGTGCCTTTGTTTAAGCTATGACCTTCGCTGGCGCTAATACCGATAATCGGTTGCCATCCGTTTTGCGCTGCCAGGTAATATTTGGCGTCTAAGGAATAGGTGTTCAGGTCAAAGAACAAGCCCGGTACGGACGAGTCTAACTCTCGGCGCTGGTTTTTTTGGTAACCTAAGTCAAGTTTTAAATTACCCGATCCCAATATAAAGTTATTGTTCAGCGCGATCTTGTATTGCCTGATGTCCTGGCGAGGATAATCTAACGTACGGCTGGTTCCATCATTGGTATACAACGGATCGCCCGGATCCGAGTCGTAAAAACCAATGTTGTTCTTAAAGTAAGAGAAGTTTAAATGCGAATAGCCCCAGCTTTTATTGAAGCCTAACATACCGCTAAAGCTGGTGTTGTTATAGCCGCTGTTAATGTAGTATCCGGCAGGGGTTTTAAATGAATACGCGTTTTGATATGATCCGCGGCCACGCCAAACAAAACCATCCTGGTTACCTGTAAGCATTACCGAACTGTTTGTCAAACCGTTATTGGTGGCATAGCTGCTCAGCACTTCGCCCTTAATGCTGCCCGGCGACGGTGACAATGGCTCCAGAACATTGATAACACCACCAATGGCGTCAGAACCATAAATCAGCGATGCGGCTCCGCGCAGAACCTCCACACGGTCGGCCTGGTTTTGGTCTATCTCGATACCATGTTCATCGCCCCATTGCTGGCCTTGCTGTTTCACGCCATCCATCAGCGTAACTACACGGTTGTAGCCTAAGCCACGTATAACCGGTTTTGATATACCCGCGCCTGTAGTGATCTGGCTTACGCCAGGCACTTGTTTGGCCAACGCGTCAATCAAATTTGTAGACGGTATAAGCAGATCCTCGCGCGATACACTGCTTGCCGATGTGCTGTTGTTGCGGCTGCTGGCAGATATGGGCGTGCCGGTGATGACCACTTCGCGCGTCTCGATGATACTTGCTTCCATAGCAAAGTTCAGCGAAGAAACTGCTGAAATATCAACACTTCTTACAATGGTCTTATAGCCGATGTATTGTACCTGGATAAGGTAAGTGCCCTTTTGCGGCAATGATTTTATATTGAACTGCCCTTTGGCATCTGTGATAGTTGTAATATTTAACTGCGGAAGCGTTACTGTTGCCCCCGGTAAGGTTTCGCCGGTTTTGGCGTCGGTTACTTTACCTGTAACATTAGCGTTGGCAAAAAGGTAAAGCGGTAATATAAATATCAGCACAATGCTGAATAATGTCTTTAATTGCATGATCTGGGTTTTCTTGTAAAAAAATAAACATGTGCCGAAAGGATTCGGCCGTCAGGGCTTATTAGATTGCAGGAGGGCCCCTGTTACAAGAATGATTGATCTGTACGCTATGGCAGGCGTAAGTATACTCGCGATAGCTATTTTCGCGCGTTAGCGCAACAGTAAATAAGGTTCGATGCTGCTGTAAAAATAACTGCACATGGCTGTTATGATCGCAAATGCGGCACTTATCGTCTGTGTTGTCTTTTTTGGTCTGGTGATTGTTGGTGTAATCTGCCTTTGTGTGGGTGTGGGAAATAACAATAAGCTGACCTGTGGCAAAGGTCATCAACAGCAATACCGCCGTTAATATTTTAGCAAATTGTTTTTTAACCAGCATTTATGCGCAAATATAACGACAAACCTGCCTGCCGAACCAAATTTAAAGGCACAAAGTTGTTACAGAATTTAGAACAAGATACATTTTGTCATTTCAACAGAGCCGCAGGCGATGGGAATCCTAGTTCCTATAGGGACTCCTGCTTCATGCTTAAAGAAGAAGATTTCTCACTATGTTCGAAATGACAAAATGATTTTGAGAAACTACTGCTGTTTTAAAAACTCCACCAAGTTCTCAACCGCTTTTCCGCGGTGACTGATTTTGTTTTTCTCGTCGAGCGACATTTCAGCGAAAGTGATATCATAACCGTCGGGCTGAAAGATGGGGTCGTAACCAAAACCGCCAGCGCCAGATAATTCGCCTCGGATGCTTCCCTCAATCTTGCCTTCAAAAAAATATTCGGCACCGTTCCAAATCAGAGATATCACCGTGCGGAAGCGGGCCTTACGGTTTTCAGTCCCTTGCATTTGGTTAAGCACCTTCTCTATATTGGCGGTATGATCGCCATGCGTGCCGGCATACCTCGCCGAAAATATCCCCGGCTCACCATTCAAAGCATCGATCTCCAGACCACTGTCGTCGCCAAAGCAGTTGTAATCGTAATGGGCAGATACGTATTTAGATTTTAAAGATGCGTTTTCCTCGAAACTTTTACCAGTCTCGGCAATGTCTTCGGTGCAGCCAATATCATCGAGGGTAAGCAGGGTAAAAGCGCTGCCAATTTTAGCGGCAACCTCTTCTAGCTTATGGTGGTTGTTGGTAGCGAATACCAGTTTATGCGGCATGTTAAAAGTTTTTCATTTCGGCCCAGAAAGCGCGCTTTTTCTCATCGCTTGGCAGCATCTCTTCAAAATTGTTGGTGTACAGAACTTTTACATCCGCCATTTGCAATGCTGTATTTAAGGCCGGCATTTGCAAACCATCGGGAATCGCATCTGCGCCCATGATCAATAATCTTTGCGGCACAAAGTATTGAATAATTGCATTAAAACTTACCACATCCTGCTTTGCCAGGTTTAAAATGGTAAACCCGCCTGTGGTGATATTCTTCCGCCCCAGGATGCCTTCTAATGGTTGCAGGTGCGCGGCGGCGATATACTCTTCACCGGGATAATGTGTCAGTATTAAAAAACCGGAATCTGCTGGGCCAAGGCAATTAAAAATTATCTGTTTCGTTTGTTCTGCAGGTATGGCAATAGGCTCAGTAATTTCGGGCTGTTGGTTTGCGCTTACTGCCGCAGTTTCAGACGGCGCAATAGCAACATTATCGCCCGGAAGCAGATACAGATCGTCCTGTAAAAAGTCTTTCAACCAATGCAGGTTGTCTTGAGCCATATTTAACAATTTTTAACCAAAAGTAAGGAAAGCAAGTAATGCATTTTGGCCATATTCGCAAAATTTGTACTTTTTGCCTTTGTGACAATTACAAAGCTGAGGTTCAATAAAATTTGCGAAATTTGCACCTTGTTTGTCGTGCCATGTTTGGCCGGCGGCAATTGAAAAGATTAAATGAAAAGATCAGTAATAACTTTAGTTTCTATACTGCTGTTAGCGGCAGGCGCAAATGCGCAGCGCACAGTTGATAAGATAGCCGGCGTGGTTGGCAGCAGCATTATTTTAAAAAGCGATATAGAAATGCAGTATGCCCGTTATACCGCGGAAGGCGGCGCTGCAAACCCCAACATTAAGTGCCAGGTGATGCAGAATTTGATCACCCAAAAAATACTGGCGGCGCAGGCCGTGATCGATAGCGTTACCGTAAAGGAAGATGAAGTTGACAGCGAAATAGACCGCCGCATGCGTACCATGACTGCCCGTGCGGGCGGACAGGAGCGTTTAGAGCAGTTTTTAGGCCGATCTGTTATCCAATACAAAGACGAAATACGTAACGAAGTGCGAGAAGGCATGGTTGCTGATCGTATGCGGTCTAAGATCACCGAAAAGATTAGCGTAACCCCGCAAGACGTTACAAATTACTACAGCAAGATCCCGAAAGATAGCTTGCCAACCTTTAATAAAGAGGTTGAGATCGGCGAGATAGTTTTTAATCCAACCCTGACGAAGGAAGAGAAAGACTACGCGCGCCAAAAAACAGAAGACCTGCGCAACCGCGTAAAAAAAGGCGAAGACTTTGGTACGTTGGCGCGCTTATATTCGCAAGACCCGGGTTCTGCACCAGAGGGTGGTGATTTGGGTTTTGGCGAGCGCGGTGGTTACGTGAAGGAGTTTAGCGCAATGGCGTTTAAGCTTAAAGCGGGCGAAATTTCACCGGTCTTTGAAACAGAGTTTGGATACCACTTTTTACAGGTAATCGAACGACGCGGCGAGCAAGTGCATGTTAGGCACATCCTGATCATCCCGACTATAACGCAGGCCAGCGTAGACCGTTCTAAAGCAAAGGCCGATAGTATATACGACTTGCTGACCAGAAACAAGAACATCGTTTTTTCGAGCGCGGCATCTGTATACTCTGACGATAAAGAAACAAAATATAACGGCGGTATGATGCTGAACGCGGATAACGTTCAGGCACGTTCTACCTTTATCCCAACTGATAAACTGGACCCTCAAATGGCCTTAGTTGTGGATACCATGAAAGTAGGTGAGGTATCAAAACCGTTATTGTACGCCGGCCAGGATGGAAAAAAAAGCTACCGGGTTCTTTACTTAAAATCTGTTACAGACGCGCATAAGGCAAATCTTGCGCAGGATTTTCCAAAATTGAAGGAGGTTGCTTACCAGGAAAAATTAAACCGCGGTATGAGCGAGTGGTTTGAGAAAAAGCGTAAAGGAACCTTTATACATATCGATCCGGAGTACCAGTCGTGTTCTATCCTGAAACGTTGGATAGACACCCCAACCGTTGCCGCTAAACAATAACATGCTTGTTAATTACGCTAACGAAGTGGAAGCGGCCGACGGCCTAAGGCAGTCGTACGAGACCATTAGAAAAGAGATAGCGAAAGTTATTGTCGGGCAGGACGATGTTATTAAGTCTGTACTTGTCGCCATTTTCAGCAATGGACATTGTTTGCTGGTGGGCGTACCAGGCTTGGCTAAAACCCTGTTGGTGCAAACTGTTGCGCGGGTGTTGGATCTGGATTTTAACCGCATCCAGTTTACGCCGGATCTGATGCCGAGCGATATCATAGGGTCTGAGATATTAGGAGAGAACCGCGCGTTTAAATTCATCAAAGGCCCTGTTTTTTCTAACATTATCCTTGCAGACGAGATCAACCGTACGCCACCTAAAACGCAGGCTGCATTATTGGAGGCGATGCAGGAGAAATCGGTTACCGCGTCGGGTGTTACACACAAATTGCAGCAGCCATTTTTCGTGCTTGCAACCCAAAACCCAATAGAGCAGGAGGGTACTTATCCTTTACCTGAAGCACAGTTAGATCGCTTTATGTTTAACGTGTCGTTGGATTACCCAACTTTTGCGGAAGAGTTACAGGTGGTAAGAAACACAACGGGTACATCAGTATCCGAAGTGAATAAAGTACTGAATGCAGAGCAGATCATTTACTTTCAGCAACTGGTACGCAATATTCCGGTGACAGACAATGTGCTGGAATACGCTGTAAGGCTTGCGGCCAAAACCCGCCCGCAGGGCGAGTTGGCAACACCTGCCGTTAAACGTTTGCTTACCTGGGGCGCAGGGCCAAGGGCGTCGCAGTTTTTAGTTTTAGGTGCCAAGTGCCACGCGGTCATCAGCGGTAAATATTCGCCCGATATAGAAGATGTGCAGGCCGTTGCTAAAGCGATTTTACGCCACCGCATTGTGCGCAGCTATCAGGCAGAAGCAGAAGGCCTTTCTGCAGATCAGATCATAGAGCAGTTGTTTTAGCAAGAATAAACAATGCTGTCATGCCGTCCCGATAGCTATCGGGATTGATTCGGCATCTCAAAGGACATTGTCTTAAAGCACTCATTCGCCGCTGAAGCTCGACACTTTTGTCTTAGCCACAAAAGAACCAAAAAATGCCAAGTCAGCGCAAGGCTTCTTTAGCCGCACAGGCCATCCCTGCAAGCCATGCAAAAACACGGGCCGGATATTTTCGCCGGAATAAATATAAGACGTAGAAGACTGCATGCGAAAATATCCAATGCCCTTTCCGACGCTTAAGCCCACCATTGTTTTGCCTGTCTTCATCCGAAGCTGCGCGCTGGCGTTTGAAAAACGCAGAAGTTTTAGACTGTGGTTGATGTTGTTCCCGCCCATGCATGTTCATAACCGCGAGGACGAAATGTTTTGCGTACTGGAAGGCGAAGTAATTTTCCAGATAGAAGATAAAAAATATCACGCAAAAAAAGGCGACACGGTATTTGCACCACGCCAACTATCGTATAGGTTTATGATCCAAAGCGAAGAGGCGCGTATGCTGGTTACTTTAACACCAGGTAAATTCGCCGATTTCTTCTTGGAACAAAGTATACCAACCATCGGCGAACCGCGTACCATAGCACCTCAAGGCCCGCCGCCACCGGAGGCGATTCAATACATGATAGAGCATTTACGTGCCGAGTATGACGTGCATTTTATAGCGGGATAAATTACGTCTTTCTGAGCAAAGCGAATCCCGATAGCTATCGGTACAGCATGACACCACTCAAGCAAGCGACGCCTTAGGCGTCGCTTTACGCGCCCTTTTTGCTCAAACTTGCCATCAATTGGTCGTATAGATCGTCGCTCTTGGTTTTCACCACTTTCATTTTTTTGATGGTTGGGCGTTTACCTTTGGCCTTTAAGTGAATGATCTTTAATAGCTCGTCCTGGTAATTGTCTTTAAATTTCGATACGTCGAATTTTTCGGCGTACTGGTTAATAAGTGCAAGGCCCATGTCTAATTCCTTCTTGCTTAACGTAGCTTCTTTGGGTACGTTTAGATCTTCAGAGTCGCGTATCTCCTGCGCAAAGCGGATGCGCGTTACCACCAGCACACCTTTCTCGGGGTGGATGATGCACAGGTTTTCAGTATTGCGCAGCACAAAGCGTGCAAGCCCCGCTTTTTTACTTTTTTCTAGCGCTTTAACCAGCAGCGTATAGGCTTTGCTGTTTTTCTGGTCGGGTTCGGCGTAATAGGATGTTTCATAGAACATGGGGTTTACGTCGGCCATTTCTACAAAACTTTCTATTTCTATCAGTTTGGTTTTTTCGGGACTGGCATCTTCAAAGTCCTGCGCTTCGAGCACTACATAATCATCGTCCATTTTATAGGCACGCACTATCTTATCGTACGGCACTTCTTTGTGCGTATGCTCATTTACCCGCTGAAAGCGGATGCGCGAATGGTCGCGGCCGTCCAGCATGTCCAGGTCGAGCGAACTGTTTTGCACCGCCGAATACAGTTTAATAGGGATGTTAACCAACCCAAACCCAATAGAGCCTTTCCATATCGATCTCATAACCAGCTTTTTTAAATAGCCTTGTTATAACCCCTAAGGTTGTAAAAGGGTTTTTGCGTACGATGGATTTGTAAAATTGATGTCATACGGCCATTGCAGGTTGGCATCAACCAAAACTTACTGCTAACTATGTATTATAAAGGCTGTAGCTATCTACACTGCCTTTTTCACAAATACATTTATCTTAAAAAAACATGATCGAAACAAAAGGTTACGCTGCCCAAAATGAGCATACAGATCTTGCTCCATGGGATTTTCAGCGCCGCGATGTTGGGCCGCACGATGTGCAGTTCGACATTTTATTTTGTGGCGTGTGCCACTCAGATTTACACCAGATCCGCAACGAATGGTTTCCGGGTATATTCCCGATGGTGCCCGGCCACGAAATTGTTGGCCGCGTCGTAAAGGTTGGCGATGCCGTTACTAAATTCAAAGTTGGCGACCTGGCAGGTACCGGCTGTATGGTAGACTCTTGCCAGCACTGCGAAAATTGCAAAAAAGGATTGGAGCAATATTGCCTTGAAGGTAATACCCAAACTTACAATGGGATGGAGCGCGACGGTTCGCGCCCTACTTACGGCGGCTACTCAAATACTATCGTTGTTCGCGAAGAATTTGTGCTGCACGTATCAGAAAAACTTAACCTTGCTGCGGTTGCGCCATTGCTTTGCGCGGGCATTACCACCTACTCGCCGCTGCGCCACTGGAACGTAGGTAAAGGGCATAAACTGGCGGTTTTGGGCCTTGGCGGCTTAGGCCACATGGCGGTTAAATTTGGTGTGGCATTTGGTGCAGAAGTTACCGTACTCAGCACATCGCCTAATAAAAAAGCTGACGCTGAAAAGCTTGGGGCGCACCATTTTGTAGTGACCACAGACCCTGAACAATTAAAAGCAGCCACCGGGACGTTCCACTTTATATTGGATACAGTTTCTGCAGAGCACGACTTTAATTTATACCTGTCGCTGTTGCGTACAGATGGTGTAATGATCTGCGTAGGCGTTCCGCCGAAACCTGCAGAGATCGCGGCCTTCAGTTTGCTGGGCGGCCGTAAAAGCCTCGCCGGTTCCGGCATTGGCGGTATTCCCGAAACTCAGGAAATGCTTGATTTCTGCGCCGAGCACAATATCGTGTCAGACATTGAGATCATAGACATTAAGGACATCACCGCCTCATACGAGCGTATGGTAAAAGGTGATGTACGTTACCGCTTTGTAATAGACATGGCGACGTTGTAGTTCCCATTCCCCTCTTGAGAGGGGTTAGGGGTGTGTTTAAGCCTTGCTGAGAAATCAGCAGGGCTTTATTTTTGGCATATACTTTATGGAACAGTTATTGCCTTTATGATGAAAAACATACTACTATGGCAACTAAAGAAAAGAAAGACCCATGCTGGTCTGGTTATACCAAAAAGGGTACAAAAGAACAACATGGCAAAACTGTGCCTAACTGCGTAAAGAGTTCGTCTAAGAAGAAGGATTAGACCGGTGTTTCCCCTCTTGAGAGGGGTTAGGGGTGTGTCGAGAATAGAAAAACCTCTTCTGAAACACCTCGAAAGACCTCTTCCCAAGCCCCTCTCCATCGGAGAGGGCTAGGAAGAGGTAACTAGTCCTTCAACAAGTTCAAGGTGACAAAACAAAATGTCATTTCGAACGCAGAGAGAAATCTTCTGTAAAATCTTGTCGAAGAAGATCTCTCATTTCATTCGAGATGACAAGATGATTTTAAATTCAACGAAAAAGCCCTGCTAATTTCTCAACAGGGCTTTCAATATAATTGCCTAATTCCCCTTCAGAGGGTTAGGGGAATTACTTTTTAACGTACATCACTTCTTTTACCGCTTTGATTACACGCTCTGCGTTCGGCAGGTATTCCTGGATCAAAGTAGGCGCGTAAGGCAACGGCACGTCGCCACCCATAATGCGCAGGATAGGTGCATCAAGATAATCAAAGGCGTCTTTTTGTACCTTGAAGGCAATCTCTGTAGCGATAGAACCTAAAGGCCAGCTTTCTTCTACTAATACCAAACGGTTGGTTTTCTTAACCGAGTTGATCACGGTTGCATAGTCAATAGGGCGCACGGTACGTAAGTCGATCACCTCTGCTTTAATGCCTTCTTTTTCCAGTTCGGCAGCAGCGGCGTTAACCACCTTCATGATCTTACCAAAGCCAACCAAAGTAACGTCTGTACCTTCTTTAGTTACATCAGCTTTACCTATTTCAATATAGTACTCGCCATCAGGCACCATACCTTTATCGCCATACATCAACTCAGATTCCATGAAGATCACGGGATCCGGGTCAAGTATAGATGATTTTAACAAACCTTTGGCATCGGCAGGGTTACTTGGAACAACCACCTTTAAGCCCGGGCAGTTGGCATACCAGTTCTCAAAGCACTGGCTGTGCTGCGAGCTTAGCATACCCGCGTTACCGGTAGGGCCGCGAAAAACGATAGGCACAGAGAACTGGCCACCGCTCATAGACATGATCTTTGCCGCACCATTTATCACCTGGTCAATAGCCACCAACGAGAAGTTGAAGGTCATGAACTCGATGATAGGGCGCAGGCCGTTCATTGCCGATCCTATGCCAATACCGGCGAAGCCCAGTTCAGAAATCGGCGTATCTATAACGCGTTTTGCGCCAAACTCGTCAAGCATACCCTGGCTCACTTTGTAGGCACCGTTATATTCGGCCACCTCTTCGCCCATCAGGTAAATTTTATCATCCTTGCGCATTTCTTCGCTCATTGCTTCGCGAAGCGCTTCCCTGAACTGTAATTCTCTCATTTATTTATCTAAAAAGATTTTTTAAGCGGAGCAAATATAGGCAATACACTATTAAAAACAATTTTCGAAAAGGCTAAAGTGCAGCGCCGCATACAGGTTGCAAAAAAGTTACAAGCGGCAGATATGAGTAAACGGTGAGCCCTAAACTTCCCAGTGTCGTCGTGAAAAAAACCTTTAGTTTATAAATATATTAGTTATCGTTAAGGGCATCTTTAACAAGCGTTTATGAACTTTTAAAAACTTCATAGCTCGCGTTGCACAACCAAGCAGTTAGAATTATGAATATAATTTGATGAAAAGCTAAAAAAACGTTAGCGAAAATACTCTGAGCTTTTATATTGTCTGTATTAAATATATTTAGTGCGTAAGGGAAAATCGATTCATAATTCCAAAACCTGCTTTTTAAAACTTGAGACATTGCTATATCGTAATCTTTTAAACGTATGTCGTTCTCATTAATAAAGGTTTTAAAAACAAAGGATAAAGAGCTAGTGTCAGCTATTGAATTAAAACTTTTTGAAACCTTACCAATAATATCGCCTTTTTGAGTGGAAATTAAAATCATTCTCTGAGGTAATTCTCCTCCGTCTAACTGAGTAGAGATTACTAAGGTATCGATGATTAAAGGAGAAGCTACAACTCGTTGAAATCTTGTCTTATCGAGGGAAGGAAACCTAGAGAGCAACTGCTTAAAAACATGATTAACCGCTCTTAAGTTGAAATCATCATATGAATCATGTAAACGTGTTTTAGAGGCGTCATATTCCTTTTGAAAAATTTTCTTATCAATTAAAAAGTTTTGTGGGTCCGAGTTTTGCAACACCGCGTACATTACTGGGAATATTAATAAATGAATTACTTCGAAAATAAGTAGCACTCGAAGAAATCTATTTTCAAGAAACGTGCGAAGTGCGAAAGTGATATTTGTTACTACAAGTACAAATGTTCCGGCACCGAAAAAAACTCTGTTTGACTCAAAAGACAATAGCGCAAAAAATCCAACTGGAACTACCCAAAGAATTATATATAAAAATAATTCCAACCAATCATTTTTTTTGAGATACTTGTGTTTTTGTAGCGTCTCCATAACTCAAAGATAATCAATCGGATGGCTTTCTTTAGCCGATATGGCTAATTTATATACGAAGACGTCCGCCAACATCCGCTTAGAAATAGGATAAGTAGGATTAATTATTCTCCCAGTAAGTTACTAACATTTTATTGCGTGTTAATCTTTTAGTTGCACTTGCAGTCACACCATAAACATTTATAAATTTTACGTGTTGACGTTACACTTTACAAACCCGATCCGTCATAGAAACTAAACATCATTATGAAAAAATTACTTTTAATAGCTGCGCTTGGCACACTATCCCTAAACACGTTTGCACAAGTTGCAGATCTTCGCCGCAAAATTGAGGTGAATGGTACCGCAGAACAAGAAGTTACGCCCGATATCATCAACGTATCTATATCACTCAAAGAATATATGGATGGCCGCAACAAGGTGACCATTGACGTTTTGGAACGCCAGTTAGAAAAGGCAGTTACCGATGCCGGCATCGCCAAAGATGACCTGACTATCTCAAACGTATCTGCTTATAATGTTTATCAGAAAAAGAAGAACCCCGACTTTTTAGCGTCTAAGCAGTACCGCATTAAGTTCCACGACTTAAATACTTACAACATTATCTTAAGCCAGATAGACCCAAAAGGTATTCAAAGCACAGGTGTTGATAGCTACGACTATTCGAAGATCGTTACCCTAAAGCGCGACCTGAAGATCAAAGCATTACAAAATGCTAAGGACAAAGCAACCTACCTGTTAAGCAGCATAGGCAGCCTTGTAGGTAATGCCTTAAATATCGAAGAAATAGATAACGAAAGCTTCCCCCTACCGGTGTACAGAAGTTATGCTATGGCCAAGGTAGCTGACGCACCTGCACCCGAGCCATCTGACATTGACGTCAAGAAAATCAAGCTGAGCTACCAGATACACGCTATCTTCGAGATCAAGTAAGCCGGGCATAGCTTATGGCAGAAATACGTAATTTGCCGCGTGAACCGCATCGACCGTATTTCTGCTATTTTGATTCAGCTGCAATCGCGCAAAACGGTACGCGCGCAGGATATTGCCGATAGGTTTGATATTAGCCTGCGTACGGTTTATCGGGATGTAAAAACGCTTGAAGAAGCGGGGATTCCGCTGATCGGCGAGGCAGGTGTAGGTTATTCCATTGTTGATGGGTACCGCCTGCCACCGGTAATGTTTACCCGCGATGAGGCAGCCGCTTTCCTCACTGCCGAGAAGATGGTAAACAAGTTGACTGATGCCGATAATAGCGCCAGCTATAGTTCGGCCATGTTCAAGATCAGGTCGGTATTGCGGTCGGCAGAAAAGGACTACCTTGAAAGCATTGAGCAAAATATCGAAGTGCTTAAATTCCGGGGACACCATGCGCAAAAGGCTGCCCCACAAAACCAATTACAACTTATACTGCAAGCTGTAGCCAAAAAGGAAGTGCTAAGGCTTAAATATAAACGCCCCTGGGGCGAATTGGTGGAGTCGCGCGATATTGAACCGGTGGGTGTTTTTTATCTGGACAATTACTGGCACCTGATAGCTTGGTGCCGTTTGCGTAGCGACTATCGCGATTTCAGGTTCGACAGGATGGAGTCGCTCGGCGAAACAGGCCTGCATTTCGATACTATACACCCGCCTTTAAGTGAGCACCTTAACAAAATGTATAAGGATACAGAGCTGTTAAAGATCGTGATCCGCATCACCAGAGAAGCTGCGCCTTACTTGGGCGAGCAGCGATTTTATCATGGTTTTGTTTCGGAACAGTTGGTTGGCGATGAGGTAGAAATGCAGTTCCTGTCGCCCTCGCTCGAAGGTTTTGCCCGATGGATGATGGTATTTGCCGACCAGGTTAGGATCATCTCGCCGCCCGAACTAAAACAGCGGGTTAAGGCTATCGCTAAAATTATTTTAGAAGAAATTTAAATCAGCTAAACGCTGCTGACATAGGGTTGTCATTGGCTCATGGTTTCTTTGAGCCATAAAACCAATAACAACAGTCATGAAACTATTACCCATCTTTTTAAAAGAGCTTCAGCAAGAGGCAGAGATCACCCGTAAATTTTTAACGCTGATACCCGAAGACAAGTTCGATTGGGCGCCGCACCCTAAAAGCATGAAGATGCTAAGGCTGGCCAAACACATTGCCGACCTGCCCGCATGGCCTTGGATGATATTGGAAAAAGACGGGCTTAACTTTGAGACCAGTACCTGGAAGGAAGATGACGTTAACAGCGTTGAAGAGATACTTGCTTACCACACCCGCTCGATAGAAAAGGGAAGCAACAGCATCAACAATTCGACAGAAGAGGAACTGGAAAAGATTTGGAGCCTGCAAGCAGGCGGCCATATTATTTCGCAAGACCCAAAGCGCGACGTGATGCGCATGGCGCTTAACCAAACCGTGCATCATCGTGCACAACTCGGGGTGTACCTGCGCTTATTGGATATTCCCATCCCGGGCAGCTATGGACCAAGTGCGGATGAAATGTAGGTTCACATACCACGTCAGTGCGATTCCCAATTATCGGGAGAGGCAAATCTCCAACTTGATAATTTGGGGATTGCTTCTATAAATGGTTATCGCCAAATAAAACTGTAACACCTGTGACAACTGTGTTACACTTTTTAGTTAAAAACGGTAAACCAGAAACACTGACACGATCGTGCATGCTTGATAAACAATTAGTTATATCGTTGACAAAACGGTGTCAGATACTAATAAGTCAGTATTTGGTATAGAAACTGTCACATGTTACAACCACACAATTAAGCCGATAAAAAAAGACTACGCGACCGGCATAGTAGGAGGTTCGTCGGCAAGTTTTACGTCGGCTAAAGTGGCCGGCACCAGGTGGCGGGTCTTGAAGTAAGTAAACGTGACTATAAATAAAGTCATGCCGCCGCCAAATAGCACCGCCGGAACTGTTCCCAGGATGTTCGCTGCCATGCCCGACTCAAAGTCGCCTATCTCGTTAGACGAACCAATGAACATGGAGTTTACGGCAGATACCCGTCCGCGCATGTGGTCCGGTGTAAGCAGTTGCATAATTGTTCCGCGGATGATCACACTCACACTATCGAAACCGCCCTGCAAAAACAGGAAGATGAGCGACAGCCACAGCACATGCGACAAGCCGAAACCAATAATGGCCAACCCAAACCCTAATACTGCTATGAGCAGGTTTCGCCACGGCCGCCCCATCGGCGAAAAGCGTGCCATAGAGATCATGGTCAGCGCTGCGCCGAGTGAAAAAGCCGTACGCATTATACCTAAACCTTCTGAGCCAACTTTCAAAATGTCCAGCGCATAAACAGGCAGCAATGCAACCACACCGCCAAACAGCACGGAGAAAAGGTCGAGGCTCATGGCATAGAACATCATCTTGTTGGTAAAAACAAAACTTAGCCCGGCCTTCAGGCTTTGCCATATCGGTTCCTTCGGCACAAAAACCGGCGGATATTTTCGCAGGCGATAAACGAGCACGAATGAGGTTGACATAAAAAGCAGTACCACAGCGAACGTTGCTGTGATACCTGTTATGCCTGTAAAAAGTTTTCCGCCGAAGCCGTAAAGCAAACCACCCACCAACGGCCCGAAAATGGACGCGATCTGCCAGGTACTGCTGCTCCAGCTGCTGGCGTTGGGATAGATTTCTTTAGGGATGCTATGCGCGTAAATGGTAAAAGTGGCGGGGCTGTAAAACGCGCGCGCCACACCATTGCAAAATATCATCGCGTAAAGGATAGGCAATATGAGTGGATGGAATTCGTGGTCGAGGCTTTGCAGCGTAACAACAAACATCACCAGCGCCGAAAAAAACACCCCGCCTAAAACGATGAGCAGCATCTTGCGCTTCTCGTACTTATCAGCAATGTAGCCGCCGTAAAGCGCAATGCCCACAGCCGGTATGGCCTCTGCCAACCCCACAAAAGCAAGGGCTACTTTGCTATGGGCTAACTCGTAAATATAAAAGCCCAGCACCGTAGTTTGCATGAGGTAAGCAAACGTGAAAAAGAAGCGTACGCCTATATATGACCTGAAGTCTTTATACCGCAAAGCGGCAAACGAATCTTTTTTCTGGGGCTGACTATCTCCGTCGGGCACTTGGGTGTTGTTTAAGGGTGATGCCGTAAAGTTACGCCATCTGTGTTAAAGGCTGTATAACTTAATTGAACTTAAGGCCATGCTGGTCTATCAGGTAAATAAGCGACGCCATGCTTGCAGCGCCTAATTCAAGCTCGCGCTTGTTTACATTCTCAAACACATCATTCGGGGTATGATGGATATCAAAGTAACGCTGCGAGTCGGGGCGAAAACCTATCAGTGTAACGCCGGGCATAGCGCGTAACGGGCCAATGTCAGACCCACTGCCACCTGCAACCAGCATATCCGCTTCATACGGTTCTAATAGTTTTTTCCAGGCATTATTGATGTTAGACAAAAAACCCGCAGAAGGTCTTTCGAAACTAAATCCGCGTGGGGTAAATCCACCTTCATCACTTTCAATAGCGGCAATGTGCTCTTCTTTGTTTGCTGCTGCCTGCTCTGCGTACTTTTTGCCGCCGGCACCGCCGTTTTCCTCATTCATAAAAAATACCGCGCGGATGCTGTGTTTTGGTTTATAACCCAGCGCTTTAAAGATGCGCAACACTTCTACTGATTGCATTACACCTGTACCGTCGTCATGGGCGCCTTCGGCCAGGTCCCACGAGTCGAGGTGACCACCAACGGTAATTACTTGTTTGGCATTTTCTGTGCCGGTCAGTTCGCCTACAACATTATAAGAAACAGCGTCGGGCAGCATACGGCAGTTATCTTTCAGAAAAAACTGCACAGGTCTGCCGTTTGCGTTTTTGATCAGATCGCTCAATTTATTTGCAGCTATGGTTGATATAGCCGCCGCCGGAATGGCAGGGTAGTTTTTGTCATACCGGGTAGCCCCTGTATGCGGGTAATCATTCAACGCAGAGGTAAGCGACCGCACAATTACAGCCGCGGCGCCATATTTAGACGCAGCCGCCGGGCCAAGGTTACGCTGATCGCCTGCTGTTCCGTATGCGCCGCCTTGCTCTATAAAACGCTCGTCGAAAGGGCGGTTAAAGAAAACTATCTTGCCCTTTATTCCTGCTTCGCCCAAGCTGTCCAGCTGCTTTAGAGAATGCAGTTCAATAACATCAGCGGTAATACCGTTTGCCGGTGTAGCAATTGACATACCCAACGCGCAAATTGCAACCGGGATGCGGCTTTTTCCCGCGATAATCAGCCCTTGCTCTTTTGCGCCCCGTTCCCAATGCGGCACCATTACCTCTTGAAGGTAAACCTTATCAAAGCCATAGCTTTCCATCAGCTTTTTACCCCAATCTACCGCTTTTTGCGCGTTGGCAGAACCGCTAATCCGCTGGCCAATGTCCTTGCATAAATAATGCAGGTTTTGATAGCACTTACCGTTAACCAGCTCTTCGTCGTAGATCTTACGCAGGTAGACCGAATCGGTTTGGGCGTTCGCGGTAATGGTGGCTAACAGAAATGCTGAAAGGGCGTAAGCAAACTTCATAGTGCAGGATTAAATTGAATTGGAAAGGTAAAGCGTTGACTATTAAAATCAAAGCGATTTAAACAGGTAGCGGAATTTTTACTGTAAACAAGTAAGTCAATTAAAATTTAGAGATGTGTTTTTTAAGAGAATTGAGTGTAAATACAAATTAGATAGGTCATGGGCGTTCCCGCTGCGCGGTCGGGCTATCCGTTACAAGTCCTCGTCCCCGCGGTGCCGTGGGTACTGCGGGCTTTTCACTACTATCCCTAACGCGGGTTCAACTTTATAAACTTATCATATCGAATGGATCTCTAAATTAGGCAAGTCGTTGTAGAATATTTCTCTCTTCGTTCGAAATGACACAACAGTAGGGGATTGCTTTCACGATATCTTATCCCAACTCAAGCCGCCGTTTTTAGCGGTAAGCATGTGGTGCAGTATCTGATTTTCGGGCAATGCCAGTTGAGGGTCTTTATAAAATATTTCTATCACCTCATCGCGTACCAGCATCAGCAACTGTTGGTCTGTAGCCAGGTTGGCGATCTTTAGATCAAGCACGCCGCTCTGCTGTGTGCCTTCTATATCACCGGGGCCACGCAGTTCAAGGTCTATTTCGGAAATCTTAAAACCATCGTTGGTCATTACCATGGTATCTAAGCGTTTTTTTCCATCGCGGCTTAACTTGTGGCCGCTCATCAGCAAACAGAACGACTGCTCTGCTCCCCGGCCTACGCGACCGCGTAACTGGTGTAGCTGAGATAACCCAAACCGCTCGGCGTTCTCAATGATCATCACAGAAGCATTGGGCACATTAACGCCAACTTCTATCACAGTTGTGGCTACCATGATATGTGTTTCGCCCTTTACAAAACGCTGCATCTCAAATTCCTTATCTGCTGCAGACAGTTTGCCATGCACCACACTTATGCGGTACTGCGGTAACGGGAACTCGCGCGACATCACCTCTACGCCATCTTCCAGATTTTTCAGGTCGAGTTTCTCACTTTCTTTTATCAGCGGATAAACCACGTACACCTGCCTGCCCAAAGCTATCTCGCGCTTCATCAGGCCAAACATTGCCAGCCGCTGATTTTCATAAAAGTGCCTGGTCTCTATCGGCTTCCGGCCGGCGGGTAATTCATTGATCACAGACACATCCAAATCGCCGTATAAGGTCATGGCCAATGTGCGGGGAATAGGCGTAGCGGTCATCACCAGCACATGCGGTGGTAATATATTTTTACGCCAAAGTTTCGCCCGCTGTTCTACACCAAAACGGTGCTGTTCATCTATCACTGCAAGGCCAAGATTTTTGAAAACTACCTTGTCTTCTATTAAGGCGTGGGTGCCTATCAACAAATTTAATGTCCCGTCTTCCAGCTTTTGGTGGATCACCTTACGATCCTTTTGCTTTACAGAACCCGTGAGCAAAGCCACTTCAATAAACCCATCGCCTACCAAAGCCTTAATGGAGTGGTAATGCTGCGTGGCTAAAATTTCTGTTGGCGCCATTATACAGGCCTGGTAGCCGTTATCAAGCGCCAGCAATACATTCATCAGCGCCACAACCGTCTTCCCGCTGCCCACGTCGCCTTGCAGTAAACGGTTCATTTGTACACCGCGCAAAGTGTCTTGCCGTATTTCTTTCAGTACTTTTTTCTGCGCGGTGGTTAGTTGAAACGGCAGACGGTGCTCATAAAACTCGTTGAAATAATCGCCCACTTTTTCAAAGATCGCCCCCTTGAATTTCTGCGTGCGGGTCATTTTATTGCGCAACAGTTTTAGCTGAATGCTAAACAATTCTTCAAACTTTAAACGGTGTTCTGCTTCATGCAAAGCTGCAGCATTCTCGGGGAAGTGAATATTCCGGAACGCCTCTACCCGCGGCATCAGCTTATATTTTTGCAGAATATACAGCGGAAGATTTTCCTGTATGTCGCGGCTGTGCTGTTCAAGCAGGGTAGCTGTAAGGCGCTGGATACCCTTCGTATCTAGCGTAAATTGCTTTAGCTTTTCCGTAGAACTATAAACCGCTTGCAGCGTTAGGTTGCCTTTTCGTTTCAGAGCTTCAGTGCTGTACGGTTCCACTTCGGGGTGGGCCATTTGGGCTTTGCCATTAAAACTGCCGGGCTTGCCAAAAATGATGTAAGCTTTGCCAACGGCAAGGATCTTTTCTGTCCATTTAATAGCCTGGAACCATACCAGTTCCATAACGCCGGTATCATCCTGTACATGTGCCACCAAACGTCGCGTATTCTTTTCGCCGATGATCTCTTTGTACGTTAGGCGGGCTATGACCTGTACATGCGGTAGCTCGGGATTGATATCACGTATCTTGTAGAATTTCGTCCGGTCTATGTACTTGTAAGGATAATGCCTTAGCAGGTCTTCATAACTTTCTATGCCCAGGTCTTTTTTTAATACATCCGCACGGGCAGTACCTACGCCCTTTAGATAAACAACCGGTGTATTAAAGATCTGGTTCAAATGCGTCAGGTGGCTTGGGCGGCAGTCTGCTCCTTATTTTTTAATGCGCCGCCGATCATTTCCCAGTTAAAGATAATAACAGAAGCCAGTAAAATTGAATAACCCATTAATTGCCAGGCTGCAAAACTTTCATGGAAATAAAAATAAGCGACCAGGAAGGTGATGACAGGATTGATGTAAATGGTTATACCGATGGTTGACGATGGCAGTCCCGACAAGGCATATAAACTTAACAGCAGCGGAATGATGGTGAACAATACGGCCGTGACTATGATGTCTGTCCAAAATGCGGATTGCTCAGGCAGCCCATTAAATTGGTGTATATAAAACGGACCAAGGATAATGATGGAGATCAGCAGCTGGATGGCCAGCGTATTGATCTTATCAAACTGCGGTATCAGCCTTTGCAGCAGCAAATAAACGGCATAGCTTATAGCTACCACGATAGACCATAAAGTTTCGCTGACAGACCCTGTTGAAAGTATAATAATGCTGATAACCGCGAGAGAAATACCTGCAACTTTTAGTCTGGACAATTTTTCTTTTAGCAGAAGAAACCCGCCGCCGGCGGTAAGCAACGGGCATATGAGATATCCAAAACCTGCAACTTTTACGCCGATGTTGTTCACTACGTATATATAAGTGAACCAATTGGTGGTTATAAAGATGCCGGTAAGTAATATGATCCAAATGGATTTACGGCGCTCACGGGCAGGCATTTGCCGCAGAACGGACACATCATGAATTAAAGGTTTTCGCCTGAATAACAATACGTAGATCCAAAGCGCGATGAAAGACATCAGCACCCTGTAATACAGGATCTGCTCCGGCGCGTAGTTAAGCGTGTGAAGATGCTTAAGGGGTATTGTTAAAAACCCCCATATAAACGCGGCGCCGATAGCAGCAGATAAGTATCTGATCGCGCTTTTCTGCGCCATTAGCTCAAGTCGGCAATTACCGAAATTTCTACGTTAACGTTTTTTGGTAAAGCTGCTGCCTGCACTGTTTCACGCGCCGGAAAGTCGGCCGTAAAGTATGAGCCATAAATAGCGTTTACGGCGGCGAAATCACCCATATTTTTCAGGAAGATGGTGGTTTTGATCACATGTTCAAAGCCTGCACCTGCTTCTGTTAAAATTGCTTGCAGGTTTTTCATTACCATAGTAGTTTCTGCTTCTATGCCGCCGCTTACAATTTCGCCGGTTGCAGGGTCGGCAGGTATCTGGCCCGATACAAATAACAAGTTACCCGTTTTAACAGCCTGGCTATAGGGCCCGATAGGCTCGGGCGCGTTTTTAGTATAAATAATGCTTTTCATTTTTTTAGGATAAATACACTTACCAGCTTCCAGATTATTGCACCCACAAACATGATTATTGCCGTGGCATTAATAACATGCATGACTTTAAGATTAAAGCTTTGCGGCCTGTTTGGGTCTTTTTTTCTGAAGAAGTACATAAACAAAGTTAAACAAAAAAAGGCGTCCCGGTATCGGGACGCCTTTTAGTAAGCTGTCAGAGCTAATTATTTTTTGAACTCAACGCGGCGGTTTTGAACGCGGCCTTCTTCAGTTGAGTTATCAGCAATTGGGTGAGTTTCGCCGTAAGCTTTAACTTTTAAACGTTTAGCCTCAACACCAGAGTTTACTAAGTAAGTTTTAACTGAGTTAGCACGGTCTTTAGATAACCTCATGTTGTGAGCAGCAGTACCTTCTGATGAAGCGTAACCGTCTAACTCAACAGATTTACCGGTGTTAGCACGCAGATCAGCAGAAACAGCGTCTAAAGTTGGGTAAGATGAAGTTCTTAACACAGAGCTATCAAAGTCAAATTGGATGTTAGTGTAAGCAGCAGGAGCAACAGCAGCGCCACCCATCATAACTGTATCTTTCTTCAATGGGCAACCAGAACCATCAACTACAGTACCTGCAGGAGTGTTAGGGCATTTGTCGAATTGATCAGATACACCGTCACCGTCAGAATCTTTTTTCAGATCATTAACAGCGTTTTCTACGTTAGTTACACGGCCTTTTAAAGCTTCAACTTCTTGACGAAGAGCAGCATCATAAAGCTCGTCATACATCATAGCTACAGGGTTAACCCAGTCTAAGTTAGATTTAGATGAAGAACCCAAAGTGAATTCTAAACCTGCATAACCATAAGAGTATTTGTCTTTAGTAGGGTAACCTCTTTTTAAACCGTCAAGGATATCATCGTCAACAAAGTTTTCGGTGTAACCTAAGTTTAAAGCAACCGCGTCTGTTAAACGGAATTTAACACCGGCACCTACAGGGATAACCAAGCTTTGTGGATAGTGATCATAAGCAACCGGAACACCGTTACCGAAAGTTACAGTTGGTTTATACCAAACCATACCTGCGCCACCGGTTAAGAAGAAGTTGATAGCATTTTTACGACGTAAGTAGTCAACAGTAGCAACGTTAACCACACCGCTTAAAGTAGCGCTGTAAAAATCTGTTTTGAAAGCTGTAACACCGTCACGGATACCGCCTGCTGCAGTAGAGTTGTCACCTTCTAAACGGCCACCGTGGAAATCACCCTGGATACCGAAAGAGTGTGCAAGTTGCAAACGCAATGAAGCGCCGTAACCATAAGAAGCTTTCCAGTGAGTGTAATCATTAGATCCGCCTGTAGCAACAACCGGTGCAGTTACGCCGCCGTTGATACCAATGCTAAACCTGTTGTACTGACCAGCACCGCCAAATACCTTGGCAGTAGTTGTTCCAGAAGACATTTTCATGGTTGTGTCTGCCATTTGCGCGTTTGCTACGCCTACAGCTAACACAGCGGCACATGATAAAGCGACTGTTTTCTTTAGAGTAGAATAATTCATAGTTTTTAGATTAACGATTAATTGTGATTTTTTTCAAAATTAGTAATTATGTTTGGAACGCTACCAAACACCGTTCCAAAAATGAAAACCTTGGTGCAAATAGAACAAAAAAAAGTCTAAAACAACTATATTAAACTATATAAAATGAAATATGTCGCCCCTGAAAATACGTTATTTACTCACAATAGAAATAATTTCGTTAAGCGACTAAAAAACAACTCAATAGCAATATTTCATGCTAATGATGAGTTTCCGCGAAGCGGTGATCAAGGCTTTGTTTTCAAGCAAAATGCCGATTTTTTTTACTTATCAGGAATAGATCAGGAGCAAAGCATCTTAGTGCTATATCCGGATTGTCCTAATCCGCTATACAGAGAAGTACTTTTTTTAAGACAAACCAGCGCACTAATAGCAATTTGGGAGGGTCATAAATATACAAAGGAAGAGGCAGAGGCAGCATCAGGCATTAAAACCATTTTTTGGCTGGACAGCTATGACACTATTTTGCATAGTATTATAAACTATGCCGACAATATTTACATAAATACCAATGAGAATGACCGTTACGTGCACCAGGTGCCTTATCGCGACTTACGGTTCTACAATGCTTTAAAAGAAAAATACCCGCTTCATAATTATTTAAGGTCGGCTCCCATACTGCGCGACCTGCGTGCGGTAAAGTCTGACATAGAGGTGCAGTTGACCAAAAAAGCATGCAGTATAACAAAGGACGCTTTTGAACGTGTGCTAAAATTTGTTCACCCCGGTGTAGGCGAATATGAAATAGAGGCAGAGATCATTCATGAATTCATCCGCCAGCGCGCTACCGGCCATGCCTATACACCAATTATAGCCAGCGGCAATAATGCCAACGTACTGCATTATATAGATAACAATGCTATATGTAAAGATGGTGACGTGATCTTATTTGACTTTGGTGCCGAATATGCTAATTACAATGCTGACATGAGCCGCAGCATACCGGTGAACGGAAAGTTTACCCAGCGACAGCGCGACGTGTACAACGCTGTGTTGCGCGTAATGCGAGCAGCAACCAAAATGCTGGTGGCCGGTACCATTTGGAACGAGTATCATGACGAGGTTGGCCGCATAATGACTGACGAATTGATCGGCTTGGGTTTACTGGATAAAACCGATGTAAAAAACCAAGACGCTGCTTCGCCGCTCTACAAAAAGTACTTTATGCACGGCACGTCGCACCATTTGGGCTTGGATGTGCATGATTATGCCAGCCGTTACAAAGCTTTCGAGGTTGGCAACATTCTAACCTGCGAACCTGGTATATATATTCCTGCCGAAGGCTTGGGCATACGTATTGAAAACAACATACTGATTACTGAAGGCGGTAATATAGATCTGATGGCCGACATCCCTGTAGAGGCAGAACACATTGAAGAGATCATGAACAGTTAGCTATACGCTTCGGCAAAACTGTAAAGATTAAAGGTGTTATTTTTTTCAAAAGCTTCGGCCACATCAAGCCGGAGCTTTTGTCTGTCTACGCCGGCCATACGCTTTTCTTTAATGAGCTGATAAACCTTTTCGGCAGCGAGGAATAATTTCCGCTGGTTATCATGCATCCGGTCTTGACGGATAAATTTGGCAATTTGGCTAATGCCGCTATTTTCTGTGGCGATGGCTTTAATGATAGGGACCACTTTTGGATTTTGATGCAGCAGCTTTTGCAATTGATTAGCAAATTCGTCGGCACCAGGGCGGTCGGCTTTATTTAGGATAAAAGCGTCTGCGATCTCCATCAATCCGGACTTAATATTTTGTATCTCGTCTCCTGCTTCGGGCACAAGCACAACAAATGTCATATCGGCAAGGCCGGCAATTTCAACTTCGGACTGGCCTACGCCAACTGTTTCAACAATCACGTAATCAAAACCGGATGCCCGCAGCACATCTGCCATTTCTATGGTTTTGGCAGATAAGCCCCCAAGTGAACCGCGCGTTGCCAATGAGCGAATAAAAACGTTTGGGCTATTAAAGTGGCTGGCCATGCGTATACGGTCGCCAAGCAAGGAGCCGAAATTGAATGGCGATGTTGGGTCGATGGCCAAAACCGCTACATATTTGCCGTTTGCTGTAAGGTTAGTGATCAGCTGATTTACCAGCGTACTTTTCCCCGCTCCCGGCGGACCTGTAATACCGATTACAGGGCACTGGTTATTGAAAGACAAATTCTTGAGTAAATCTGCAGAGCCGGGCAGGTCATTTTCAACCAGGGTAAGCGCGCGCGCCACTTCTTTAAAATTGCTCACCTTTAGGTTGTCTAATTTACCGGGCATATCACAAAACTATAAATCGTAACCTAGTTCTTTAAATATAGGTCGCCAGAAATCGGGATAGGCGTCCCAATCATGGCAGCCGAAAGGCAATTGGTGACCGGTTAATTCAAACGCCCTGTCCGGATAGGTTTCATAACAAAACTCCAAAGCCTCGCGCCAGACCGGGATTTCTAATCGCTTTTTATGGCGGTTAACTTCTAAGCTCCAAAATGCATCTTCATTATATTGATGCGCAGTTTGAGAAAGATAGTAATCGATCTCTTTAACCATTTCATCACATAAATCGGCAAAAGCACTTACCCGCCTGAGTGAAAAGCCGCCATTGCCTACCCGGTTCTCGAATTGATATTTATTAGGAACGCCTCTTTTTTTAAGATCGAAGCGGTACGACCAATTTCGTTGGATGTTAACAAGAACCTGTTTTAGAGGAGACCGGCTTTTCCGACTTATCCATGGTGCACCTATGTAATCGTATCCTTTGCTGCACCAGTTTTCGAGTTCGTCTTTAAAGACAAAGGCATCTAACTGGTATATCAGGATATACTCAAAGCCGGTAAATCGTTTATAAAATTCTGCCGACAGCATCAATCTGTTATAGCCTGCAATGTCTGCAAAATAGTTATCATCAAAATTTACTGCCGCGCAATCGGCAAAGTCTAATATTTCGGCGGGTAAAATCAGGCTTTCGGGTTTGGCGATCCTGACAGGATACTGGCCCAAAATCTTTTTGCATTGCGCCAGCGCGATCTCCTCATGTTTGGTAAGTGAGCTTTTGTAACAAGGAATGACTATCGCGACTTTCTGCATTACTTACCAAGCAATTCGTTATACAGGTTAAGGTAAGCATCCGCACACTTTTCCCATGAAAATTTTGCCGCTTGCGCCATGGACTTTTCGGCACCATTGTTTTCCTTGAAGTGCTTCATGCCATCGCTGAACACTTTCTGCATGTGCGCAGGGTCAAAGCTGTCGAAATAATATGCGGCGTCGCCGCCGATCTCGGGCAGGGAAGTAAATTTTGACAGAAACGCGGGCTTGCCAAGGTGCATAGCCTCTATAACCGGTAAGCCAAAGCCTTCTGTTCGCGACGGGAACACCAGCGCAAGGCAATGCGCGTAATACCAGGCTTTGTCATCGTTACTTATCTCGCCAACAAGGTGCACCCTATCTGTACAATTGTACTTAGCCGCCTCTTCTAAGATCACCGCTTTGTGCGTTGTCTCTATACCGGCTATAACTAGTCCATAGTCGTTACCGTTTAACAAGGCAGGCAGATAATGAAAGCCTTTCTGCGGCGACATTAAACCGATGGTAAAAAGATACGGCCTGTCGGGAATAAAGTTAGGCTGATGGCTTGGTTTGACTTGCAACTTTTCCGCACCGTTATGTATGACAGAAATTTTACCTTTTGCGGCAGGCAGATATCGCTCTACGTCATTTGCTACAAATTGTGATATAGTGACTACCCTGTCGCAGTGGCTTACTCTTTTGTTTAATTTATTCAGGTAAGCGATTATGCGATGCGGCTTACTCTTTTTAAGATGCACTTTGTTAAGATCGTGAATGGTAATTACCTTCTTAGCGTTAACATTCCACGGCGGGAGCCTGCAGCGCTGGTCAGAAAAATGTACCACATCGAAATCATTTCTCTTTCTAAAAAAGATTTGGTCTGCAAACCAGCGATAAACAATTTTGACTAGGTTGTTAAAAAGCGTAGGTGTTTTTTTAAATAGATAATACGCCAGATCAAACCTGCCGTTGTTCTGTTTGATCAGTGCATCGCCGAGGCCTTTACCAAAAGAATAATAACCGCGGTTAATATCCTTCATAGAATCGAACGTGACGAGTACTTTGGGTTTCATGTCAGATATCAGGACTATGCGTCAAGGGTTTGTTTATACAATTGCAAATATGCCTTGGCGGCGTTTTCCCAGGTGAACTTAGCGGTCTGGCGCAAAACCTCGTTTGTACGGTTATTTTCTTCAAAGTCTTTTAAGCCATCAGCAAGTACATCACGCATGTGTTGCGGCTCAAAACTATCGAAATAATAAGCAGCTCGTCCGCCAATTTCGGGCAACGACGTCTTTTTGGCAAGGAATACTGGTTTGCCAAAATGCATGGCTTCTATCACAGGTAAGCCAAAACCTTCTGCAGATGATGGAAAGATAAAAGCCTTGCAGTTGGCGTAATACCAGGCTTTATCGACATCTGCTACAGGGCCGGTAATAAAAACCCTGTTCTCACAACCATATTTTTTTGCTTCAGCTAAGATCACTTCTTTGTGCGGGGTTTCAATCCCGGCTATCACCAGGTTTAAATTATTGTTCTCTAACAAATTGGGCAGGTAATGGAAGCCTTTTTGAGGCAAAAGTATACCAATGGTAAATAAAAAATCGCCATTCGGTATTACTGCGGGTTTGTAGTTCTTCACCAACTGCGGTTTTTGCGCTCCATTATAGATGACGGATATCTTGCTTGCAGCTTCCGGGTACAACTTTACTATATCATCAGCAACGAATTGCGAGATGGTAACCAGCTTATCCACACCTGAGATGAATTTTCTTAACCGCTCCAGGTACTGGCGGGTTTGTGGCGAATCATGGCCTTCCAGATGTATGCGGTTAACATCATGAATGGTCATTATTTTTTTAGCGTTCACCCACTCGGGCCGCAGCCTGCACTCCTGATCGGTAATGTGAACCAGTTGAAAACGATTGCGATAAGGAAAATAAAAAGGGTGCAGCTTAGACAAACGCAAGATCTTTACATCGCCGTTAAACCTGGTGTTTGTGCGGTTATGCAGATAAAAGGTAAGGTCAAATTCATCATTGTTGGCATCAATCAGCGCGTTACCTAAACCCAAGCCAAAATAATAGTAGCCGGTGTTGATGTTCTTCATCGAATCAAAGGTGACGAGTATTTTGCTGCCCATGCGTTATAATTGCGCTGCAATTTACATTTATATTAACTTTAACTTTTGATTTGAAAAACGCTTTTCGCATAAAGAAGCTTTACCGGGGCAAAACGGCTTACTATGCTAAGAACTTACTTCGGCAGCTTTTGCCTGTGAGTGCTTACGGTAAATTGCTAAAACGAAAACTGGCACAAATCGAAAACTACGACCGCACTTACCTTACATCAAGGGTCGAGTACTATAATAAGCTTTCTCCGAATAATAATGCCGGCAGCCGGGCGATAGCGTTAGGCGATATGAAAATGTTTGTAAGCCCGAAATCTTACAACTTCGACACATTCGAAGTCAGCCGGTATTTCAGTAAGCGCTTCAAAGCCAATTTTTTATTCGGCGATGCAACCCATGTAGAAGATGTGCCGACTATACAGAAAAGCAGGCCTGTAGTTGGCGACAATAAAAGCGCGGTGCTACTCAACCTTGATAAGTATCGCCATTTTGTTTTTGTTGACGATAACATCAGCTACGCAGATAAAAAGGACATGCTGATAGGTCGGGGGGTGATGACCCAACCGCACCGCATCCGTTTTATGGAGCGTTACTTTGGCCACCCAATGTGCGATCTGGGCCAGGTAAACAGTGGCGGCAACCCCCAATGGCATAAGCCGAAGATATCTATTCAAGACCACTTGCAATATAAATTCATCCTGAGTTTAGAGGGCAACGACGTGGCAACCAATTTAAAGTGGATCATGTCGTCAAACTCTATAGCAATAATGCCTAAGCCCAAGTACGAGACCTGGTTTATGGAAGGCACTTTGCAGGGCGGCGTGCATTACATTGAGATAAATGAAGACTATAGCGACCTGGAAGATAAGCTAAACTGGTACCTGGCTCATGAAAGCGAAGCACTGAAGATCGTTAAAAATGCTAACGCCTTTGCGAGGCAATTTTTTGATAATAAGCGTGAAGAGTTGATCTCGTTACTGGTGTTGGAAAAATACTTTTACTGTACAGGACAGATACCTAATTACTCGTTAAAAGATGGTTAAGCCCATTTTTGTGTTGCGCGAGTCATATCCTATGAACACAGGTTGTAATCGGCAGGATATTAATATTTTTGCAGACTTAATTTTTTAAATGAAGACTTATTTCAGGCTGCTTTCTTTTGCCAAACCGATTGAAAAGTTCGCCATCCCATACATTCTATTTACCCTGCTATATGTGCTTTTCAGCACATTGGTATTCGCGCTGCTGGGGCCCTTGCTTAATACGCTCTTCTCTGCCGACGCAAACATAGTTGGCCATACGGCAGAGATAGTAAAACCAACATCTGTTTTCAGTCTCGAAAAATGGTTTAAGTATTATTTGCAGGAGATCATTAAAACACACGGATCATGGGGGGCCTTGCAATTCGTAGTAGCCACGGTTATCGTGGCGGTTGTTTTGGGTAACCTATTTAGGTATCTGTCTGCCCGGACAATGGAAAACCTGCGCCTGCATACACTGCTCAACCTGCGCCGCTCTGTATTCAATAACGTGATGGACCTTCACTTGGGTTACTTTAATAACGAGCGTAAGGGTGATATCATTTCTAAGATAGCTTCAGACGTACAGGTAGTACAGTTTTCTGTAACTTCTACTTTGCAAGTGATCTTTAAAGAGCCGGTAACACTCATCGCGTTCCTGGGAATGCTCTTTATTATTTCTGCGAAACTTACCTTATATTCTTTACTGGTGATCCCTGTTTCGGGATTTATTATCTCACGAATTGTAAAAAGGTTAAAGGCACAAGCTGTTGCGGCGCAGCAATCATACGGAAACATGATCAGCTATCTGGACGAGGCGTTATCAGGTATCAAGATCGTCAAGGCTTTCAACGCCGTTGGCTTTATCAAAAACCGTTTCGATACGGAAAATATGCGTTATTCTCGCATCTCAAGATCAATGGCGCGCAGGCAGCAGCTGGCATCACCGGCATCTGAGGCCATGAGTGTTACCATGATAGCCTTTATTGTTTTGTACGGCGGATATCTTATTTTAAATAAACGTTCTGAGTTAGGTCCCGGGCAGTTTATCGCTTACATCGCGTTGTTTTCGCAACTGATGCGCCCGGCAAAGAACATTTCAGACTCGTTTAGCAATATCCACTCTGGGATTGCCGCCGGTGAACGTGTGTTAGAGTTGATTGACACCAAACCCGGTATCAATGACGCGCCTGGTGCAAAGGCGATCACGGGTTTTGAGCACGATCTTACGTTTAGAGGCGTAAGCTTTGCTTATGACGAAAAGCAGGTGTTGTCTGATATAAACCTGGTAATCCCAAAAGGGCAGACCATCGCGCTTGTAGGGCCGTCAGGTGGTGGTAAGTCTACGCTGATGGATATGATCCCCCGTTTTATCGATCCGCAGCAAGGTGCGATCATGATAGACGGCCAGGACATCCGCCAGCTAACAATGGAATCGGTTCGCTCATTAATGGGCGTAGTAAACCAGGAATCTATATTATTTAACGACTCTATTTTTAATAACATCGCCTTTGGTAAAACCGACGCGACAATGGAAGATGTTATCGCGGCAGCCAAAATTGCCAACGCGCACAGTTTCATAGAGCATACAGAAAACGGCTATCAAACCAATATCGGCGACAGGGGTACAAAGCTATCAGGCGGCCAGCGCCAGCGCATTTGTATTGCACGTGCTGTATTGGCCAACCCGCCTATCATGCTCCTGGATGAAGCTACGTCTGCCCTTGATACCGAATCTGAAAAGCTAGTACAGGAAGCTTTGAACAAGCTGATGAAAAACCGCACCTCGCTGATCATTGCGCACCGTTTAAGCACTATCCAAAACGCGGACAAGATAGTAGTACTTGACCAGGGTAAAGTTGTGGAACAAGGCACCCATCAGCAGCTGATAGAAAATAATGGTGTATACCGCAGGCTGATTGAAATGCAAACTTTTGCTTAGTCGGCCGGTTGTTCGGGAATACCGTTAAGCGACTAATGCTTTATTGTATTTGTTGCGATATTCTATCGGCGACAACCCTGTTATCTTTCTAAAGATGGTACGGAAGGCTTTGGTATCAGAATAGCCTACATCATACATCACTTCATTAATGTTCTTGCGACTGGTTTCGAAATCCTTTTTGGCAGCTTCAATTTTAACGCGTTGTAAGTACTCCACGATTGTGTTGCTGGTCGCTTTTTTGAACCGGCGTTCCAGGTTTCGGCGACCTAAAGCCAGCATATCTGCCAAACCTTCGACGGTAATCTTATCCTGATAGTTGCTTTCAATAAATTCCTGTGCTTTCTTTATCGGCTCATCTTCGTGTTTCTTCTGCCCCTGAAACATAATGAATGGCGACTGACTCACCTTGTCAATATCGATCATAAATGCTTTAGCCATCATAATGGCAATGTCGCGGCCTGCATATTTTTCAATGAGGTAAATAATTAGGTTGAGATATGAATAAGCGCCACCGCTGGTGTAGATCCCGTCCTCTTCGGTCATGATCTTATCGTCAACAAGATTTACTTCAGGATACATCTGCCTAAAATCGTTCGCGGTGCGCCAATGCGTTGCGCATTTTTTGCCATTCAATAAACCGGTGCTGGCTAAAAAGAACGCGCCAATGCACAGGCTTGCCAATTCTGCGCCTTGTTTGTATTGTTCTTTTATCCATGGCAGCAGAGCCTTGTTAGCTTCAATCGTTTCCATGGGGTTACCGTGCACAGCGGGAATAATGATCAGGTCGGTTTTCTTCACATCCCCAAAAAGCACATCGGGCTTAATGGTAAACATACCATTGCGCTGAGGGGTCTCGCTGGCCAGCCCTACCATATGCAGATCAAACATGGGCTCGCGGCCTTGCGCTACAAACATGTTGTTTACTTCTGCGAACAACTGGTGCGCACCTTCAATATTGCTGATGCTGCTGGTGCCATATGGCACAAGGATAGAGATGTGTTTCATTGCAATGAATGGATTAACGTAGTAAATGTAATAAATTGGGACAGCGCAAACAACCCCTCACAATGTCGTATTTGCACCAGCCGGGTTGTATATCATGCGGCTACCTTTGTTATGTAAAATAAATAAGTAACCAATTATCCACTTAAAATAGAGATCATGTTTAAAGGCACAAAAGCATTCGGGGGTTTCGCGGTCAAAGATTCAGACCAATCGTTAACGTTCTATCGTGACGTGTTAGGGGTTAACGTAGTACAGAATAAACAGATGGGAAATATTCTTACCCTAAGTTTTCAGGATGGCGGCACAATCATCGCCTACCCTAAACCAGACCATCAGCCGGCCACATTTACTGTGCTAAATTTTAATGTTGCCGACGTAGCGACAGCAGTGCAAGATCTCAAAACCAAAGGCGTAAAGTTCGAAAGCTATGACATGCCCGGTTTTAAAACAGATGATGACAACATATTTCGCGGTGGCGGGCCGCTTATTGCCTGGTTCACAGACCCATCGGGAAATATTATGTCTGTAATTCAGGAATAGATTTCATAAGTTTATCATAACCTTTTAATTAAACACAACCTTACGATTATGACCACATTAACAGTTGCCGCTCCGGCATCAAAAAAAGACAAGATCATTTATTGGATCTTTACCACAATTTTCTTTTTATTCGACGGACTTTTACCAGCCCTAACTTTTAATAACCAAATGGCCAAAGATGGCATCCACGGACTGGGCTTCCCGGATTACTTCCGCATTGAATTAACCGTAGGAAAGATCATTGGCGGTTTGCTGCTCATTTTACCTATGGTTCCGGCCAGGTTTAAAGAATGGGCTTATGTTGGTTTTGGTATTTCTATCATCTCAGCCTTTGTTGGTAATATCGTGGTGATGAACAACGCCAACGGCGGCGGCTACATGGCTATAGGCGCTTTTGTGGTATTGCTGATCTCTTATGTATACTATCATAAAATTTACCGCCCCTTTAAATCAGAATAATAATGAGCATAGTTTTAGGCATACTAGGCATCATTGCCGCATTGATAATTCTGGTATTTATCATTGCCATTTTTGTAAAATGCGATTACAGCGTGCAGCGTGAAGTTTCAATTAATAGAGACGTCACTGCGGTTTATGATTATGTAAAATATCTCAAGAATCAGGATAATTACAGCAAGTGGGTAATGATGGACCCCAACATGCAAAAGGATTATTATGGCACCGACGGTACCATTGGTTTCAGGTCGGCGTGGGATAGCAAAGACAAAAACGTTGGCAAAGGCGAACAGGAGATCACAGGGCTTACGGAAAATCAAACGGTAGATACCCGCATCCACTTCATAAAGCCGTTTGAGGGTTTTGCAAACGCACAAATGAGCACCATAAGCACCGACCCTAACCAAACATTAGTTCGGTGGGCTTTCGACAGCAAAATGAAATATCCTATGAATTTTATGCTGCTGTTTTTAAATATGGAAAAGATGGTGGGCGGCGATCTTCAAATTGGCCTTAATAATTTGAAAAACGTTTTAGAAAATCAGACGAATGAAAGTAATTAATCCATACCTCAACTTTGCAGGTAATAGCAAAGAAGCATTTGATTTTTACCGCGCTGTTTTTAACGGTACAATAGTGATGTCGCTTCCGTACAAAGACACGCCAGAAGCCAACAGGGTAAAACCGGAAGACAGAGATAAGTTAATGCACATTTCGCTCGACCTAAAAAATGGTAACATCTTAATGGGTACCGACGCGCTGGAAAACATGGGGCATAAACTTAATCCGGGCAACAATATCAATTTAAGCATCGGAACAGAAAGTAAAGAAGAGGCTGATCAATTATTTAATGCCTTATCAGATGGTGCAAATGTTACTGTGCCTATGTCAACTCAATTTTGGGGATCATACTTTGGCATGCTGACAGATAAGTTCGGCATTCAGTGGATGGTAAGTTTCGACGGTCGGTAAAGACCACAATCGTTAGTCTGGCTCCTCTCTTGATAGCTATCGGCAGGGATAGAATTATCGATTTTTATAAAACTTCCCAAACACGCCTAACGGCAGCTTTATTCCGGACGTGGCCTGCAGGTATAGTTCGCCCGTTTGCAGGTTTTGCACTTGCGGATAAGCGCTTTTAATGAGGTTCTCAACTATAACAGACGAAAACCCCAGCGAGTAGGTATTCAAGATCAGGAAGTGTTCATCAGGGTCTAAAAGCTGCACTACGTCCTGCATCATTTCGCTGATGTGATCTTCCAGTTTCCATTTTTCGCCATTAGGTCCGTGGCCATAAGCGGGCGGATCCAGTATAATTCCGTTATACTTTTTACCGCGTTTTAGTTCGCGTTTTACGAACTTTAAAGCGTCTTCTACAACCCAGCGAATGTTATCCAGACCGGATATGTCCTGGTTCTCGTTTGCCCAGGTAACCACCTGGCGGATAGAGTCGACGTGAGTTGTGTCTGCCCCGGCAGCCCGTGCTATCAATGATGCGCCGCCTGTGTAAGCAAATAAGTTTAATACTTTTGGACTTTCTGTTTTGAACGACCGTACACGCTCAGAGATATAGTCCCAGTTTACCGCCTGCTCAGGGAAGATGCCTACGTGCTTGAACGAAGTGAGCCCTAAGCGGAATTTAATGGCAACGTCGTTATTCTTGTAATCGATATGCCAGCGGTCAGCAGCGTTTTTGTCTTTCTTGATCCATTCGCCGCTGGTTGCAGAACGGCCCTTAAATTTTATGGTATGCAGTCGCTGCCATTCTTTTTCGGGCAATACCTTTGCCCAAACCGCCTGCGGTTCAGGGCGTATCAGAATCGCATCACCGAAACGCTCCAGTTTTTCAAAGTCCCCGCAGTCAATTAGTTCGTAATCTTTCCAATGTTGGGGGGTGAGGAGCGCGATCATTCAGTTTTTAGTTATAAGTTTTCCGTTGTCAGAAAACCAATTGCTTGCAAAGATAACATCTTAAAAACAATGATACCGGCAACAGACAGCCATCAACTATGAACTAATTATAGCTTCTCTTTCGCCGCCTGGGTAAACTTGCTGGCGAATACAAAGTCATTCAATTCCTGGTTGTCAGTGTGGGCGATTTCTTTATTGGTGCCTTCCCACCATTTTTTTCCCTGATGCAGAAATATAATATGATCGCCAATGCCCATAACAGAATTCATATCGTGGGTAACCATTACGGTTGTGATCTTGTATTCGCGGGTGATCTCGTTGATCAACTCATCAATTACGATTGACGTTTGCGGGTCCAGGCCTGAATTGGGTTCATCCACAAATAGATATTTAGGTTCCATAGATATAGCACGGGCAATACCTACACGCTTTTTCATGCCACCCGAAAGTTCCGACGGGTAGAGTTTGTTTTTCTCCTTCAGGTTTACCCGTTCAAGACAAAAATTAGCACGATCTAACTTTTCTTTGGCCGACATGTCTGTAAACAGGTTTAGCGGGAACATGATGTTCTCTTCAACCGTCATGGAATCAAACAATGCCGAATTTTGGAACAGCATGCCTATCTGCTTTCTAATCGGCACGCGCTGCTCAAAATCCATATCGGTAAAGTTTTCGCTGTCAAAGATCACCTTGCCTTTTGTAGGCTCATGCAGGCCCACTATACATTTCAACAAGGTTGTTTTACCAGATCCGGAGCCACCAATAATGAGGTTGTTTTTCCCCGGATGAAATGTTGCTGATATGCCTTTAAGCACTTCGTTTTCACCAAAGGTTTTATAGATGTCAGTGATTTCGATCATAACATGGCACGGGTTATCACCAGGTCGGCAAATAAAACCATAACGCAGCTGTATACAACGCCCTTAGTTGCAGACTGGCCAACCTCTAACGCGCCGCCCGATGTGTAAAAGCCCTGATAGGAACATATGGATGCTATCAAGAAACCAAATACAGTAGCTTTAACCAAGGCAACACGGATAGTTAAACCGTTGAACCCATCGCGTAAACCGGTAACATAGTCTGTTGGTGAAATATCGCCCGATACCAGACAGGCGATATAACCGCCGGTAATACCTAAACATATTGCCGCGATAACCAGAATGGGAAACATAGTTACACCTGCAATGATCTTCGGCGATATAAGGTAACCAGGAGCATTTACCCCCATAATTTCCAACGCATCTATCTGCTCCGTTACACGCATGGTGCCAATCTGCGATGCCATGCTCGAACCTACACGGCCGGCAAGCACCAATGCAGAAATGGTAGGGCTAAATTCCAGGATGTTTGAGTCGCGGGAAATAGTACCCGCAATACTTGGGGATACCAGTGGACTCGCTAACTGAAATGCTACCTGGATAGTTGTGGCTGCGCCGATAAATATTGAAATGATACTGATAATTCCCAGCGACCCTATGCCCACTGAAACCATCTCGCGCATAATTTCACTCCAATACACCTTAAATTTTTCAGGACGCCTGAAACTGAGGCGCATCAGCATTAAATATTTTCCAAGGGCTGTAAACATTTTTATAGGCGATATATGTTAAAAATACATTTAAATAGCCGTTAGGGCTACACACAATTATACTATTTTTAAAGCATGAAAAACGCCGTTATTACAGGCGCCACAAAAGGTATTGGCAGGGCAATAGCTTTCGCTTTGGCTAAACAAGGATTAAACCTCGCAATTTGTTCGCGCAATAGTGAAGATTTGGAAAGAACGCGCTCCGCATTGATTGAAATTGCTCCCGGGATTAAGGTTTTTACTTCCCAGACTGATGCTGCAAATAAGATCCAACTTTTAAAATTCGCGGCAGATGCAGAGCAGCACCTTGGCGAAATTAATGTGCTGGTTAACAACCTGGGCATTTTCATACCGACCTCTATTCTTGATGACAGCGAAGACGCTTTTGATACACTCATCAGCGCTAACCTGCGCCCGGCTTATGAGTTGTACCGTTACTTCGGTAAAAAGGCGAAAGGATCGGGTTTACGGCATATTTTCAATATTTCATCTATAGCGGCATTACATCCTGTTATCAATGCAGGTATGTACACTGTAACAAAAGCATCGACACTAAGTCTTAGTCATATAATGAGGCTCGAAATGCAGCAATATGGAGTTAAAGTGACCGCGGTAGTACCGGGATCTACGCTAACCTCATCTTGGGATAGCGTGGCTACAGACAAAAGCAAATTTGTACTGCCCGAAGATATCGCGGCTGCGGTTACAACGATTTACAACATGAGTGCCGGCGCAAATGTTGACGAAATAACCATAACGCCGCTTTTTGGCCAACAATAAAATACTTAAACTTACAACAATGGAAAAGAAACTTTATCGCGACGAATTCAGAAAGGTGGTAGCGGGTGTCTGTGCCGGCCTTTCAGAATACTTTGATATAGATGTGTCTATCATCAGGGTGATATTTTTGCTGTGTCTTTTACTTAAGGGGGGCGGCGTGCTCATTTATATTGTGCTTTGGATCGTGTTGCCTAAAAAGGGTTTAGCGCGGATACCAAATTCAGATTCGCCTATTCCGCCTTACACCGGCAGCGGTTTCCAGGATAACGCGCCTGCTTATCAGCAGCCACCATTTATCCGTAACAAAAAGAACCCGAGCACGGGCGCACTTATTGGGGGATTGATCATGATCATGCTGGGTGCAGGCTTTCTGCTCGACCAGTTTAAGATCATCCCTGATTGGGATTTTGAAGATTGGTGGCCGCTTATACTAGTCGTTGTAGGTTTGGTGCTGATCTTCTCGCACCGCAACCAGCCGCAGCCAGCGCATTTTGAACCATGGAAGCCGGTACCTCATCCGCCTGCGACTGAGACACCCGCATCTGATCCGTTAAAAGATGATAATAATGCCGATGCCAACCCGGTTAGTGAAAACCCTACAGAACCTAAACCATGAAAAAAGATAGATTAACCCCCGGACTTATACTGCTTGTAATAGGCGTATTCTTACTGTTAAAAAACTTTGGCTTTTTGCCGGCAATTCGCTGGAGCAATATCATCCACCTGTGGCCAATATTCTTAGTGATAGGCGGTATCAACCTCATTTTTGCCAACAACCGTAGTGTATGGGCATCTGTACTGAAAATTACAGTTACAGTTGCAGGTATCGCGCTTATTCTATTGGGTCATTTTGGCGACAACTATTCCTTCTTCCCTGAATTTCATGTTGGCCGAGATTATAACCTGGACGATGATGACGATAACGATTCTGACACCACCAATGCAAAAGGTTTGGTGCAGGTGTCGGGTAGTAGTTTTTATCATGTGCCATTTGCGGCTGATGCGAAATCTGCCAGGTTAGAAATAAGCGGCGGCGGCAACAGGTTCCAGTTATCAGATACCACATCTCAACTGTTTACTGCCAACGTAAATGGCAACGCTAACCGTTATGAGATGGAAACTCGTAAAGAAGACAGTTCAACAGTTGTCAATTTCCGGATGAAAAACAGCCACCACCAGAATTTCCACTGGGGAGATGATAACGATAAAGCCAACACAACCATATTTAAACTGAATAGTGCCCCGTTATGGGATGTTAACCTTAAAGCAGGTGCTACCGATCTTAACTTTGATCTAACTAAATTTAAGATCCGCAATTTCAGGCTTAGCGGCGGCGCAGCATCTTTTGCCGTGAAATTCGGCACCCCTGTTGAATCTGACACTAACGTGAATGTGTCTTCCGGAGTGTCTGACATAAAAATATCAGTACCAAACGGAGCAGCCTGCAGCATTACCAGCAGCACCGGCTTGTCTGACAATAAGTTTAATGGTTTTACCAAAACGTCTGACAACCATTACGAGACGCCCGGTTTTGCGAACGCCAAAAAACGCATCTATATAAACATTAGTGGCGGCATGTCCGACTTTAGCGTTGACAGGTATTAATACAAGCCGTATGATTTGACAAACAAAAAAGCCGCTCATCAAGCGGCTTCTCTGTTATATCTAAGTGCCTTTTAAGAATCGATGGGTCACGCCGGCGCGTTGATCTCTTTCCACAGCAGATCTTTCAATTCGGGGATACCTTTTTGAGCGATGGATGATATGAAAACTGAGGGAATATCTTGCGGTAATTCCAGTTTCATTTCGGCTAATAGTTCATCGTCCAATAAGTCTGACTTGGTGATGGCCAATACGCGTGGCTTATGGATCAACTCCGGGTTGTATTGCTCCAGCTCATTCAGCAAAATGGCGTACTCTTCCTTGAGTGTACGATTGGTATCGGCAGGAATCATGAATAACAATACTGAGTTACGCTCGATATGTCTCAGGAAACGGAACCCCAAACCTTTGCCTTGCGAGGCACCTTCAATAATTCCCGGGATATCCGCCATTACAAAGGATCGGTTGTCGCGATAAGCAACTATCCCCAGGTTGGGCACAATGGTAGTAAAGGCATAGTCGGCGATCTCAGGCTTAGCGGCTGATACAACGGATAACAGTGTAGATTTCCCGGCATTAGGAAAGCCCACCAGGCCAACATCTGCCAATAACTTCAACTCAAGTATGTTCCACACTTCCTGTCCGTCTTCGCCGGGCTGGGCAAAGCGCGGCGTTTGCATAGTGCTGCTTTTAAAGTGCCAGTTACCTAAACCGCCGCGGCCTCCCGGAGTAAGAATCTTGGTCTCGCCATCTTCGGTTATCTCAAAAACGGTTTCCCCGGTCTCTGCATTTTTAGCGATAGTGCCAAGCGGCACTTCCAGTATTTCGTCGCGGCCGGTTTTGCCGCTGCGCAAGGCACTGCCGCCACGGTCGCCGTCACCGGCTATCACATGCTTACGGTATTTAAGGTGTAAAAGTGTCCAAAGCTGGGCGTTGCCTTTAATGGTAACGTGTCCCCCGCGACCGCCGTCGCCGCCATCGGGGCCACCCTTGGCTGTGTGTTTGTCGCGGTGCAAATGTGCAGAGCCTGCCCCGCCATGGCCAGAGCGGCAGCATATCTTTACATAATCAACAAAATTTGAACCTTGAGACATTGTTTTTATATCGGATTTCGGAATTTCAATTTTGAATTTAATCTTGATCGAAGCCGATGAATATATTAGATGTAATTAAATTGAGCTTAAGCCACACATGCAATTTAATCTGCAACTATAATAAATTCGAAATTGAACATTCGAATTTCGAAATTGCTTTAGAAGCTTTTGATCACTTTTTGAATGTTCTCAAAAATCTCTTCTATGGTGCCTATGCCATTTATCTGGTGATACTTGTCGTGCGATTTGTAATGGTCTGCAACAATTGCAGTTTTGCTATTGTACTCGCGTATACGCTTGCGAATGATCTCGGGATTCGCGTCATCAGGCCTGCCGCTGTCTTTGCCACGGTGCAATAAGCGTTTTTCTAATTCCTCGGCGTTGACTTCCAACGCGATCATGCCATGGATCTTAGAATGCTTGCTTTTCAACAAGCGGTCAAGTGCTTCGGCTTGTGCAACAGTGCGCGGGAAGCCATCGAAAATAAAGCCTTTGGCGCCTTTATTAGCATCGAGTTTATTACTGATCATGCCGATAACAACTTCATCGGGAACCAATAAACCCTGGTCCATTAGTTTTTTTGCTTCAAGGCCAAGTTCGGTCCCTGCGGCAATTTCATGCCTTAATAGATCACCGGTTGAAAGGTGAATCAAGCCAAACTTATCTATAATGTTGTGAGATTGAGTACCCTTACCGGCGCCCGGCGGGCCAAACAATACAATGTTTAGCATCCTTATTAAATTTAAAAAGCCTTTCTGCAGTAACGGAAAGGCTTGATCTTTAAATGTGGACCTGAAGGGAGTCGAACCCCTAACCTCCTGATCCGTAGTCAGGTGCTCTATCCAATTAAGCTACAGGTCCAATCCTTTGCTCAAAAAATCGTTAAAAGACAACGATTTCTAAAACGGAATGCAAAAATAGCATATAATTTTATTTTTGCATAAAATATTTCAAACTACTTAACCGCAAGGGCTATTGCTTTAAAGTTTGGCAAATCGCCGGCAGATTCTAAAACCTCGGCATAAACAATGGTTTGATCTTCATCTATCACAAATGCCGCGCGCTTAGACACACCTTTTAAACCAAAAACAAATTCATCGTATAAAGCGCCATAATTAGCAGATGCTGTCTTATTAAAGTCGGAAAGTAATGGAAATTGGTAACCATTTTCTTCTTTAAACTTAGCCAGTGTAAACGGCGAATCGACAGAAATCCCCAGGACTTGCGCATCCAAATCTTCATAATAACCAAAATTATCGCGCATAGTGCACAACTGTTCTGTGCATGTACCTGTGAATGCCATCGGAAAGAAATGGATCACCACTTTATGGCCTTTAAAATCTGCTAACGAAACTTCTTTAAGTTCTGACGATACTAAGGTAAACTGCGGGGCCGGCTGGCCAATCTGTAATGACATGCTGATTTATTTTGAGCGAAAATAGCTATCAAATTTAAAGGCAACGACCTTATTTGTATTTGCGATGTAAAAAAGCAGTTAACAAACTATAAAACCGCGCGAGCGATAATGCGTTATACTCATAAACCGATTATTATGAGACGAGTAAGTATAGTGCTAATTGTTGTGGGCCTGGTGCTCATCATAGCCGGAGGTTTCTTTTATAAAACAGAAGGATCTGCTACAGACAGTAAAGCTGTAACTGTTACTAAAGGCGGAACAAGATCATTTCAATGGCCTGTATATACCGGAATAATCTTACTGTTCCTGGGCGGAACTTTTAACGTGGCGAGCCGCCGTAATGACAGGGTAGTTAACCACGAGGTTGTTGAAAAAGGCGAATAAGTTTATACCTGTAAATATGGACCACAACGTATATCTGTTGGCCACAGACCCCAAAGATCCTTGTCGCGATGTGATACACTCGCGCGACACGAGCCTGAGAGTAAGGGTTTTTTGTGTGGACGAAGAACCATTTGATGCCGATACAAACGAAATACAACTTTACGGTTATGTGAAGGATAAGTTGTACGCATTTGAGACCGTTAATATTACGCCCGAAGATGCGCTGGATATCGTCTCGGCAATACAATGGTATGCCAAATATGTTCACTATCCCGAACTGGAGATATTGCCTGAAGACCCGCGCCGCGATCATGATGTTGCCATCTGAAAAGACAGTATCTTAGGCACCAAACTTCCCAGGAATGCCTTACGATCAATACCTTGCAGAGCGTATACGCCATCTGTTATCACGAACTAAAAATGTAACCGAACGCGAGATGATGGGTGGTTTGTGTTTTATGGTTGATGGTAAAATGTGCATAAATGTAACCAGCCGTGGTAATGTAATGCAGCGCTGTTTGCCCAACCAAACGGAAGAGGTAGTCAAAAAACACGGCGCCAGCCGTTTTATTATGAATGGCAAGCCGCTCAACAAAGGGTGGCTGACACTGGCCCCCGAAGCAATGGACAGCGATGATGACCTGCAATATTGGATTAATATTGCCCTGGCGGGAAATAAAGAGGCTAAATCTAAATCCCGTTCCGGTAAGTAATCCCTTACACAAGCTATTTATACTAATTCTAAATAATTCTTGAAAACAAAGAATTTGCGTTTACCTTTGCGCTTAGAATTAATCTAAATAAACACAATGCGATACATCTACGATAATTTCAGATCATTTACCTTTCTAATACTATTTTTACTACTGGCGGGAACTGCATTTGCCGCGAATATCGGCGGTAACGACGCCGAAAAAAATACCGGCAAAATTGCCGGTATCGTTACAACTAAAGATGGCAAGCCTGCCGCCGATGTAACAGTTACAATCATCGAATTAAACAAGGCGACGGCCACAGAGGCTAACGGAACGTTTATCTTTCAGAATGTAAAACCAGGCACATATACGGTTAGAGCAACATTTGTAGGCAGCGCTACAGAGGCGGGCACAGTAATTGTAGCCGCAGGAAAAACAGCGACAGTTAATTTCATGCTTTCTGAAACGGCTTCGCAATTAAACGAAGTTACTATCCGCTCAGCGAAGACTTTAAACAGCACCAAGGTAACGTTCGATAAGGCAGGCATACGGCCTCTAGACCTTCCGCAGAGCGCGGGAGTAGTAACCAGCCAGGTAATACAAGACCAGCAAATTAACCGCCTTGGCGATGCCGTGCGCAACGTCAGCGGTGTAACTCTTACGCAACAACGCGGCGGCGTTGGCGAAACCTTTACAGCGCGTGGTTACAGCATTGGTATAGGTGGTGGCAGCGGCAGCATATTTAAAAATGGCGTGTTGACAAATACGGCAGGTTTCCCCGAAGCTGCTACTTTAGAGTCGGTTGAGATTTTGAAAGGTACATCGGCTTTGATGTATGGCAATGTATCGGGCGGGGTGATCATTAACATGGTAACCAAAAAACCTAAGTTTGATTTTGGCGGCGAGTTATCAATGCGCGCCGGCAGCTATAACTTCTACAAGCCTGTTATCGATGTCTATGGGCCTATCTCTAAAAATGTGGCCTTCCGAACAATCGGCGTATATGAAAATGACGGCAGCTACCGCGATCATGTGAAAACAGAACGTGTTTATGTAAACCCGTCGCTATTGTTTAATCTGGGCAAAAGTACCACCCTACTAATTGAGGGTGACTACCTGAAATCTAACCTTACACCAGACTGGGGTGTGGGTTCTCTTAATCTGGGCCAGGCAATCCCAACCATGGTGCCGCGCAACCAGTTTATCAATACCAGTTGGGCGTATAGCCGCATGAATCAATACAGTGGTATGGCCACTCTGAATCACTCGTTTAGCGATACTTGGAAATTAAACGCCATTATATCAACGCAAAGCACAGAGATTGACTCTTATGGCTCAAGCTTGCCAAACAACGTTGCCGCAAATGGCGACTGGAACCGTGGCCTGCAACGTGCGCATACAAAAGAAAACAATTATACCGGTCAGTTAAATTTGAATGGCCGCTTCCATACAGGCTTTCTTGGCCACCAGTTATTAATAGGCACAGATGTGGCAAAGGTGGTAAATTTAAGTAAAGCCTATACGGTAAATGGTACACAGATAGCGTCTTATGCTTATGATAAGATCAACATTATCGACCTGACAAAATTTGCCGCCCGCACAGACATGCCGGATGCCTTAGCTACCACACTTACCCATTCGCCGGTTTATCGCTTCGGTTCGTATATCCAGGATTTGATCACTATTACGCCAAAGTTTAAGGTATTGGCAGGTGTGCGCTGGTCGTGGCAGCAAACCTATCAAACCACTATCGACTCATTGCAAAAGTCGAAAAGTATAAATGGTACCGCTCCAACCAAATATGACAGGGCTTATTCACCTAAGGTGGCATTAATTTATCAGCCCATACCCACAACATCTGTTTACGCTACTTACAGCAACAACTTTATATTCAACACTGGTACAGATATTAGCGGCCGGGGCTTAGATCCGTCTATCGTTAATCAGTACGAAGCAGGCGTGAAAAACGAATTTTTGAATGGCAAATTGTCTGTTAACGCGAGTGTATATCGCATCAGAAACAGCAACCTTGCGGTAACTAATCCAAATAATATCGCCTTCAGGATGTTAAACGGTGAGACTACCAGCGATGGTTTGGAGATAGATGTGAACGGTAACCTGTCGCGGAACTTTTATTTCATAATGGGTTATGGTTACAACTTTGCCCGTTATACCAATTCATCGGGCTTAACCGGTTCGCCCATCAACGGCGAGCAAATTGTAATAAACCCTCGCAATACCGCTAACGCATCATTATTCTACACGTTTTATGACGGTGCCTTGCGAGGATTCAAATTTGGAGCGTCGAGCTTTTATACCGGCAAGCGTCTAGCGGGCTACAATAATACTGTTGGGCAAACACAAAACTACAGCCGCTTATTGCCTGTTGGTGGTTTTGCCACGCTTGATCTTTCTGCAGGTTACAGCTATAAAAAGTTCTCGATCCTGGCGCAAGTCTCAAACGTGACAAATACTTTCAATTATCTGATACATGATAACTATAGCGTTACGCCAATACCGCCTACGCAGTTTTTAACAACTGTGTCTTACAAGTTTTAAAGTTCGGTTTTTAGTTAATAATGCCAGGCCATCCATATTTATGGGTGGCTTTGGCATTTATGCCGTTTGTTTAAACCTTGCACCTCTATGTTTGTCTATCTATTACAAACATCGATAATTATGAAAACTAAATTAATTGGAGGCTTACTTGTGGCAATGTTCGCAGTGAGCACGGCAGCAGAAGCTCAGACCCGTACACCGGTCATCAATGGCAGAGAATCTTATCAAAAGGCCCGTATACGCCAAGGGGAACGTAGCGGACAACTTACTCATGCAGAAGCACGTAACCTTGCACGCCGGGAAAATAGTTTGCAGCGCCAGAAGATGATTGCTAAATCAAACGGTTATGTATCACCTGCGGAACGTGCGCATTTGCAGCGAAAAGAAAACCGGATAAGCCGCGCCATCTATCGCAAAAAGCATAATTACAGGCATTATTAATACGTTGTTACAAAACGAAAAACCCTGCCGATTCGGCAGGGTTTTTTTATTAAAAGCATTTAGGCTGTTGATTATTTATGCCTAAAATCCTTAATTATCATGCCATTAAACTTGTTACCATCCAACGCGTGACCTGCGACATTTTGCTGGTCTACATTTAAGCCATTGGTGCCAATGCTCTGTGTAGAAACAGAGTTGCTTAAATATCTGCCCTGGTTAATGTAAGACAATGCATTTGCAAGCAGTTTTTCGGTTGGATCACCAAAATCTTTGGTCAGGTCGTCGGCACCATAATAGCCCGGATAATCTGTACTGCCCGGTTTCATTCCGGTATAGTATCCGCCTATTCCGTTCGCGTTTTTTGTTTCAAACTCCGGCACATACAATTGATATTTGTTAATGTCGATATCAAAGAAGCCAACCGGTTTACCATAGCTGGTGTTCCCGATCAATTGCACGTTTAAGTACGGACGTAAGTTGTTGATGGTCAATTCGCTTGCAGATGCCGTTGCGCCAGTTACGATGAAGTAAACATTAGTGAGCGAAAGGTTGTGGGTGGTGCCAAACTTTACAGTGTTACCCGCGACCGAGAAATCGATCTGCGCGTAATTATATGTCTGCCCGCTCGAAGCATCTTTACGTGTCTGGTTTCTTAATAACACTTCTTTACCGGCAGCCAGTGTACTGTTGTAATAAGCAGCATACATTACCTTGCCGGATGCGGATGCCGGCGCGATAAGGTTATCAAGATATTCAGCAGTACTTACGTAACCGCCGCCGTTATAACGCAGGTCTACAACCAGGTCTGTAATGCCTGCTGATTTAAACGCTGCGAACGCGGCATCCAGCGCCGGCTGTGCAACAGTTGGCGACACAAAGCTATTGAAGACCAGGTAGCCGACTTTTTTGCCGTTGCCCTGATCCAGGACCTTAGCCAGTTGTACCGGGTTGTGCGTATATGTGGCGGTATTAAGGTTGGCTGTAAAAGTTGTACCATCCGGGCGGGCCAAAGTCATGGTAATAGCATTGCTGTTTGAATAGGCGTTTACTACAAAATTAAGGTTGGTGCCACCGTCATAAGAAATGTTGGTACTATTATTTATCGAAGTGATCTGATAACCGCGTTTTATACCGGCAGCATCAGCGGGCGAACCGGCATTCACATATTTGATACGCAGGTCTGTAGTGGTGTTATAAAAAATACCGAAACCAAAATCGCCGGATACACCACTTAACGAGGTTGAGACACCTCCCTGATCGATGAAAGAATATTTTGCCGAACCGGGACTGCTGGCCACATATTCATAAGGCTGGCTTGTTAGCGGATTGATCTTGTATTGCGATAAGCGATTGACTTCGTTCTGTAAAGCAGCCAGATCTGATGAACCCGTAATACCACGCGGATTAAAAGTTGCGTAGTCCGGGATGGCGTCATTCCAGTAATAATCTTCTTTGGTGTACAGGTAAACAGAATCGCGGATAAGGTCTAAAGTAGAACCTGTGGTAGGGGCAGTGCTGGCGTCGGTAACGGTTTTATCTTTTTTGCAGCTTGCAAAAAGTACCACACCGGTCAACATGAACAATAGTTTTTTCATCTAATGAATATAGTTTATAAATAGGGATACGAAAGAATTGCTGAGAAAGTTTCGGTATAACGCACTAAGGTTGAATGCTTAAGCGTATTAACAAACGGAAGACATGGGCGTTTAGTACACAAACCGTTGATAATTATTATTTTTGCGATCCTGTTTATACGGAGAGATGTCTGAGTGGTCGAAAGAGCACGCCTGGAAAGTGTGTATACGTCAAAAGCGTATCGAGGGTTCGAATCCCTCTCCCTCCGCAAAACATAGAAGCCACCTTTGGGTGGCTTCTATGTTTTGGTGAATGACTGATTTGGGGACCCGGTAAGAGGGTTCGGACTATTCTCTTCGCAGTGAGCGAAGCGAACAAGAAACATTTCGCGGTCTATTATCAAACGTGAAGATTTTATATAGCCTTACTACGCCTTTCAAATAACAATGTGTCCCTCCAAATGCCATTCATCTTGCCGATCTTTTCCCGTCGGCCAACGAACCGGAAACCGTTCTTTTCATGAATCCTGATACTCCCTGTGTTTTCAGGAAAGATGCCGGACTGTAATGTCCAAATCCCGTTCGACTCGGATGCCGTGATCAATTGAGAAAGGATAGCACTACCAATGCCTATGGCTGCAAAAGCTGGGTCAACATACACGCTTACTTCAGCCACCCCGGCATAAACGCACCTCGACGATACCGGAGACAGCGCGGCCCATGCCACAACCGTTCCATCAATCTCAGCAGCCAACCGTCCAAAATTAAGATGTGAGCTGTCCCAGTCTTCCCACGATGGCGCTTCTGTTTGAAAAGTGGCGTTATCTGTCGCCATGCCTTTAAGATAAATTTCTTTTACCGATGGCCAATCATTTCGGTTTAGCAACCGTATTGTAATCAATTGAGATATTAATTCTGACACTAAGACTTTTATTTGATCCCGCACCATATTAAATTCTTCAGCATTCATATCTCGTGGATCCGGTATTTGCCAATCTATAAAGTGTTTAGCCGGCATCCATGGGCAAGCGTCACCACAGCCCATAGTTACGACGTAATCAAACGGCGCTTCACTGCTTACGTCATCAAGATTTTTGCTGCTATGCGTTGTAAGGTCGTACCCAAACTCTTTCATCGCAGAAATTGCCTTTGGATTGATCTTTCCGCTGGGGTTTGACCCGGCGCTAAATGCCTCCACCTTGCCATTGCCTAGTATCTTGGCAAACGCTTGCGCCATTTGGCTGCGGTTACTATTCTCTATACAAACAAAAAGTATTTTGGTCATATACTGTCTATTTTAATGACGCTGATGGCTATCCACAGAAGATTGATTATAGTAAATCGCGCATCGAAGCCATAAACAATGTTCAGAACAATAATTGCTGTTAATATGAGTGCAAAGCGTTTATGCCTGGTTAAGTAAGATGTCAGTATTTTCATCGTAATCTTAACAACAGCCCCCACCGGGTTGGCAATTTGACGTTGACAAGAGGTTAGACATCACAACATTTGTCTTTTGCGGAACACCACAACTTTCTTTCGCCAAACAAGCTGTGTATTTTGGTATCAGTAAGAAGTCGTGCCCGTCAAAACCAAGATCAAACTTTCCAATCGTATTTTGTTGATATTCCACTTCGATGTCAAGTTCATCGCTGCCTAAAATTTTGTTAGACAGGTCAAGAATGTGAAGGAATTTTTGTGGCGCAAGACGATGGTCATAGTCACCATCTTCCCAAAGTTGAAAGTTTGCTTTCTGCTCTTTGCGCTGCACACCACCACAGTCGACAAAATGTTTATCAATCAATCCAACTTCGGTCACATGAAAGTGCTTTGGCAGATATGTGCCATCGGGTAATTTAAAGTTCACTACACATACTTCTGCCAGGTGTCGCTTGAGTTGCTTTACGTTCATGTTATTATTGTAATATTACGATTAATAGATTAAATTTTTTTAACAGCAGTTTTTAACAGTATTCAAAATCACAAAAAAATCAGAAAACGTTTGTCTTAACTTGTTCCACATGCGTGGTTCAATGCAATAACAAACGCTGGTCCCGTCAACTGTGCCTTGGATGAGGCCAACTGCTTTCAATTCTTTTAAATGTTGGGACACCGTTGCCTGGGCGAGGCCTAATTCTTCTGTAAGATCACCGCAAACACAAGCATTAATTTTAACAAGATGTTGCAGAATTGCTATCCGGGCTGGATGTGCGATGGCTTTCGCCAAACCTGCGATTTCGTTTTGCTTAACCGTAAAAAGTTCCTTTTTAGTACTCCCCATATTTCATCGCAATATTACGATTAAAAATTGTCAACTCTAAAATTATTGTAAGTGAAATGGGAAATTCATTCTAAAGGAAGAGAAAAATAGAAAGTAGAACCCTGGCCCTTTACGCTTTCAACCCAAATTTTGCCGCCGTGCTCTCGGATAATTTCCGCGCTGAGATATAAACCAATACCAAAGCCCGAGATGTTTTTGGTATCCGTATTCTCTACGCGGTAATATCTGTCGAATACATGATTAACATCCTCTGCGGGAATGCCTATGCCTTGATCTTTAACACTCACAATTACATTGCTGCCTTCTTCTGTGCAATTTACTTCTACATTGTGGGCCTTAGGGGAATACTTAACAGCGTTGTTTACCAGATTGGTAATTACAGAGCCTATCTTTTCTTCGTCGGCCACTACCTTGCAAGGTTCGCCACCGGCAAAGATGATCTCATGGCTTGTGGCTGTAAGTTTAATTTCATCAATAATATCCGCTATTAGTCCGCGAATATCAAATGCGGATTTCTCCAATATAATCTTGCCAACCTCTAGCCTCGAAACGTTTAAAAAGCCGTTTATCATGGCCGACATCTTTCTTACTTGCACGGCGGCCTTGCCCATAGCTTGCGCCAAAAAAGGGTCTTCACTATTCTGCAGCTTTTTGTTGGCTACCTGAATAAGCGCGTTGATTGACGTTAATGGCGTTTTCAACTCGTGGCTAACCATACCAATAAAATCGTCTTTCTGTCGCTGTAGCTGTTTGCTTACCTCTAATTCTTTCTGTAATTGCTTGTGAATCTTTTCAAGCTCTGCTTCCAATTGTTTGCGTATAGAAATATCGCGGGCAATTTTAGACGCACCGATAATCTTACCGTTGCTATCAAAAATTGGAGACACCGTTACCGAAATGTGTATTTGTTCGCCTGACTTATTGACGCGGATCGTTTCAAAATGGTCAACCTTTTGGCCGCTCGACACTTTTGAGATGATAAACTCCTCTTCATGCATACGGTCCTTGGGAATGATCAGAGAAATATGGCGGCCAATGGCTTCCTCTTCTGTGTGACCAAATAGCTTTTGTGCAGCTGGGTTCCAGCTTGTTATGATACCGGCAAGGGTTTTACTAACGATAGCATCGTCAGATGAAGATACAATGGAGGAAAGCAGGGCGTGCCGCTCATCACCTGAGGGGGAATGAGGGTCAACAGTCATGTTCATACATTAGGCAATAACGGAAATTTAATTCAATTGCATTTGCACAAACTTTAAATTGGCACAACAATTAGGAGTGGTGTGACTCTTAAATGTCTCCGATAAGGCCGTTAACCAACTTTTTCCATTGGGGCCCGGCTAAGCCAATGCGTGCGCTTAAGGCAACAATTGTGTTACGAATCTTGTCATGCATACCCACACCGTTATTATTTGGCATTTCGTTACGGCCATGTACACCTGCCGTTACCGTACAGCCAATACGCTTTACAATAAACGTACTCGTAGAAACTTCTTTGTAAAAATGTGCAATTTGTGCATCTGTATTATGCGGCTCGGGGATCGGCCTCACGGTAATCGTTACAAATTCCTCATCGCCTTGGGGAGACTCCAGGGTGTCTATTTGCTCTACCATTACCCATTCTAGCCCGTCACCTGCATTTGAGCCCGGTATAGGCAAGTCAATAGCTATTAGGGCGCCTTCAACAACATATCCACCCGTTGGATCACCCTGATTATTAAATAACTGAAACTTTGAAGAGCCCGGGCCCGCATAATTATGCCACTCGTTAACGTTGAATAACCGGGCGACCGATTTTTTGTAAAAATCATGCGCTTCGCTTATATCAGCAAATGTTTTCTGCGCTGTAAAGTCGGTAGCTCTGCCGTCTTCTTGTGGCGGTATCATATCTGATGCAGTCTTCATACAAACTGATGGCTTGCTGTTCCTGCTGGGTTATTGATTTTTTACCCTGCCGGATGGATCAGCGTTCCCGTGGTTATAATTCTTGCCTTTGGTAGAATCCTTTCTGTCTTGCGTAATGGTGGCGGTATCCCTTATTGCTTCGGTCCCCGCGCCAGTAACGCTTGATGTGTCCTTGCTATTGCCAATGCTTTTCTGATTGTCATTCGGGCTGCAAGCGGTAACACACATTATTGACGCTACGATTGCTGTAAATGCCGCTTTGCGATATGATTTCATCTGATGAAGATTATTTGGTTTGTATGTGACGCTCGACGTTTTGAAAGCCACACATTACATACAACCTAAAGTTGTTCAATCTGTTTTTTAATTAATTAAATTATTTAAAACGACAAGGCGAAACCTTTTTTGTAAGAAATGGTTAAAAACTACACTGACTTTTAGACCCTGAAACTCTTTTATCCTACCGGATATGTTCGTGCCGAGCCAATTTCTTAAATGATAGTAGCTGATAAGGTTTTAGTCGGTGCGATGGCTGCATTTAAATATACATATGAAATACACTAGTTGCTGTAGCTGTAGCCGTAGTACATACGGAGGAACTGAATCATGAACGCATTGCAGGAACGCATAAGATCTTTCAATGCAGGGCTATTGCCCGACATGGTGCAGTCAAAATATAAGGCAATGACCGATGACGCCTTTAGATTTTTTAGGGGGACATGCCATCTTTTTTATGAAGATCTGAGCAACGTACAACCCTTGCCGCTATCGCCGCTAAGCTGGATATGTGGCGATTTGCACATAGAGAACTTTGGCAGTTATAAAGGCGATAACAAATTGGTTTATTTCGACCTGAACGATTTTGACGAGGCCGTGTTAGCGCCATGCGGTTATGAAGTGGTGCGTATGGTTACAAGCATTTTCATCGCATTTGACCAGTTGAAGTTCGAGCCCGAAAAAGCTTCGAATATGGCGCAACTATATCTTAAAAGTTATTCGGCAACATTGGCCAGGGGCAAAGCCATCAGCATTGAACCGCGCACGGCGAAAGGGATAGTATGCGATTTTCTAGAATCGGCAGAAAAAACCAGTTATAAGCACTTATTAAAAAAGCGCACAGTAAGTAAAAAGCAGCGCATAATGTTATCGCTCAGAGATGAACGTCATTTTAAACTGGACAAGGAACTGCGCGCCGAATTGAAGGAACACATCAATGAGTGGATACAAACCAGCAGCGACGGGCCTTATAATTACAAAGTTATCGGTTGTGTTTTCAGACTGGCTGGTACGGGCAGCGTTGGCTTAAAACGATACCTGTTCTTGCTTAAAAGCACCAATACAAAAAACCATTACTTGCTGCTGGATATGAAGCAGAGTAGAAGTTCATCCGTGCAGCCTTATCTTACTACTCAGCAACTGGCTTGGCCAACAGAGGCAGAAAGGGTGATAAATATACAGCAACGCATGCAAAGCACGCCCGCATCATTACTCAGCACAACAACTTTTCGTGGCGATTCATATATCATCCAGGAATTACAACCTGTAAAGGACACCATAAAATTTAAACTGCTGGATAATTATCGCGACATGTACCAGGTGATAGATGATATGGCGGCGCTTACAGCATCAGCACAATTGCGTTGTGGCGGTATGCAGGGATCAGGTACCATTGATGACCTGATGGCATTTGGTGCAGATGAGTCATGGCAGGAAGCAGTGCTTGACTACGCCAGAAATTACGCGCTGACTATGAAAGACTATTACGCCGAATTTAAAGCTGGCTATGAAAGGGGGCTTTATGAATAAGACAGTTAATGTGATGATTGAATGTCCCAAAGGGAGCAACTTCAAGCTGGACTTTGAGCCTGAAAGCCACACTTTTCGTTTAAGTAAGGTGCTGCCTGCCGGACTTGTTTTTCCATTCGATTTTGGGATGATACCCAATACGAAAGGGCAGGATGGCGATCCGTTAGACGTGATCGTGGTATCAGAACTCGCCACTTTTCCGGGATGTATTATTGAAGTACGCGTTATAGGTGCGCTGCAAGCCATCCAAACAGAGCGCGACGGCAAGACAATGCGCAACGACCGCTTTATTGGCATTCCGATGGTGTCGCAGCTTTTCTCAGAGATTTTGGACATCAACCAACTGTCCGAAAATATTTTAAATCAGGTAGAACACTTTTTTAAAAACTATAACGATCAGGCTGGCAAGAATTTCGAGGTTATCGCCCGCCTCGGCGCAGAAGAAGCCAACAAGCTGGTTTATCAATAATAGCAACAAAACAAACACTACTATAAACATCAAATTTTAAAATCATGCCTACAAAAACAACGAAGAAAACGGCCGCAGCAGCTGCAAGCCGTTCAGAAGAAGCGGAAAGCGCTTTAAAAGAATTATTTGTCGATGAGTTGAAGGATATCTATTGGGCAGAGAAGCACCTGGCTTCAGCACTGCCTAAGCTGATCAAAGGCGCAACATCAGAAGATTTAAAGCAAACCATCTCTACTCACCTTGAGGAAACAAAAAACCAGGTGACAAGGCTTGAAAGTGTTTTTGAGTCTATTGGCGAAAAAGCAGCCGCTAAAAAATGCCTGGCCATGGAAGGTTTGCTAAAAGAGGCGACCGAACTGTTAGAAGATACAGACAAAGGCACAGAGGTGCGCGATGTAGCTATTATATCTGCGGCGCAAAAATGCGAGCATTATGAAATCGCGTCTTACGGTACTTTACGCACACTGGCCGGCACTTTAGGCTACGCCGAAGCTCAAAGCTTGTTGGACGAAACTTTAGCCGAAGAGAAAAATGCCGACAGCCTGCTTACCCAGGTTGCAGAAAATTATGTAAACGAAGCTGCAGCTTCTGAAACTGAATAGACAGATCATTAAAGCTAAGGCCTTTCGGCCTTAGCTTTTCTATAACATGGCCAACACCCGTATATTAACATGCAGCAAACTGCTTGCAGAAAAGGAACTTACTATAGCATTTGCCGAAAGTGCTACAGCAGGTTGGCTATGCTCTGAATTTGCCCTGGCGCCGGAGTCGGGCAAGGTGCTTAAAGGGGCAATAGTGTGTTACGACGCGCTTTTAAAAGAAACTATTCTTGGGGTACCGAAATCTTTGGTAGACAAATTTACGCCCGAGTCTGAGGAGGTGACCAGGCAAATGGCAGTGGGCTTATCCAAAATTATAGAGGCAGATATTTATTTGGCCGTTACCGGCCTTACAACACCCGGCGGCAGCGAGACTCCCGAAAAACCGGTAGGCAGTATTTTTTTAAATGGTCTTTTCAAAGGTCAGCCTATCGCGTTTAGACATGTCTTTTCGGGAACATGTGAAGAAGTCATCCAACGAACAATTGTTGCAGCCGCAGAATTAATTATTAGTACGATACAAAGAGAAGATGAAGCAGGAATTTAATCTCGCCAAATTTTATGATAACGCTTACGACTGGGTATTGCACTACGGCCCAAGGCTTATCGTTGGCATCCTGGTATTATTTGCAGGTTTGTGGTTGATACGGATGCTTTTAAACTGGTCGCATAATAAAATGCACCGTAAAAATGTCGACCCAACTATAAAACCCTTTTTGCTTGACGTTTTTGGTGTTGCATTACGGCTCATCCTGGTATTAGCTGTTATGCAGATAGTTGGCATACAGATGACGCTTTTCGCGACGTTGGTCGGAACCTTTGGTGTGGCTGTAGGCCTTGCTTTATCAGGTACGCTGCAAAACTTTGCGAGCGGATTATTGATACTCCTGTTAAAGCCTTTCATCGTCGGCGACAATATCATAACCCAGGGGCTGGAGGGAACAGTTACATCCATTCAACTATTTTATACGCTTGTTAAGACTTTTGATAACCGGGATGTGATAGTGCCAAACAGCAAGCTGTCGAACGAGGTGATCATCAATATAAGTCGTGAGGGAAGCCGCAGATTAGACATCCAATTAAAGTTTGGGAAAGACATTCCGTTAGCTCAAGTACGTGATGTGGTGAATAAGGCGATCGACAAATGTGAAAACGTATTGGCCACGCCCGAACGCCGCATTGGTGTAGGCGAAATACAACCTGATGGCTACCTACTCAACGTTAACGTTTGGGTTAACGCTCATGGGTTTCAGGACACCCGTCTGCAGTTGAATGAGAAGCTTTTAGAAGATCTGGAGGCAGCACAGTTTTATAAATAAACCAACCATGAAAAACTTAAAGGAAGAACAAGTGACTCCGCACGACGGGCAACAAACCAGTCCGTGGGATTTGACGCCATTACAAATAAAGGAGCACGCCTTAAATATACAAAGCCAGGTATTTGACGTAATCGTTATCGGCGGCGGGATAACAGGCACCACGACAGCATTGTTATTACAAGAAAGCGGGAAAAAAGTACTTATTGTTGATGCCTACCAGCCCGGCTTTGGTACAACCGGTGGTACAAGTGCGCACATCAATACTTTTGCAGATACCACATATAAAGAGGCAGCAGACGCGTTTGGCAATGATGGGGCAAAGCTTTTTGCTGAGGCGGTAAATGAAGGTTACGACCTCATCAAAAACCTGATAGACAAATACAGTATTGAATGTGACTATGCCGAGAAAACAGGCTATTTGTATGCTGAAGATGACGACCAGGCGAAACAGCTCGAAGATGTTTTCAACGGTATGAATGATGTTGGTGTAGACGCCGGTTACATTGACAAAGTACCTACACCGGTGCCCTATCAAAAAGCTTTGCTAATTCCCGGGCAGGCACAATTTCATCCTGTAAAGTATTTGGACGGGCTGCTCAACGCTTTTCAAAAAGCGGGCGGTGTCTTGCTGAACGGGACCATGGTTGATGGTCTTGAAAAATCTGACAATGGCTTAGTTGTAAAGGCCGGCGAAGTAGAATTTAAGGCAGCGAAAGTAGTTTACGCCACGCACATTCCGCCAAAGATCACATCATACAGCTTTAGATGCGCACCATACCGCAGTTATGTATTGGCTGTTAAACTGAAGAGCAGAACTTACCCTGATGCGCTTATTTATGATCTGCAAGAACCCTATCATTATTTTCGTACACACGAGATTGATGGCGAGCAATTGCTGCTGGTAGGTGGTAATGACCACAAGACGGGGCATGATGACCCGGAAAAAGCATTTGCCGATCTTGAAAAATATACACGTAATTACTACAACGTGTCATCGGTAAAATATAAATGGTCATCACAATATTACATTCCCGCGGATGGGTTGCCGTACATCGGCGAAATGTCTGAAGCGCCCGAAGGAGTGTACTGTGCCACCGGCTATAATGGAAATGGTATGATGCTGGGCAGCATTGCTGCCAGGATCATAAGCGACTTAATTGTTATTGGCGAAAGCAAATACCAGGAAATTTTCAGCCCGGGCAGAATCAAGCCTATTGCAGGTATTACAGATTTCATCAAAGAAAACGCAGATGTGGCGCTTCACTTTATTACAGACAGGTTTAAAATTAAAGACACAGACTCGTTGAAGCGTATTCGCAATGGAAGCGGAAAGGTTGTTGAGTTAGACGGTGAGAAGATAGCTGCTTACCGCGACGATACTGGTACCCTGCACTGTTTGAATCCTGTTTGTACGCATGCAAAATGTATAGTTGACTGGAACGCGGCAGAAAAAAGCTGGGATTGTCCATGTCACGGAGCCCGTTTTGATATTGACGGTAAAGTATTGACAGGACCGGCCGACCGCGACCTGGAAAAGCTGGAGATATAGGTTGAAACAAAAAATCCCGCTCAAAGCGGGATTTTTAATCTTCAAAATTCTTAATTAGGCTGTAGCACTCGGCTCGTCAGCATCCTGGGCATCGTCGTCTAAATCTGCGTCATCAAGATCGGCGTCTTCTACATCGTCATCATCGTCTGCAAAATCTCCGTCGTCGTCAAGCGTTTCATCTTCAGTGTCATCGTCAAGCGCGGTGTCGTCCTCATCAACTAAGTCATCGTCCTGATCAAGGGTATCATCCTCGCCCGGTTCGTTGAGGTTGTTCGTTGTTGAATCATCATCATACGCAGAAGCAAAGTCATTTTGCTCTTCTAACGCCGTTGCATTTAATGTTTCCATGGTTTTGATGTTTTTGTTTGATAAGTCAACACATCAATAGGCGCAATGTTTACCTAAATTTTCTTTTTTAGAAAAATTTTATCACAAGGATATAAAATTATTAATCCCGCAAAAAACGCTGGTTGATGACGGTCATTAATTTACGGTCGTCATTTGCAAGGTCTATATTCTCTTTTAGCAACTGGATGATGTTTTGATTATCCATCTTCTTCGCGATCATCATCAGTATTTTAAAAGAGCTCACTTCAAGGCTTTCCATATTTTGCATATAAAAGAGGATACTCAGATCGCGCATTATCCTATCATCCTTCTGCCTGAAAATTGTTTCATAAAGGTCATTAAGAAGGCCGCTGCTCCCCGAACGGGAAGTAGGCATGTAAGTGGCATTTAAAGCGCGGTAGATCTCCAGCATATTTTCAATTTGTTGCTGTATGTCTTCCAATGTTTCTATGGTGGCATCGCGCAGGTCTATAAAATCTGCATGATCGGCAATGGAGGGTAATTTTGCAGATATATCGAGTTTAGCCCCGTAAATTCGGTTAAGGTGTTCTAAGAAATATTCTTTTAATTGATGATTGTCCAGTTTCTCGGGTGATGGCATCTTACGTAAGTGTCTTAATATGAAGATGTTTGTGTAACACATCAAGTCTTAAAAAGATTTAATTATTATTTGCCTGAATTTATAACAACAAAGTTGCGCGTGCAGCGCTCCGCAACAAGAGCATGGCCCAATTAAACTTTATTCTTAACATAAAAGTGCTTAACACTTTATGATGGCGTAATCATTTAGATACATTGCGGCGGTAATTTCGCGTTAAATAATTACTGACGATGCAGACAGCAAGCCATTGCCCTAAGCACCTAAAATTATTTATCCTGCTTGCCCTGATGATAATCGGCCATGCCGCCCGCCCCCAAACCCCTTCTTTAGTTAATGCTTTCGCCCATAACGATTACTGGCATAAAAGACCATTATATGACGCCCTGGAGAATGGATATACGCACATTGAAGCCGATGTTTATCTGCGCGAAGGAAAATTGGTGGTAGCCCACATACTGCCCTTTTTGCATCGCAACAAAACGTTAGAGAAGCTATACCTCAAACCTTTGGCAGATTGTATAAATGGTAAAAGTACCCAGGCAGCATGCCCATCTTACCCCGTTATGCTAATGATAGACATCAAATCTGATGCTGACGAAACTTATCTGGCCTTGCAAAAGTTGCTGGAGAAATACCGGTCTGTAATATCCGGCTACGAGAACGGACAATTTGTACAGCGTAAGATCACGGTAGTGCTTAGCGGCCATAAGCCATACCGATTATTAAAGTCACAAACAGACAGGCTGGCTTTCATTGACGAAGACCTGATGAAGAGCCGGCAAGACACACTAACCCATAACATTTACCAAACCGCAAGTTGTAAATATTCTAAACTGCTTACATGGGATGGTCGCGGCGATATATCAAAGGCCGAGCGGCAAAAGCTATGTGATTTGGTGGCAGTTGCGCATCGTTTCGGTAAAAAGGTAAGACTTTGGGCATCGCCCGATAAGAAGAATGTATGGCAGGAACTGCTTAGTTGTGGCGTAGATCTAATCAATACTGATAAACTAGTAGCGCTTAAAGACTTCCTTACCTCAGGCCCAATTCAGTAGCTTACCGTTCTTTACGCAGTTTATCGCGGTGCGTGGCACCCCAGTTCGAGAGTGCCAGCAGCACATCGCCAACAAAGAAGCCCTTTCAATATTGAAAGGGCTTCTTATGTGGTCCCGACGAGAATCGAACTCATATCAAAAGTTTAGGAAACTTCTATTCTATCCGTTGAACTACGGGACCTGTTTAATGTGCAAATGTAAGAAAATGTGCGAGTTTGCAGATTTCAAAATGTGCAGATGGTAATCTAACAAGTTAATCCGCTCTTGACACTTTTGTATTTGTTTTTTATTTAATGATTGACCCGGCGACAGTTTGATTCGCTGGTGCCACGAATTCCAGTTTGCCTTCCGGATTTTCTGCCATAAGGATCATACCTTGCGAAAGGATCCCCCGCAGTTCGCGCGGTTCAAGGTTTACCAGGATGCTTACCTGTTTGCCAATTATCTCATCAGGTTCAAAATGTTCTGCAATGCCGGATACCACCGTTCTTGTATCAATACCTGTGTTGATGGTCAGCTTCATCAGCTTCTTGGTTTTCGGAACCAACTCAGCTGTCAATACTGTACCCACGCGTATATCCATGGCCGCGAACTGGTCGTAATTGATATTTTCTTTAGCAGGCTGTATCTCGTGAGTCACTTCGATTTCAGCTAGCGGTTCTGCGATGGCTTGCGCTTTGGCATTTAGCTTATCTATTTGTACTTGGATCACCTCATCGTCTATCTTTTCGAATAATAAAGCAGGCTCACCAAGTTTATGACCGTTAGCAAACTTAAGTTCACTATCAAAGGTGATCATCTCGGCAGGTAGGTTCAACATCATAAGCAATTTGGTCACAGTTTGCGGCAGGAAGGGCTGCAGGCCAGTCGCCAGGTGGCCAATCAACACCACGCAATTATGCAAGGCATCGCGCGTTGTTTCCGGGTCGCTCTTAAATGTTTTCCATGGCTCTTTTTCGGTAAGGTAGCGGTTGCCCAATCGCGCCATTTCTATTACCACTTGCTGTGCCTGGCGGAATTTATACGCTTCGAAACTAACCTCTAACTCGTCGTATAAATTACCCACAGAACTGCTAAGACCTTCATCAGTAAAATCAACGTCGTCATCGGCAGTGATCGTTCCGTCGAAATACTTATGCATAAGCACCATTACACGGTTTACAAAATTACCGAGGATGGCTACCAACTCGTTATTCACACGTGCCTGGTAATCTTTCCAGGTAAATTCACTGTCACTGGTCTCAGGTGCAATAGCTGTCAGATAATAACGCAATTCGTCGGTCTTGCCCGGGAAGTCATTGATGTACTCATGCATCTCGATACTCCAGCCCCTGCTGGTCGACATTTTGTCGCCCTCCAGGTTCATAAATTCATTTGCCGGAACATTTTGCGGTAAGATGTACTCGCCCTGCGCTTTTAACATCACCGGGAACACAATGCAATGGAACACGATATTATCCTTGCCAATAAAGTGTACCAGCTTGGTATCATTACTTTTCCAATAAGGTTCCCAGTCTTTGTTGTTATCAATAGCCCATTGTTTAGTAGCGGATATATAGCCAATTGGCGCATCAAACCACACATATAGTACCTTGCCATCTGCATCTGCCAATGGAACTTTTATGCCCCAGTCCAAATCGCGGGTTACCGCACGCGGGTGCAGGCCGCCATCTATCCAGCTTTTGCACTGGCCATAAACGTTGGTTTTCCAGTCGGAAGCATGGCCGTTCAGTATCCACTCTTTTAAAAAACCTTCATATCTATCCAACGGCAGATACCAGTGTTTAGTAGGTTTTAATACGGGCTTTTCGCCGCTCAATGCAGAGTGTGGGTTGATCAGTTCTTCCGGGCTTAATGATGTGCCGCAGCGTTCGCATTGGTCGCCATAAGCTTTTTCGTTACCACAATTAGGGCACGTGCCGATAATGTAACGGTCGGCAAGGAAAACATTGGCAACAGTATCAAAATATTGGTCAGACACCTTTTCTACAAAATCTCCTTTATCATATAGCTGCTTAAAAAACTCCTGAGCGGTCTCATGGTGCAGTTGTGAACTGGTGCGGTGATAAATGTCAAAAGAGATATCCAGTTTTTCGAAACACCATTTTATCTGCTCGTGATATTTGTCTACAATAGCCTGCGGCGTGGTGTTTTCTTTCATCGCCTGGTTGGCAATGGCGGTGCCATGCTCGTCAGAACCGCAAACAAAAACAATGTCGCGTTTTTTGAGACGCAGGTAGCGGGCATAAATATCTGCAGGGATGTACGCCCCCGCCAGGTGCCCTATGTGTTTTGGGCCGTTAGCGTAGGGTAAAGCGGCCGTAATGGTATATCTTTTATAATTTTGATCTTCCAAAGTGTTAACGCGTTATTTTAACTTGGCAAAGATAATTTATAAAAATGAGCATAAGCCCCCCGTACCTTAAAAAAGGCGACCTGGTTGCCATTATCTGCCCGGCAAAAAAGCCGCAAACACAAATGGATGATGCATTAGCGCTACTAAGATCGTGGGGATTGCGGGTGGTTTTAGGCGATACATTATCGGCCACCTGGCACCAGTTTGCAGGGGATGATGCCTTGCGCACTGCTGATATGCAAAAGTTTATAGATGATACCGAAGTTAAAGCCATTTTTGCGGCGCGCGGTGGCTATGGTACTGTGCGGATCATTGATGAAATAAATTTCGATGTATTAAAAACTAACCCGAAATGGCTTGTTGGTTTTAGTGATATAACCGTGCTGCACTCGCATGTATGGGCTAATTATGGTTTGCAAAGCATCCACGGGCAGATGCCGGTAAATATTCCGGACGCAAGCACTCGATCTTTAGAAAATCTACGAAAGGCATTATTTGGCGAAGAGCTGAGCTATCAATTTAATACCAGGGAGGCCAACCGACCCGGCTCTGCAACAGCTGAAATAATCGGCGGCAACTTGTCGCTATTGGTAAACATTTTGGCGTCGGCTTCTGATTTTGATTATTCCGGCAAAATTCTTTTCCTGGAGGATGTGGGGGAGTATCTGTACTCGATAGACCGAATGCTATACACCCTGAAACGTGCCGGCAAACTCAAACATCTGGCGGGGTTGATTATCGGCGGATTTACAGGATTAAAAGATAATGACATTCCCTTTGGCTTTACAGTTCCGCAAATCGTAATGAACCTGGTGAAGGACTATGACTACCCGGTTGCATTCGATTTCCCGGCCGGTCACGTAGACGATAATAACGCACTTATTCTTGGCCGTGAGGCAACGCTGCAAGTAAATACATCATCAGCAACATTAAAATTTAGCGCATAAAAAAGCCGCCCTGTCGGGGCGGCTTGCTCAATAGGCCATTTTGGGCAATTATCTGCCTATAAGTTTGTTATACAATTGCTCATTACCAGACATTGGCCAGATGTAAGCCGGGTCTGTAGCAGCTACTGCAGGTATACTGGCATTTTTAGATGGGATGGTGAGTTGTAAACGCCATTCATCATTCCAGCGCAAGCCCTCTGCTAAAAACTCTATATTCCTTTCCTGCACTATGGCATTGGCAAATGCGGCAGGTGTAGCAAAACTTGCAGCTGTATACACTGTACTGGCATCAGAGCGACCACGAACCGCATTAAGCAAGGCCAAAGCCTGCGCGTCTATGGTGTTTGTGCTTCTAACGCGTGCTTCTGCTAAGCTTAATAGAACTTCAGGATAGCGTATAACCGGTGCCCAGTCCAGATACGGCGAAGTGCCGGGATATTTAAGTGTGTAGCTTTTGCTGTTTTTAACAGTAATTAAAGCGCGGCGTGCATCGGTAGACTTCCACGTTGCATCTGCTAATACACCGGCGGGGTTTAAATAAAATTCAGATGAACCCAAGCCCGAAAAGTAGTCTGCCAAGGCATTTTGGCTCCCAACAGGCTCTGTAGTAGTAAATGGCATTGAGAGTATAGACTCTGTAGTGGTATAGGGCGCTTTATAAACGTTAGCTACTGCGGTTTGCATAGTATTAGCCACGCCGGTTGTTGCGGTGAAAGGCGCTGTTGCACTTACAATTTTATTGGCTTCTGTTATTACACTTGAATACTGTTGCATTGCAAGGAACACCCTGGTCTTAAACGCAATTGCGGTATTTCTATGCGCGCGTGTGGTGTTGTTGGTGGCATCGCCGTAGGTAAGTGGTAAACCGGCTTCTGCGTCATTTAGGTCTGAAACTACCTGCGCAAACACTTGTGCAACCGTTGACGGGGCCAGATCATAACTTGCAAATACAGAATTGCCTGTTAGGCGTAAGGGCACACCCGGGCTTGCGCCGTTATCCTTAGCGAATGGCGGGCAATACATATTTAAAAGTGCGTAATAAGATGCAGCCCTTACAAACTTTGCTTCTGCAATATAATTTGCAGCCAACGTTGCCCCAACTACTGACGATCCTTTTGCCGCCATGCCCTCTAAAAACAGATTGCAGTTGTTGATAGTAAAATAAGCCTGCGACCAAAGGTTCAGTACTTCAGAGCTTGTACTGTTAACAGTTTGGGTCCATGTTTGATATGCCGTAACAGAGTTAGATGTGTTGTTTAGCCAATTTTCTGCTTTAACGTCATTATAAACTTGTAAACGGCCACCATAAAATTGGCCACTGCGCATATTTGAATAAAGCCCCAGTACCTGGCTAACCACACGTGCCGACGTAGAGAACGGCAGATATTGATCATCCGCTACAACCTGCGTCGCCGATGCGGGGTATAATTTATCTTTTTGGCAAGAGTAACTACTTAGTAACGCTACGCCTATGATGAATAAAAATCTCTTTTTCATTTCTTTTAAATTAAGCATTAGAATTTAAGTGAGAAACCTGCTGTGAATGTTCTGCCATTTGCAGCTGTATTACGGTCTACACCAGGGGTGCTATTAGCTGTTCCGTTTGAACCAACTTCCGGATCAGGTCCCGGATATTTAGTTATCACAAACAGGTTATACGCAGTTGCGTATATTCTTAAGCTTTGCAAACCAATGTGGCTTAACACGGATTTTGGTAAGGTGTAACCCAGATTTACGGTCTTCAACTTTAGGAAGTCGCCTCTATATGTATTAAAATCTGTTGGGAATGACGTACCGTTAGATACGTTATCACCAAAAACAACCTTAGGAAATTTAGCCACTTGTCCGGGTGTTGTCCAATGATCTAAAATGTCTGTGGAGTTGTTCCAGAAACGCTGATCTGTCAAAGTAGCACCTGTGCCATAATACAAGTAAAACCCTAACTGAAATGTGAAGGTGGTACTTAAATCGAAGTTGCCGTATCTAAAGCTGTTGTTAAAGCCTCCGACAAATTTCGGAACAGCATTGCCATAATCTGATGCGTCTGCAGATTGATTAATTGTATTTGGCGTACCGGCAGCAGTCAAGTATGGTGTGCCGTCCAAATTATACCAGTGTTGCGTGCCGGTAAAGGTGTACTCGATCTGCTTGCCGGCAGCATTCAGGAAAATGCGGCGGCCGTTGTTTGGATCAATGCCGGCGGTTTTGATGATGTAAAGGTCGCCAACAGATCCACCTACACGGTTAATGTTTGCTGTTTCTAAGCTCGAAGTTGAATAAGTAAACTGATCTGTTCCGGGAATTAACGCTGTAATGGTGTTTTGATTAAACGCAATGTTGAAGTTAGACGTCCACTTAAATTTGGGAGTGCGAATGATGTCTGCGTTTATATTTACCTCATAACCTTTATTATACATAGAACCGATGTTTACGTAAGGGTTGCTGGCCAAACCCGCAGATGGGGCGGTAGGCACGTTAAAGATCAAACCTGTAATGTCGTTTCTGTACAAGCCAACCTCGGCTGTAACGCGGTCATTAAGGATACCAAAATCTAAACCAACGTCAGTTTTCTGGCTTTTTTCCCACCTTAACAAATTGTTGCCATTTGCATTGGGCCCCAATGTAGGGTTGCCGTTATACAAACCGCTTGAGTAAAAAGTTGTACCAGCAAAATCTGGCAACCCCGCGTTGTTACCAACAGAACCGTAACTGGCTTTCAATTTAAAGCTGCTAAATACTTTATCGGCACCAATTCCTGTCCAGAATTTTTCTTTGGTAACTTCCCAACCGGCACCTACACCCGGAAAGTAGCCATATTTGCTGTTTGACCCAAATGCAGAATACCCATCTTTACGTAAAGTACCTGTCAGGAAGTATTTCTGATCGAAGTTGTAGCTTAAACGGCCAAAGAATGAAACGAGGTAATTCCCAGTATTTTGATTGGTACCTGTACTGCTTTGTACTACGTTGACAAACCCTGATTGGATCTGGTTGAATGAAGGATCTGACAATATGGACCTTTGTAAACCGAACCCATAAACGGTAGTATTTTGCTGCTCATTACCTAATAATAAGCTTACCGCGTGCTTTGCAAAGAACGTCCTGTCGAACTGTATGGTATTGTCCCACACGTAACGCTTGTTTTGCAGGTAATTATCCGTTGCGCTGGCAGAGTTTACCTGCACACCATTACTCACAGAGAAGTTTGAGATAGGGTTAAAAAAGGTATCGTTGTTGCTATACAGATAGTCAACGCCGTATTGCGTTTTAAGAGTAACCCATGGCGCAGGGCTTACCTGTAAGTAAACATTGGCAGCGGTATGGTTTATCTCATTATTGGCCCTGTCCAAGTCTATAGCAGGCTGAGGGTTTGGATAGCTAATAGCGTAACCCGCGTTGTTCATCAAACCAATGCCTGCACCGCTTGGGTTTAAGTTGTAAGTGCCATCATTGTTATAAATACCCAGGTTGGGTGGCAGCAGAACAGCTATACGCCCAAGACCTGCTGTGGCATAGGCCTCGCCGTTTAAAGAGCCAGACGACGTTGCTGCAAGGTTAAGCTGGTTTGCATAGCTTAACTTGGCGCCGATAGTAATGTACTTATTAGCTTTATGATCAACATTAAACAACATGCCTTTGCTTTCGTAATCATTTTTTACAATCACACCTTGCTGCTTAGTATAATTAACAGATCCGTAATAAGTGGTTTTATCGGTACCTCCCGATACGCTGATAGAACTATTATACGAATGGCCTGTACGATAAACCACCTTTGTCCAGTCGGTGTTAATAGGATTGCCGTTGGCATCTGGCGTTAATGTTGTAAAGGCCAAAGCGCCGTTTGCAGCATTTGTATTATACAACCCTGCGTTAACTAAAGCCTCATTTTTAAGATTTACATACTGAAAAGCGTCAAGCACTTTTGGTAACCTGAAAACTTTTGTCATACCGGCCCATGAGTCTACGCTAACGGTTGCAGATCCCTTTTTACCTTTTTTGGTTGTGATCAACACCACACCGTTGGCTCCACGGCTACCATAGATGGCAGTGGCCGAAGCGTCTTTTAAAATAGAAACGTCTTCGATGTCATCAGGATTAATGTTCGCAAGCGCGTTGCCGCCTGATTCGCCACCGCTGAAATCGCCTGTGAAGCTTACCACCCCATCAACAATGATTAATGGCTGCGAGCTTAAAGAAATTGAGTTAGTACCACGAATGTGAAACACCGGTGGGGTGTTCAATACCCCGTTCGGAATTGTGATCTGCACACCCGCAGCTTTACCGGCTAGTGCCTGCTCAAAATTTTGAACGGGCTGCTGTGCAAGTTCAGAGCCTTTTACCTGTGCAATGCTACCCACGTTCTCTCTTTTAGATTGCCTGCCATAACCAACCACCACCACTTCGTTAAGGTCGCTGCTGCTGCCAACCAGTACAACGTTTAATGGTCGGTTGCCTTGTGGTACAATTGTTTGACTGGCAAAACTAATGTAAGTGAAAACTAAAGCATCGCCTTGCGGTACCTTAATAGAGAAGGTACCGTCCACTTTAGTTTGAGTACCGGTTTTGGTACCTTTAACAATTACACTTACTCCCGGAAGCGGTAAGCCATCGTCTTTTCCGGTAACCGTACCGGTTACCGTTCTGGTTTGGGCAAAGGCCACCTGGCCTATCAATAGCAATACCCATAAAACACTAAGTAAAGTTTTTTTCATGCGTAATTAAATTAGTTGAAATCCAATTTAGATTAAGATTTCAATAAAACAAAACCTAATACGATGAAAATATGATAATTAATGGGAGTTTAAGATAAAAATGTATTAAATTATTTAAGAAATTGGTAAAAAACTCCGACGTCAAGCTAAAAACATTAAATATGGAGCTTAAAATATGCTCTGAATTTTTAAATAATGAAATAATTACGAAAATCGCGATTGAAAAGGTAAATATTTAATCAATACCTACTTTTAAGTATGAATTTATCTAGTGGAAATGAACTTTCGTAAAACTTTGTGTGTCAATAAGTAGCGCTACCTTCATCTTTTTAAATGTCTAATACACAACTAAATGAAGAAACGGCAAATGTTATAGAACATTTGCCGTTTCTTCCAATGTATATTTTTCACCGATCTGCTGTCGCCACATGGCGTAGTACAAGCCTTTTTGCAGGAGTAGTTCGTGGTGCTTGCCCGATTCTACGATATGCCCTTTCTCCAGAACGTGGATGGTATCGGCATGCATGATGGTAGATAGCCGGTGTGCTATAAGTATCGTTATATGATCCTGCTTTTCTGAAACATCGCGGATAGTTTGCGTGATCTCTTCTTCAGTGAGTGAGTCCAGCGCCGAGGTTGCTTCATCAAACACCAAAATATCCGGCCTGCGCAATAATGCACGTGCTATGGATAAACGCTGCTTTTCTCCGCCGGAAACCTTTACGCCGCCTTCTCCGATCACGCTGTCAAGGCCTTTATCTGCCCTGGCCAACAAACTTTGACAGGCGGCACGGTGCAGTACGTTCATACACTCATCGTCCGTCGCATCCGGGCGCACGAATTTCAAATTTTCTCTAATGGTGCCCGAAAATAGTTGTGTGTCCTGCGTTACAAAACCAACGCGTTCGCGCAACTGGTCAAGGTCGATCTCGTTACTTGGCACATCGTTGTAAAGAATGTCGCCTTCAAGCGGTTGGTATAAGCCAACCAATAGTTTTACCAGCGTAGTTTTACCCGAGCCTGACGGCCCAACAAAGGCGATGGTGTCACCTGTATTGGTTTCAAAACTGATATGATTAAGCGCGTTACGGTTCGCGGTAAGGTGTTTAAATGTTACCTTTTCAAAAGCAAGTTTCTTTAGCTTCTCGATCAAGACCGGTTTTGCGGGCTTCTTATCTATCGGTATACTTAGTATACGCTGGAAGTTGCCAAGCGACACCTCAGCTTCGCGCCAGGTAAGAATCACGTTTCCTAATTCCTGTAGAGGATTGAATAAGAAGAAAGAGTAGAACAAGAAGCTAAAATATTGTCCAGGCGATATGGTAGTATTAAAGATCAGTATCAACAACACCACAACCATAGTGCTGCGAACAAAGTTAACCGTGGTCCCCTGCACAAAGCTCATGCTGCGCACATACTTTACTTTTTTAAGCTCCAGGTCAAGGATCTTGTAGGTAGTATTATTTAACCGTTCTATTTCCTGGTTCACCAGCCCAAGGCTTTTCACTAATTCAATATTACGCAACGACTCGGTAGTTGAGCCTGCCAGCGCTGTAGTTTCACCAACAATTTTTCTTTGGATGGTTTTGATCTTCCGGCTTAAGGCCATGCTGACAAAAGTGATAACTGGAATGGCCGCGAAATAAACCAACGTTACCTTATAACTTACGCTTACCGAATAGACTATAACGAAGATCATCCCGATGAAACTGATGAATAACACACTGATAAAGGAGGTGATGAACTTTTCACAATCAAGACGGACCTTTTGCAGTATGCCCAGGGTTTCACCGCTCCGCTGGTCTTCAAATACCTGAAAAGGCAGCTCAAGGGAATGCTTCAGGCCATCGGCATACATTTTAGCGCCAACTTTCTGTACGATAATGTTGGTGTAATAATCCTGCAGGTTTTTGGCGATGCGCGATACCATTGCCGCGCCAACAGCCAGGCCCACCAAGCCCACAGCACCCCATACAAATTGGTTGTATTGTAAAGTGGTGCGTTTTTCAATAAAGTTGTCGACAATACGGCCGGTGATGTAAGGGTCTAAGAGCGAGAAACCCATGTTAACGCCTGCCAACACAAGGGCAAGCACTACAACCCATTTATAGTTTGATAAGTAGTTTAAGAGTACCTTCATAAGTTTTGCAAAAATAAAAAAGGGAATGGCGCAAAGCGCTCATTCCCTTTAATTTGACATTGGGTTTATGTTAAACCGTCATGATATCTTTTTCTTTAACCTCGCTAAGCTTGTCAACTTTAACGATATAAGTATCAGTGAGTTTCTGAACTTCGCCTTCGCCGGTTTTCATTTCGTCTTCAGATACGCCTTCAGATTTTAGCTTGCGGATCTTGTCATTAATGTCTTTACGGATGTTACGTACAGATACTTTGCCGTTCTCAGCCTCAGCTTTAACCTTTTTTACCAAGTCGCGGCGGCGTTCTTCTGTCAACGGCGGAACATTAATACGGATGATGACACCATCATTTTGTGGGTTCACGCCCAGGTCGGCTTCCATTATGGCTTTCTCAATGGCGCCTAACAATGATTTTTCCCATGGCTGTACAACAATGGTACGTGCATCAGGCGTGTTTACACTACCTACTTGTGCCAAAGGAGTTGGCGAACCATAATAATCTACCAATATACCATCAAGCATAGCAGGGCTGGCTTTGCCTGCGCGTATTTTGCTCAATTCGTTATCAGCATGGTCTATCGCCTTATCCATTGCAGATTTAGCGTCGTTTAATAATGATTTTATGAGTTCGCTCATGAGTAATAAATTTTGTCAAAAATAACAAAAACTATCATTTAAGCTAAGCGGTGTTACAACTGCAGAAAAGGCAGCAGGCAATCCGGATGGGTAAGGTAACGGTTAACGATATAGGCACAAACCTTACGCATGATGGTGTTGTGAGGTAAGTTTAGCAACGTCGTAACCCTTGGCTTTGCAACGGGCTACTATTTCTTCGTGCAGTTTCTCATCCATCTCTGGCTTGCGCGACATAATGAAAAGAAACTTTTTATCCGGGTGGCCAACTACTACGTAAGAATAATCGTCTGCAACCTCTATCACCCAATAATCTACTTTAAAAGGCCACAGAAACTGTGCTTTGAACTGCCCGTTTGCAACATTCGCAACAGGGAACAACTTCGATCGGTATGTTTTAAGATCGCCATCTTTGTGTGCCTCAGTAAGTACGTTATAATAACCGTCTTTATTTAAGGTATACATTGTGGTGGTTTGCTGGGTATTCTTATCAAACATGGTTGGTATAGAGTACAGCGAATACCACTTGCCCGCAAACTTATTCAGTTCTATAACCGGTACGGGTTTGTTTGCCGGACTAAAAAACGATACCAGCGATAAAGCTATTGCAAACAATGTTTTCATAGGTAGATGGTTGATTGTTTTACTTGTAGATGTAGCGTCGGTTTGTAATAATTAACGGAATAGTATGCTGTCCGGATTTTGCAGGCACAAAAAAAGCCCCGCAGTTTCCTGCGAGGCTTAAAATAAATTATGGCGCTGTTATTTAACCCACTGTACAGATGCCTTATGCGTATCTGCTGAGTTGGTGCCTATTTCGATATTGAATTGTCCTGGTTCCCAATCGTAAACCAGTTTATTATTAAAGAATTTAAGGTCTTGAGTGGTGATGTTGAAAGTAACGTCTTTTTGCTCGCCGGGCTGTAACATGATCTTTTTAAAGTTTTTTAACTCCTTTACGGAACGGCTGATGGTGGCTACCGGATCGCCAACGTAAAGTTGTACGGTTTCTTCGCCGGACAATTTACCGGTGTTTGTTACGGTGACTGTCGCAGTAAGCGTTTCATTGCCTTTTAAATTGGTCTTGCTCAATTTAACAGGGCTGTAGCCAAATGTAGTATAGCTTAAACCGTAACCGAACGGGAATAAAGGGTCGTTAGATATATCGATATAATCTGAACGGAACTTGGCATTTCCTTTTCCGCTGAAGGGACGGCCTGTGTTTTTGTGCGCGTAGTAAATAGGTATTTGGCCTACACTGCGCGGAAAGGTTGCGGTGATCTTACCCGATGGATTATAGTTACCAAATAATACATCGCCAATGGCATTACCTGCTTCTGTACCCGGCGCCCAAACATCAAGCATGGCATCAATGTGATCATTCTCCCAGGTTAAGGTTAACGGGCGGCCGTTAAATAGCACTGCAACAATTGGTTTGCCTGTTTTAACCAGTGCACGCAATAGCTCCTGCTGCGTTTCGGGGATACTAATGTCAGAGCGGCTTGATGATTCGCCGGTCATATTGGCCGACTCGCCAACTACTGCCACAACAACATCTGCTTTCTTAGCCGTTTTCACAGCCTCGTCTATCATGTCCTGCGCGGGGCGATCGTCGCGCTGTTGCTTCATACCAAAAAACCAAGCGCGCTCATTTAGCAACGAGTCATCTGTGAAATTTGACCCGCGGGCGTAAAGTACCTTTACATCTGGGCCGGCAGCGCGTTTAACACCATCAATAACACTTACAGATTTATTAGGGTCGCCGGCGATAACCCAGGTACCCAACATTTCTGAGTGATTATCTGCCAACGCGCCAATCAGAGCGATGGTGCCCGACCTTTTTAATGGCAGCAACTGACCTTTGTTTTTCAGCAACACAAAAGAGTGTTCTGCGGTTTCTTTAGCTGCCTGGCGGTTGGCGTTTGTCAAAACGTTCTTTGCTTCGCGCTCCGCGCTAATAGATTTATACGGATTGTCAAACAATCCCAGCTTGTACTTCGCTTCGAGCACACGGCGGCAGGCCATATCGATTTCGGCTTTGGCTACCTTGCCTTCGCTTAAAGATTTTTTCAAGGTCTTTAAAAAGCCCTCGCCAACCATATCCATATCCAGGCCGGCCTTTAATGCCAGTGCCGACACTGTTTGCAGGTCGCCAAGGCCGTGGTCACTTAATTCGTTAACAGAAGTGTAGTCTGAAACTACAAAGCCTTTAAAGCCCCATTGTTTGCGCAGCAGATCTGTAAGCAGCCATTGATTGGCTGTTGCCGGAACGCCGTTAATTGTATTGAAAGAACTCATAAAACTACCCGCGCCCGCGTCAAGTGCTGCTTTGTATGGCGGCAGATAGTCCTGGTACATTTTTATAAGGCTCATGTCTACTGTATTGTATTCGCGACCTGCCTCAGCGCCACCATACAAGGCAAAGTGTTTTACACAAGCCATTACCGCGTCGGCGTTGGTCATGCTGGTGCCCTGGTAGCCTTTGATCATGGCCTTTGCTATCTGCGAGCCTAACCATGGGTCTTCGCCAGAACCTTCCGAAATGCGGCCCCAGCGCGGGTCGCGCGAAATATCAACCATTGGCGAGAATACCCAATTTAAACCTTCTGCTGTGGCCTCGCTGGCCGCGATCTTTGCAGCGCGCTCTATCAAGGGCATATCCCATGTTGCCGACATACCCAACGGGATAGGGAATATAGTGCGGTGGCCGTGAATTACATCTAAACCAAATATCAGCGGGATATGCATACGGGTGTTATTCACCGCTAACTCCTGCACCTTGCGCACCTTGTCAACACCGTACAAACCGAAGATGCCGCCAATGTTACCCGCCTTTATTCCGGCTTCGACACCATTATTTACCACGGCACCTGTAGTAGCCTGTCCGCTGGTAACCAGGTTAAGCTGGCCAATTTTCTCGTCGAGCGTCATTTTAGACATCAGTTGCGAAACGAACTGATCCATTTTATTAGCATGCGCGCCTTGCTTTTTTACCTGAGCGAAGCCGCCAAAGGTAACCACGCACAGCAGTGCCGCCGAAGTATATTTTTTGAAGTTCATAATTGGTTTTGGTTAGCTGATAAGTGTGCAAGATACAATTGGTGTGCAACTTACACAAATGCGTGTCGCTACTACAAATCCGGACTGAAGCTTAGCTTAAGACCATACGGTGTCACGCCCGGGTGGTCCAGGTAGTTGAAACGTTTGATCACATCTACACGGATCAGCTTAAAGATATTACCTATACCCACACCGCCTTCTAAATATGGTTTACTTCCCAGCGAATAAGTTCCGGTGCCGCTGGCACCACCTGTTGGGAAACGGTATAATCCAATAGAATATGCTGGGTCATTCTCTTTACGTACGCCACCGATCAATGCTTTGAATGACAAGTACTCGCGCCATTTTAAATGCTCTATCAGCGGAATTTTGTTCAGGAAAAAGCCGTTGAAGTTCTCGGTGTAGTTGATACCCGCGTAATGGTCGCTCACAAATTCCAGGTAATACATTTTGTTGTATGCATCAGGATCATATTCCAGCGACTGGTTAGCAGGGGAGATGTTCAACAGCGGGAAAGGCACCTTGCCGCCTAGGTAACCGCCCAGCAGCGTAACGTCTGCCGTGCCTAACTGAGAATAATAAAAACGCTTGGCAATGTTTAGCTGTACGTTTACGTAATTGTAATTGCTATGAAAAACATTGCTCAGGCCTTTATCTATTTGCAGGTTGATAATGGGATACTTGCTGTAAATGGTGTGGCGGTACTGCGTGCCTTGTATAAACTGCTCATGTGGCGCGTAACGCAGGTGCAAGCCAACCTCAGTTGTACTTAAAGTATTAATGACTGTGCCCGCAGGGTCGTTAAGTTGATAGATCAATGATCCTGCCGCTTGTTGATTTTGGTTTTTCAGGCTTACCTGGTAAGAGAAGTGATTGAGAAAATCCTTTACGTAGTCCAGGCGCACAATACGGGTGTATTGAAAATAATCGCTTACGCTCGACTGGAAGGAACCTAATGGTGTAGAACCGCTGGTAACAGAATTGCTTTGCCCCGGTCTGCCGATATCATAGAAATAGCTGACCTTAAAATAATCATTAGGGTATCGGTAGAACGGTGTCTTATTGAGCGAGAAGTACGTGGCAGCGTTAAATTTAAATTGCTTGTCCCGCGTTCCGTAGGCACCATAGCCCTCTAAATAGATGGTGCTATCCAACTTTGGCGTACTGCGGCCGCCTAACTGAAAACGCGAACCTTCTACCGGGCTGTGAAAATAAATATCCCCGATCTGTCCGATCTGGAAGGGACCTGTGTTAGCGTACCCGCCGGTTATGGTTGACGCCCACCAATTTAAACGCTTATAAGACTTCATAGTCTCCAGTCTGCTGATGTGCGCGTACGCGGTAGATTGTTGTTTATTAAGACTATCTGTACGGTTACGGTTCCAGAAAGCAGTATCCAATTTGACCGAATTAGCCGTTACCTGCTCACTTTTACCCTCATAAAACGCGGGGCTTCGGGGCGCGTTAAGTTTGTAATTGGTATAGTTTACCACCCTGTCGCCAAAAATGCTCAAGCCTTTGTTTTTAAATAGCCCAAAGTCGGCTTTTACGTCGCTTTTCTTTAAATAATAACGACCGTCGGGGTAGTCCTCAAAATCGAGATGCACATTTAAACTGCGCATAAAGTTGATATTGATCTGATGGTTCACATTCAGGTCGCAACCTTCGACCGCGTAGCGTCCGTTCAGTGTAACATATAACGTACCTTCAAACAACAGGTCGCCTTTATTACGGGGCGTAAAGCTTAGTTGAATAAGTTTCCCTTTATCAGTATTGATGGTGTCGGTAATAAAGAACTTGTAATAGTTGGGAGAATGATCGGCAATAGGGCTTAAAAATTGATTAGCCACAATGAAAATGTTGTTCTCATAAATGTCTATAGTGTTACCATAAAGCCTGTTGAGGTAAACGCCCAACCCGGCGGTGTCTATAAATTTAAGCACGTTGCTGGCTTTTTGAGCCGTTACGATTTCGATAGTTTTCTCGGGCTGCTTGCGGTAGAAATGTTCAGACAGCTTTTCCGATAAGTAAATAGGAATGGATGTTTGCGGCTTGCCGTTAATTTTCTGCAGTGTGTCTACCATAAAACTATATGGTCGCAAAAAGCCACTTTTTAATAAAGACGGCGGAAAGTTGTAAACCGAAAAACCTATGCGTTCATATTGATCAAACTGAAGATAATCGCTGCTCTGTGCACGGTTTAATGCCTTGTGGTCTATTACTTGTTGAATGAGTTCGACGGCAGGGTTGCCTTTATTTCTGTATGGTTGCTTCTTGCCCGATTTAACCACTACCTCTTTTAACTGCGTGGTTTTGCCCGAAAGCTTTATACTCAGCTCGTTAAGTTTACCGGGCTGGATATTTCTGGTAACGGACTGATAGCCTACCGTGCTAAAAGTCACTTTGGTATAAGAACCTGAGGCGGTCAGCCAAAACTCACCATCGTCGTTGCTGTCTGTGCCGTAGCCGGTACCGTCAAACTTAATGCTAATGAATGATAGCGGCTTGCCTGTTTTGGCATCTACTACCTTACCCTTAACAGATGTGCTGATCCCGGGCTGAGGAGTAGTGGCTGTCTGTACATGCGCGGTGTCTCTCTTAGCCGAAATGGTGTCTTTTCTGACGGTATCTGCTACCTGGGCATTGGCGACAGCTATCCGTGCAACAAAAAAAATGATAAAGCAATACTTGTACTTTAAAAGAAAACGGTGGTTGGCTAACCTATACTGATATTTTAAACGGGGTAATTTAAAATGATGATGCAAAATGATGAACAAATGGTAAATAAATAAGCTTTTGGGTAATTATCTCTGCATCGTTATCTGTTACTGTTTTGCTAAATATAGCATAAAACTTCACAACGCTGCTATCAAAGCAATTTTGTTAACCCCTATAACGCATTTTTAGCTTAAAAAGTTTAGGCAGGTTGCATCTTTTGCAACAAACTTACAGCCGGTAATATTTAATATCACAGGCCAAGGCATCAGGTAAAAAAATGGTTGCCCAATAAGTTAATAAGCGATGGTAACTTGCTCATTTTGTGGAATTTTGTCGTTTAAGGTTATGTGGAATTAAAAATTAGTAAAAATATTTTCGCCCCAAAATTCCCCATAATTCCACAGTGTAAAATATAAAAACATTGTTCAAGCTGTTATTAAGCGTGTTTTGTGTAATTGGTACAGTTATAGCCAGTTAACTATGCTTGTTCTTTATAATATAATTTCAAGGGCTTGATTTTTCACTTAGCAAATTATTTATTAACATTGTATCGTAAATAGCCTAAGAACATTTAAACAATTAATAAGAAACTATCAGATTAACACTCTTAAACAAACCAACATGAAGAAATTATTTACAATTGCTGCTTGTGCTTTCGGCCTTATTTTAATGGCTAACACGGCATCTTTCGCTCAGGCATCTGCAACTGCTACAGCTACTGCAACCATTGTTACCCCAATTGCTATTTCTAAAACTACAGACATGAGCTTTGGTAACATAGCAGTCGGTGCAACCGGCGGAACAGTAGTGTTACCTGCAACAGGTGCACGTACAGTTACAGGTGGTGTTACTTTACCTGCAACTACCGGTACTGTGGCTGCAGCGGCATTTACTGTAACCGGTCAGTCTGGTTATACTTACGCCATTACATTGCCAGGTACTTCAACTACATTGTCAAGTGGCGCAAATACCATGACTGCTGCAACATTTACAAGCAGCCCATCTGGTACAGGTACACTTACTTCGGGTACTTCAACTTTAACAGTAGGTGCTACTTTAACGGTAGGTGCAAGCCAGGCTGCAGGTACATATACATCTGCAACACCATTTACAGTTACTGTAAACTATAACTAATATTTTTAACAAGAAAAGATATCATACAAAAAAGGCGTATATTCACTATACGCTTTCTTTGTATAAAGACTATTTTAGCATAAGCAAAACGGACTAATTAAAGAGCTGACCCCGATTAACACTGATTTTTTTCTTCTATGAGATATTTCTACGCGGTTATTTTTTTAGCGCTGATAAACCTCCCCCTGGGTGTAAAAGCACAAGGTAACTTATTAATAGTACCGCGGCGTGTAGTGTTTGAGGGAGCAAAAAGGGTACAAGAACTTAATCTGGCCAACACCGGTATTGACTCTGCCCGCTTTACCATCTCTATTATTGAGTACCGTATGGAGAAAGACGGCAGTTTTAAAGAGATCACCGCTCCGGACTCTGGTCAGTACTTTGCAGATAAATTTGTCAGGTTTTTTCCGCGTTCTGTGTCTTTAGCGCCTAATGAAGCGCAAACTATAAAATTGCAGCTTGTAAATACAGCACAGTTACAAACAGGTGAGTACAGGTCGCATATTTATTTCAGGGCTGTACCTAAGATCGACAATTCGCCGATCATAGATAAATCTAAAGATTCGGCCGCGATAAAGGGTGAGATCAGCATTAAATTGCTTGCACAGTACGGTCTATCTATCCCGCTAATTATCCGCGTGGGTCAGCAAGACCTTAAGGTATCGATGACCAATCTTATTGTTAAATACCAGGATAACAAGCCGGTGCTGCAATTGGATATTAACCGCAGCGGGAATGTATCTGTGTATGGTGACATTAAGGTAAATTATGTTGCCGATAATGGTACAGTATCGTCGCTGGGAATTATCAGAGGATTAGCCGTTTATACCCCAAATGCTGTTCGGACAGTAAATATTGCGTTAGAGCCAAAATCGAATCAAAATCTTCATAAGGGAAAATTGCAGGTGATATACACCGCACAACCCGAGGCCAAGCCGCAAAAATTTGCAGAGACCGAATTGCTGCTGAAATAGCAATAGAACGCGTTTTTATTAAGCTCCTGATATAAACTGCCGGGTTAAACACCAGGCGGAATATGCCAATTACAGTCGCTATCTAAGCATTGCTATGAGTATGTGCCAACGGTTTGTGAAAGCAATTGTGCTTGTGATTACTATAATTGCAGGTATAACTGTCGACGCCCGCGCGCAGCTTTCCGGTACATTCACCATACCCGGCGATTACGCTACTATTTCTGCAGCTGTCACCGCACTTAATACCAGTGGTGTTGGCACGGGCGGTGTAACGTTCAACATAGCTGCAGGATACACCGAAACCTTATCTGCAACAATTTCATTAACCGCTACCGGTACATCGGCAAATCCCATCATCTTTCAAAAGTCCGGCAGCGGTGCTAATCCACAGATCACTTCATACACCGGAACAGCCGTGGCCAATACCAGCGGTACAACACTTGTGCTTGACGGTATATGGCGATTTGTAGGGTCTGATTATGTAACGATAGACGGTATAGATCTGGTAGAAAACGCCGCCAATACTACCAATGCCCAGCAGATGGAATACGGCTACGGCATGTTTAAAACTTCTACAAACGGATGCCAGAACAATACCATTAAAAATTGCAGTATTTCTCTCAGTGCAAGCAATAACGCTACCGCAACATCGGCTACGGGCCCGGTGCCTAATGGTTCTACAGGGATATTGATCACTAACGCCGTGTTTACCAATAGTAACGCGGCTTTAGGTATTAATACTGCTATAGGCCCAAATTCTAATAACGATATCTATTCAAATACCATTAGTAATTGCTTTAACGGGATAGAGATTATAGGTTACAACGCCACGGCGGCAAACATTCCTTACGCTGACGCCGGCAATGACATAGGCGGAAGTTCTGCCGCGACAAAAAACACGATAAGCTACAGTTACAACACGGCGGTTGCAGTCACTACCGTTTCTGCGGGGATTTTTGTATCGGGCCAGCAGGGTGTCAATATTGCCAATAATGTTTTAACCAGCGCCCTATATCCGGGATTAGTGAAGGGTATTTATCTTGGGCCCGCTGTAAGTGCGAGCGCGACTGTAAACGCAAACACTATCACAGTAAACGGCGGGAACGCGTCAACCCTGGTTACGGGAATAGAAAACGCTTCGGGAAGCACGGCTGCATCAAACACTGTTGCCATCACAAATAATAATGTTGTTAATGGCAGTTACGCTTTCAGCCTTGCTGCCGCAGGCAATTTTTATGGTATTTACAATACTTCCACGGCAGCCACATTAAGCATTCTTAATAACACTTTTACCGGTAATACTGTGGTTAATACAGGCACAAGTTCGGGCAACAATATTCCAACGCTTGCAGGCATATTTAATAATGCCGCTTGCGGTACGCTTACCATAACGGGAAATATAGTCGCAGACAATACCTTAACCAACAGTTCTACAACCGCAACCGCAGGCAGGATTTATAGTATTTACAATGGATCTGGGGTAACCACAACAATTTCTATTACAGGTAACAGCCTGGGGTCTCAAAGCCTTAGTTTATCATCCTTTAACCTTGATGGAGCCAATACTAACACCGGTACCAGTGTACTTGTCTACAATAATGGCGGCGGTTCTGCTGCAACACTTACAATTACCGGTAACAGCTTTTACAACCCCATAATATCAACTACGGTGGCCAGTACAACGGCGTTATCTTGCATTACCAGTGGGACAACCGTTGCCGCCAGCAACATCAGCAATAATGTTTTTTATAATCTTAACCCGAATATAACAGGTGCGCTTACACTAATTACCAGTTCTGCAGCTGTAACCGGCGGTACCCTTGATATCAATAGTAACAGCATATCCGGGACTTTAAGCAAAACCGCTGTTGGATCCATTACATGTATAGCCCTTACCGGAACGTCAACCGGGGGTACCATCAATCATAATAACAATAACTTCTCGAACATTACGGCCAATGGCTCGTCGGGTATTTTGGGGATAAACCTTACAGACAACAGCGCTGCTAATACCACACGCACAATACAAAACAATGTGTTTAATGCGTGGAGCAGTGCTAACACCGCTACAGGCGCACTAACCGGAATCTCGATGAGCAACAGCGGCGCATCCGGCAGTAACACACTCATAGTGCAGAACAACAGCTTTACGAACTGGACGCCGAGCGGAACAAGTGCTACAAACGGAATAGCGATGACACTTTCAGGCACGTCTAACACCGTAAATGCGTCTGTATCAAATAATACTATAAACACCATTACAAACGCCGGCACAGGCACTGTTACCGGCATAAGTGTAACATTGTCGGGCGCTACAAATGCCACTGCTTTAACGGTACAAAAAAATACAATCACAGGATTGACTAATAATGCAAACGCTGCTATAGTTGGCATTACGCTGCCAAGTGGTGTGGCAACCGCGACCGGATCCATTTTGGTTTCTTCGAATAACTTAAGCAGCTGGACAAACAGTGGTACCGGGACAACAACAGGCATCACTTCGTCAATAACCGCTACGAGCACTTCTGCCATAGTAAATTTTCAAAACAACATACTTAGTACTTGGACTACAGGTAACGGTGCTATCACCGGTATAATTGCCAACATAACACCTAACGGCAATGCGGTGACAGGAAATCAGCTTAATGCTATAAGCGGCGGCACAGGTACTATTACCGGGATCACTACAGCTGCGGGTAATCCAAATATATGGGGGAATACCATCAATGGCTTGTCCGGAACAGGTTCTGTAAATGGCATAAGCGCAACGGCAGGCGCAAGCGGTACTATACAAGAGATTTATAAAAACCTTGTATATGGCATATCTACAACCAGTACCACGTCTCAAACAGCAAATGGTATTTTGGTTTCCGGTGGTACCATAAATACCGTAAATGTTTATAAAAATAAAATCTATGACATCGCCAATACCAGTAGCGGGACGGCAACCGCGTTAGCCAACGGCATTATTGCGACCGGCGGCGCAGGTGCAGCTGCAGGTACCAGCCCGGCTACACCTTTCATCTGTAATATTTATGATAATGTAATTGGTACGATAACAGCACCGTCTGCAAGCAGCGCCGAAGCTGTAAGAGGTATAAATATCAACAACTCCTCTACCACGCAAACCAACTATAACGTTTATTTTAATAGTATTTACATCACCGGCACGTCAAGCGGGACCAATTTTGGCAGTACGGGTGTGTATGGTATCAACAATACTACTGCCAGCAGCGCGGCGGTAATATTAGACCTGAGAGACAATATTATTATTAACCTGGCGACGCCAAAAGGCACAGGTAAAACAGTAGCATTGCGGCGGAGCGGCACAACCGGCGCCGGGACGAGTACAAATTATGCTACTACCTCGAACAATAACTTATTTTACGCGGGAACGGCATCTGTAAACAACCTTCTTTTCTACGATGGTACAAATAGCTATCAGACCATCGCTACTTTTAGGGCTGGTACAAACATATCCCCACGTGAAACTGCCTCTGTATCTGAAGACGAGACCAGCTTTTTTATCAGCACTACACCATCGTCAGTTTCGTTTTTACGTTTTACGCCAACGGCGTCGCCAGCCGCAAAAAACGCGGGTGCCAACGTGAGTGGGATCACCGATGATATCGATGGGGAGATTCGCCAGGGCAATACCGGCTACATAGGCAGTAGCACAGCGCCAACCATTGGTGCCGACGAAATAATCAACGACGTAACCAAACCTGCGATAACTTATACCGCTCTTACCACACAAACCGTGTCAACCGGTATTAGCTTAACATCGGTAACGATAACCGATGCCAATGGAGTAAATACCATTCCGGGTTATAAACCCAGATTATACTATAAGCGTTCTGTCGATAACAATACTTATGTCGACAATACTTCCGCTACTAACGGCTGGAAATATGTAGAGGCCACCGGAACCACGTCGCCGTTTACTTTTAATATAGATTATACTTTGCTTTTTGGCGGCGGCACAAACGCGGGTGGTAACATTCAATACTTTGTAACCGCGCAAGATATCGCGGCTGCGCCGAACGTGCAGATCAACTCGGGCACCTTTGCTACTACACCTGCGAGTGTGGCACTGACATCATCGGCTTTTCCTTTAGGCGGAACCATCAACAGTTATAACGTTTGGTTTAATGGTACTTATAATGTGGGCACTACAGGTGGCTATACCTCGCTAACCAATACCGGTGGTTTGTTTGATCAGATCAACACCTACGGCATGTCTGGCAACGTAACGGTAAATATCACAACCGATCTTTCATCTGAAGCCGGAACAGTAGCTTTAAATGCCTGGACAGAGTCGCCTGCTTCAAGTAATTACACATTAACCATTCAGCCCGACGCGACAACTTTGCGTACCATCAGCGGCAGCGCTTCTACAGGTTTAATACGCTTTAATGGCGCAGACAGGGTAACTATAAACGGAGGAACTAGCAAAAGCCTGCTGTTCAAAAATACCTACACGGCCACTGCTACAGGTAGCACGGCTTTCACCTTTGCTAACAGTGCGGTAAGCAATACCTTAAGCAATCTGGAAGCGGATGCTTATTCCACAAACGGTGTCATTTTTTTCAGCACCGGTAATGGCACGATTGGTAATAACAATAACATAATAGATAACTGCAATATAAACGGCACAATTTCTACAAGTACATCCGGCACAGCAATTATTTCTACGGGAACGACAACCGCAGGCCAGGAAAATACAGGCAACACGATATCTAACAGCAATATTTACAGTTATCTTAATCGTGGGATTGACCTTACGGCAGGAAACTCCGGCTGGACAATCACTACAAATAATCTTTATAATGCAAGCGTAACAGCGGGCGCTTTTGCGGCAGGTACGCAATTGTATGGTATACGGGTGGCAACAGGCACCGGGTACACTATCAACGGAAACAGCATTGGCGGTACAACATCAGGTGCGGGCGGAGCTAACGCGGTTTACACTTCAACGGGCAACCTGTCTTTTACCGGTATATCGCTTACAGCTACCACAACGACAGCGTCTGTTATCAAAGGCAACGCTATATCTGCCATAAGCATATCAGCGGTACCAACAGCGGCATCGACATTAATTTTCAGGGGGATAGAAACTTCAGGAGCGAATATTACTGTTGGCGGCACATCAACTGCCGATGGAAACATCATCGGTTCTAAAACCGTAAACGGCTCTATTGCCGTTACAACTACTACTGCTACCGCTACATTTACGTCTATTTTTAACGGCATTAGCCACGCGGCCACAGGCGGCACCATTAACTACAACCAAATTGGCGGCATAGACATTAATAATGTTGGCGCGGCGCCGGCACCTTCTACAGTGCAACTCATTGCAGCTACTAGTACAACCGCACCAACGCAGATCAACAACAATATAATTGGCAGTGCAACCCTTGCAAATAGCGTAAGGGTATTGTCAACGTCCACAGCGACTACCACATCGCTGGCAGGTATCGTGCTCGCAAGTACTGTGGCTTCGCCTGTGGCGGTCAGCAACAACCGTATCGATAATATCAGCAACCTCAGTACTACCTCTTCGGGGAGTTTTACGGGTATCAGCAGTTTAACAACTAACAGCGCGGCTGTGCTTACCATCCAGGCAGATACAGTGCAGAATATTACAGCGGCTGCTAACGCAAACGCGGGATCTACTTTTTACACGGGTATTTCTGCGGTTAGTCCGTCTACCATCAGCAATAACGTGGTAAATGCCTTTACCTATCCTTCTACCGGGACTGCCGCCCAGATTGTAGGTATTAATAACGCCGGTGCTTACAAGTTTACGGTATCTAATAATACCATCAGCAGCTTGACCACATCTTCTGCTAAGGCTGATGCTACTATTGAAAGCGGTGCACCATCTTTAGCAGCTGTTGCAGGGATCGTTAATACAGCGACTGTAACCGGGCAGAATATAACAGGTAATATGATCTTCGGGTTAAGCTCAACAGCTACAAGCGCTACCGCGGTAGGCATCATTGGTATTGGCGTCTCAGGCGCGCCTGCCGGCACGCATACTATAGCCAATAACCGGGTTTACGGTTTAACCAATTCGGCTACCAGTACATCCGCAGGGTTGGTTGGTATACTTGCGACAACGACATCGGGCACCTACAACGTCTACAATAACATCATCAAACTAAGTAACGGCGCCGCGACGAACAACGTTAAAATATTCGGTATAAGCGCTGGCGGTAACTCGGCCAGCGGGCTGGTAAACTTGTACTATAATTCTGTACAGATAAGTGGTGCGCCCGGTACGGGCAGCGCTAAAAGTGCAAGCTTTATAAGGCCATTGACCAATGTAATTAGCCTGATGGATAACATCCTGGTAAATACCCGGACGGGCACCGGTCCGAATTATGCTGTAAGTAATCCGGCCGCCACTCCGGCCAGCGGATGGTCATCAACGGCATCAGATTATAACGATTTTTACGCGAGCACAGCCGCAAACCAGGGTGAATGGGGATCGGGCGTTGCCAGGACATTTGCCACCTGGAAGACATCATCCGGCGGGGACAGCCATTCAGTCAACGCGGCGGTTACATTCGTTGCCTCGACAGCAGACCTGGTACCTGACGGCAGCACCAACTGCGCCATTTATGGTACCGGCACGCCCATAGCAGCTGTCACCACAGATATCGCGGGAGCCACCCGCAACGCTACCACACCGGACATGGGTGCTTATGAATTTGTGTATACATCGACAACGGTAACATGGACAGGTAACGCGGGTACCAGCGATTGGACAAACTCACGCAACTGGTGCGGTTATGTGCCAACAAGCGGTACGGACGTGATCATAGCCAGTGGCGCAGCCATATATCCAACTTTGCCAACCGGGACTTACATTGCCCGTAACCTGCAGATACAAAGCGGTGCGTCGCTGACTATTACCACGGGTACGCTTCAGATTGCAGGCACTATCACAAATAGCGGCACATTTACAGCATCTAACACGGCGGCTACAGTAGAGTTGAACGGCTCAACCGCGCAAACCATTCCGGCAGCCACGTTCGCTACAAATACTTTAGGTAACTTAAAAACCAATAACTCCGCAGGTGTCACCCTTGGCGGTGCTTTGAGCGTATTGAGCGTAGTTTATCCAACACTTGGCACTTTTAACGCCAATGGTAACCTTACACTTGTATCGAGTGCTACCCAAACCGCCTTGGTTGACGGCACGGGCGCAGGCAGCATTACAGGCAACGTTACCATGCAGCGTTACCTGGCATCGGGCTATGGATACAAGTATTTCAGCTCGCCGGTACAGGCAGCGACTGTGGCATCGTTCTCGTCTGTCGTCGACCTGAACGCCAGTTTTCCTAACTTTTACAATTATACCGAGGCTAATGCCAATACAGGTTTCGGAACCTATACAACAACCACTAACCCATTGACTCCGTTTGTTGGCTACGCGGTAGATTTCGGTTCTGCTACAGCGGCTAAAACAGTTGCCATAACAGGTGTAGTAAATGATGGCGCATTAAGCCAAACGATCTATAACACAAATCAAACATATACGCAAGGCTTTAACCTGGTAGGCAACCCATACCCGTCGCCCATAGAATGGTCGGCGACAAGTGGGTGGACGAAGACCAATATTGATGACGCGCTTTATTACTTCGACTCGGCAAGCCCGAGCGGGGCCAACCAGTATGATGGTACCTATAGCACTTACATTGGGGGGGTGTCGAGTGATGGTATAGCTACTAATCTTATCGCATCTATGCAAGGCTTTTTTGTGCACGTGTCGGATGGTGCTTACCCTGTGACCGGCACTTTAGGCGTTACAAATGCGGTAAGGGTTAATAATCTCACTGCCTATTTCCATAAATCCAACAGCTTTAAAAGCAATAGCATAACACGCTCTTTGGTGCGGGTTACCGCGGCTTATAGCGGAGATGCTAAATCGGCGGACCCTGTGGTTGTTTACACTGATTTTGGGGCTACGCCGACCTTCAACAAGGCCCTGGACGCCGTTAAGCTGATGAATACCAACGACAATGTGCCCAATTTTTATGTACAGCGGGCCGGCACTTTAAGGCTGGCCATAAACGCGCTTTCAAAAATGGACACCGGCACAATCGTTCCGCTAAGCTTAAGGCTGCCGAAAGATGGTAATGTTGACTTTACGCTTGCTACCGCGGAGAACCTGCCGGGTGGGGTTAACCCATACCTTTACGACGCGCGCATCGGCAGGCATATCGCCTTAAAAAGCGGATCTAAATACAGCATTAAACTTGCCGCCGGCACTTACGACAATCGCTTCTTTATCACCTATAATGACAAAGACGAGAACATTGCGCCTGACGCGGATAACTTCTATGTGTACCGCAAAGATGGCCACGTTTTCGCCAACATACGTTATGTAGATAACCAGCCGGGCGACGTGTCGTTAGTAGGTATTACAGGCAATATCATTAGCAGGCAAAAAATAAACGGCAATGGCATTTATGACCTGGGTAGCCCCAAGGTGATCGGCGTTTACGTGATCAGCTTTATGTCGGGCGGAAAAATGCATGCTAAGAAAATATTTGTACCAGAATCACAATGAGAGCCGATCCAATTAAAATAATTCCGACGAAGAACGTAGCATTAGCTACGATTACGTTCTGCATGCTGATGCTATGCGCCTTGATATCTTTCGCGCAGCCGCAAAAACCGCCGCGCCCCATAAAGGTGACCATTGGCAATGCACAGGGCTTGCAGTTCGGCGCGTTTTCACAGACAGGATCAGGCGGAACGGTGCAGGTAACCTCAACAGGTAGCCGCTCATCAAGCGGAAGTATCATTTTACTTAATCTGGGATACACGTATGCGCCGGCCATTTACAATATCGATTCTGAACCCGGTGTGGTAGTGACAATTGTGAACGGCAGCGACGTAACACTTACGGGATCTGGCGGTGGCACTATGTCTTTACATTTGGGTTCATCTACCCCGACGTCGCCATTTGTGGTGCCACGTACACCCAGCCCTTACCCGGTTTACATAGGCGGTACCCTTACCGTTAATACCGGTAGTGTGCCGGGCAACTACACGGGATCTTTTAATATAACCTTTGTGCAGCAATGATCTTGATGTTGCACCTTTCTATGCCCACCCTTTAATAAATGTTTGCAAGAGATAGACGTTATCGCAATTTCTTGTTTCAAACTAAAGCGTTTGCCGCGCTAATAGCCGTTTTGCTGTTTTTTTTGCCCGATGCTAAAGCGCAGATCCAAAGCGACTATGACGAGGTACCGGTCGCTTTTAACGTTCAAAATGTTGATAATACACAGCTGAATATACTAGTAAAGGATGAGAAAGCTTACCTGCCCGTAAGCTACGTTTTCGACTTCCTGAAGATAAAGAATGTGCCCTCCGCCGACCGCGATTCGCTCACCGGTTTCTTTTTAAGCGAAGCAGATACGTACAACATCGACCGCTTGCACAGTGTGATCAATTATAAAGGCAAACCTTTTCCGGTTGTTGAGGGCGGCTTGTTTAAGTCTGCTGGGATGCTGTACCTCGAGTCAAGCTACTTTGGGAAGGTTTTCGCCCTAAACTGCAATTTCAATTTCCGTAACCTCACTATCAACGTAAACACAGAGCTGGAACTACCGGTAATGCGCGAAATGCGTTTAAATAATAGCCGCGCGAATGCCCTGAAAGTCGGCGTGGCCACCCGTGCCGACACGGTAGTTAAGCGCACCTATCCTGCGTTCAAATTCGGCATGGCAGACTGGTCTGTCATTAACTCTCAGGAAACCAACCTGGGAAATACTTCCCGGGCCTATTTAGGCTTGGGTGCAGTGGTTGCCGGCGGTGAGACTAATCTTAATTTAAATTACAGTACCGTTGACCATTTTGACAAGCGCAACCAATTTTATTCATGGCGGTTGGCTAATAATGATAATGCTGCACTGCGGCAGATCGTAGCGGGCAAGGTGTACGCCACATCAATTTCTTCTATTTACGCCCCGATATTAGGAGTAACTTTAACCAACACGCCTACTACCTTCAGGCGGGCTTATGGAACCTATACGTTGACCAATACCACCTTTCCCAACTGGATGGTAGAGTTGTACGTGAACAACGTGCTGGTCAGTTTCGTCCGTACAGATGCCGCGGGTTTGTACACCTTCCAGGTGCCGCTGGTTTACGGTTCATCGCAGATCAAGCTACGCTTCTATGGTCCGTCCGGAGAGGAGCGGTATACCGAGCAAAACATCACGATACCATACACATTTTTGCCGAAAAAAGAATTTGAATACAATGTAACATCGGGTGTGGTTGATGATGGCACGAATGCGAAGTTTGCCCGCCTTACCACAGGATATGGCCTTAGCAGCCGGGTAACGGTGGGCGCCGGTGCCGAATACACGTCGGCCAATACCACAGGTATTATTCTCGACTCTCTTAAGACCAAGAACAACGGCAACTTCATCCCATTTGCTAATGTGTCGGCAAGGGTATTTAAAAACTTGCTGGTATCGGGCGAATACGACTATAATGTGCGCACCCGTTTGGTAGCTACTTATAATCTGCTGTCGGGCTTGCAGATAGAATATAATGATACCTGGTACAAACAGGGGCAAACCGCCATTGCCAATACGTTTCTCGAAGAGCGTAAGGCTATCGTCTCCATCCCATTGCGCAGCCGCTCATTCGCTGCCTTTACCCGTTTCACCTTCGACCAGATCTTGCTGCCCGGCTCTTACTACGCCACTGCCGACTGGCTTATATCCGCCTCCGCGGGGAAGTTTCTGGCAAGTGTGAATACCTACGGTGTGTTGGTGAAAAGTTCGGCGCCATACCTGTACTCAAACTTCGCGTTTACGCTCACGCTCTTCAGGCAGTACCTGTTTACCCAGCAGGTGCAGGTAGAATACCGTAACCGCCGCATTGTAAATTTTAAAGACCAGATAGAGCGCCGGCTATGGCGAAATGGTTACATGAACTTCTCGATAGAGAACGATTTGAATGCAAACCTGCCTACTGTCGAATTAGGCTTTAGATATGATCTGCCTTTTGCGCAAACTTCGGCGTCTGTGCGGGCTAATAAGGCCTTCACCCGGTACACGCAATCGGCCAATGGCAGCATGATCTATGATGGGAAATCGGGCTATACCGGTTTTAAAAATTACACCAATGTGGGCAAGGGTGCCTTGAACGTCATCGCCTTCTTAGACCTGAACGAGAATGGTAAAAAAGACCCGGGCGAACCGCGTGCTTCCGGAATAAAGCTAAAGCTTAACAGCGGCAGGGTAGAGATCAACACCCGCGATACCAGCGTACGTATTACCGACCTGGAGCCATACATTAATTACCTGTTAGAGATAGACCCGCTGAGCTTTGAAAGTATTGCCTGGCGATTGAAGAAGCACAACTTTAGTGTCGCGGTAGACCCTAACCAAACCAAAGAGATAGATGTGCCGGTAACCATATCCAGCGAGGTATCGGGCAGGGTAAGCTTTATCGAGGATGGCGAAGACAGGGGTGTAGGCCGCGCAATTGTTGGGTTCTATAACAACGCGGGCAAACTGGTAGCCCGGACCACAACGGAACAGGACGGCTACTTTAGCTATATGGGACTGTCCCCGGGTGATTATTATGCCAAAATAGACCCCGACCAGCTGAAAGAAATTAACTTTGAATCGACGCCGGAGAAACTCGATTTCCACATCAGGCGCACCGTTGAGGGTGACACTGTGGACAACCTGGCTTTCTTACTAAGGGAACTGCCAAAGAAAACCAAGCCGGCAAAACCTTAAACGGCGAACCAATTACCAACTGCTGCGTTTACTTTTCATGGCAGCACAGTATGATCTCAATGGGTTTCTTAAAGCACAGGCTGGTGACTATGCAACCGCGTTGGCGGAAATAAAGGCCGGGCGAAAACGCAGTCACTGGATGTGGTACATATTTCCGCAGATTGCAGGCCTTGGCCACAGCGACATGGCTAAACATTACGCCATACAAAACCTTAGCGAAGCCGAAGCTTACCTGCATCACCCCACACTGGGCCCGCGACTGATTGAGATAAGCAAGGCACTGTTAGACCTGCCCGGCAGCAACGCCACCGCTATACTCGGCACGCCGGATGATATGAAACTACACTCGAGCATGACACTGTTTAGCCTGCTCAAAAACACCGACCCTGTGTTTCAACGAGTGCTGGATAAGTTTTTTAATGGTGAAAAAGACGAACAGACAGTAAGGAGGGTGGGGTAGTTCAAGTAATTAATTGATTGAATAGTTTTAAATTGTTCACTCAAAATAATCACTGATGAAAGACGGCCAATCTCTCTGGACTAAAGAACAATCCATTCTAGCTATCAACTTGTATTGTAAAATCCCTTTTGGACAGATGCACAAAGGGAATAAGGATGTTATTGAACTTGCTTCTTTGATTGATAGAAGTCCAAGTGCTGTAGCAAGGAAGCTAGGAAACTTTGCGAGTTTTGATGTCAAACTTCAACAGAGAGGAATTAAGGGTCTCGAAAATGTAAGTAAGTTAGATAGAGAAGTTTGGCAGGAATACATGCATAATTGGGACGAGCAATTTATTGAAAGTGAAAAGTTGCTGGCGGCAAAAAAGCACACCAGTGTCGAGAAATTAAATGGAATTGATCTTGATAATTTAAAAGAAGTTGAAGGTAAAGAGCGGCAGCGAATGGTCATAGTGAGAGTTAACCAATCACTTTTTAGAAAAATTGTCCTGTCAAACTATGATAATCGTTGTTGCATAACGGGATTAAATATTCCTGAATTAGTTATTGCAAGTCACATAGTACCGTGGAGTAAACATAAAACGGATAGGCTCAACCCTAATAACGGCTTGGCGCTAAATGCGCTACACGACAAGGCTTTTGATTGCGGCTTACTGACAGTTACAGAAGATTTAAAAGTAAAAGTTTCTACACGCCTTCTAAAGGGAAAAACGCTTGAAGCAATCAAAGACAATTTCTTAAAATATGATGGGGGATCAATTTTAGAGGCAAAGAAGTTTCAACCCTCTCCAGAATTTCTTAAAATTCATAACGATACATTTAAATCATAGTTCACTTATATCCGATTGACAGGTAATATTTGAGTAAATACTTTTGGAGATGATGAAAAGTCGTCCGCCACTCTCTTTTTTATTTTATGACTCACAAATTGATCGATTCGAAATTTCCAAAAGCACCCGGCAAATATTGAAATTAGTCGCAGCATTTACCAACAAATCTAATTTCAGCAAAGCGACAAGAGTATTCAAAGGACATTATAGCGATCCAATACTCTATAACAATTTGGTATTAGTTGAATCAAGACTTCCATTAATTCTCCAACATTTCGGTTTCAGAAATTTAAAGCAGAGCTGTTCGCGAATGAATTTGAGCACTATTAGCAACAATAATCCCTTACGAATACACAATGCCGTAAAAGACTTTTTTTATAAAAACGCGTTTAAGCGGCTCGCATATCATTTGTTCGTGGGGATGACATCAACAGAAGTATGGCACGGGCAGCCGACAACCACTGGGTTATCGATAATTCTTGAACGCGCCGGCAAATTTTCAGAGGTTCACATCTACAACCTAAGCCTTTTAGAAGAATTTCTTTTTAGAAAAGCGCGTATCAAAGGTAATGGAGAATTTGTTGAAATCTTTCACGTATAACCATGCCCAACATCAAACTTAACTATCTCTACCGCGACGCAGGTAATTATAAAAACTATAGTTCTGTTGTTTTTGGAAACAAAGACCAAATATCGGTCGCTTCTGTCAACCAAATTGTCAACAAATGTTTAATTGATGACGAGTTCTTTTACGCCAATGAGTGGCAAGTGCCGGACTTACATTTCGCGCAATGGGACAATGATCTTGACCATACCTTTCATGAATTTGAAAGCATAGAATTAACTGACGAACAGTCTAATTGTAACTTAGATATTAGCGAGTGGTTAAAATCTCTCCAATCCGCTATCTTAGCCCCATGAAACGCATTTGTCTTGCTGTACTTTCTTTAGTTATTCTGGCGTCGTGCTCGTCAAAAAAGCATGTGGTGGTAAATACCGTTCCGGTTGATAACAGCGTGTACGCGGCTACCAACAAGGTGTATACCCACCAGACCGACAGCCTATTGAAGATAATCGGCAACGAAAACCCGCCGATGCTGATAGACAGCACGGGCGGTACGGTGCCGGCCGAATGGGTAGGTACGGTAAACTTCGGGATGCGCAAACCTAACTATGTAATTATCCACTATACGGCGCAAGATTCGGTGCAGCAAACACTGCGCACCTTTACGCTAACCCGCACTGCCGTAAGCGCGCATTACGTGGTGGCCAAAGACGGTAAAATATTCCACATGGTTAACGATTACCTGCGCGCCAACCAGGCAGGGGTAGGCAAGTGGGGCAGCATCACTGATATGAACAGCTGTTCTGTAGGCATCGAGATCGATAATAACGGCAGCGAGCCGTATACAGGTCCGCAGATCAAAAGCCTTGTGGCGCTGCTGGTTTACCTAAAGAAATCATACAATATCCCAACTGCAAACTTTATAGGCCACCAAGATTGGGCGCCAAAACGCAAACCCGACCCGGGTCCGTATTTCCCATGGAAAACCGTAGCGCAATACGGCATAGGCTACTGGAGCGACTACATCGTAGTCCCCGCACCCGAGCATTACGACTATGTAACTGCCTTACGTTTGATCGGCTATGACACCAGCAATCTTAAAGACGCGGTGATCGCGTTTAAACGTCACTTTGTGCAAAGCGATGTTACGCCTGCTGTAACTCCGCTAATGCTAAACATTCTGTACAACGTCGCCGGTAAGTATTGAACCAGTTGATTACGAGCATCTTAACAGAAATTCTTTATGGCTTCCCGCCGGTACCGGAAAAATGTCAGTGTAACACCCTGAAACACTTGTGTTACAGTTTTTCGTCAAAAGCCACAAATCTGAAACACTGACACAGTTGTGCATCGTTGATAAACAGTAACTTACATCGCTGACAAAATAGCGTCAGATACTAATAAGTCAGTATTTGTAAGGAAACTGTCACATGTTACACCCGTCCGTCAGCTGACGGATCAGGGTTTTGGGTTGTTTGTAAGTAATTGCGGATAACACATCCCTAACCCCTCTCAAGAGGGGAGCATTAGTTTTTAAGGTAATACCATAGTTAATGGAACGGTCAATTGCAGTCAGATAATATTCCCGGGCTGTAATGTCAGCGCGCAGCTTCGGTGATAAATTGCTGCGGGCACTACGCCAGTGGGTTGAGGGCCGACGCAGCAATTTTGCAGGGCAAAGGCTTTGTGCGGCAAAAGAAGCCTTGCGCTGACTTGGCAGTTATTCACCGTTGTTTGATTTACTGGTGTTCATGAGATCGCTGCGCTTAGTTTTGGTTCTTTTGTTGCTAAGACAAAAGAACATGAGAAATTTATGTGAAATTGCTTATGTCCTTGTGATTAGTTAGCGTCAACCTTTTCCCAAAGAGAAATCTAATGAGGTCTCACCGTCAGCCCTGCCTCACAATGCAATAAAAATTATCTTACTATAAACGCAAAAACTAAATTTGTAGTCCGGATAATAATCAGGAAAAAAACTACACTCTTTGGAAAGAAAATTACTTATAGGTACACGCGGAAGCGAGCTTGCACTATGGCAGGCCAACTTTGTAAAGAACGAACTGAAGAACATTGGTGTTTCGGCCGAGCTGAAGATCATAAAAACTCAGGGCGACCGCATACTTAACCTTAGCTTCGATAAGCTGGAAGGGAAGGGGTTTTTTACCAAAGAACTGGAAGAAGAACTGATGGCCGGCACCATTGATATCGCGGTACACTCGCACAAAGACCTGCCTACCGAGCAGCCGCCCGGCCTTATCATTGCCGCGGTTTCTGAGCGTGAAGACCCTGCAGAGCTGCTGCTGATCCTGAAGGACTGCGTAGACGTTCACCAGCGCCTGTCTGTAAAATATGGCGGTATGGTGGGTACGTCATCCAATCGCCGTAAGGCACAGTTGCTGGCAATTCGCCCCGACCTGGAGATAGATGACCTGCGCGGAAACGTGAATACCCGTATTCAAAAACTGCGCGATGTTAGATATCATGCCATTATGCTGGCCAAAGCAGGTGTAAAGCGTTTGGGCTTAGACCTGAGCGAATTTATGGTTGAAGAATTACCGCCAACCGAGCTGATCCCGGCCCCGGCACAGGGCGTACTGGCCATCCAGATCCGTGAGAATGATGCCTGGTTATATGAGAAGCTGCAACTCATCAACCACCCCGATGTAGCTGAACAGTTAGCCATAGAGCGTACGATATTAAAAAGTTTCGGTGGTGGATGCCATTTGCCATTAGGTTGCTATTGCCGCAAACACGAGGGCAATTATCAGGTATTTACTTCCCTGGCAGAAGATGAAGAAGATTTTCCGGACCGATATTTCCTGGAAACACCAACGCTTGATGGCGTGGTCGAGAAGGTGCTGTCTAAATTCCAAAAAGATCGCAAGCTGCCAAAACGAGTTTTCATCTCGCGCGAGCTAAATAACCAAAGCTACTTCCGCAGGGCGTTAGAGAAGCACAACATCGAAATCGAGGCACACTCGATGATCCGCACGGTGCCGATCATCAACAGGTTCGATTCGCATATTCTACAGCACGTCGATTGGGTATTCTTCAGCAGCAAAAACGCGGTGGAATACTTCTTCAGGCTGGAGCCGGTTTTTCCGCACGAGGTTAAATTCGGGGTGATGGGTGCAGGGTCTGAAGATATGCTGCGTAAGTATGGGCACTTTGCCGCTTTTGTAGGTCAGAGCAATGACTCGGCCGATGTGGCCCGCGAATTTGCGAAGCTGGCTAATGGCAGCAACATACTGTTCCCGGGAGCGCTGAATCCTATGCGCAGTATACAAAGAGGCTTATCTGCCGATACCACAATTGTCGACTTGCCGGTTTATGAAACTGTGGACGATGAAGATGCTTCGGCATCGTCTGCAGATATACTGGTGTTTACCAGTCCGTCAAACGTAGAAAAGTACTTTGAGGGTTACCTGCTGGATAGTAATCAGCAGGTGATCGCTATTGGTAAATCAACCGGTAATAAACTTGCCGAATTAGGAATTAAATATACACTACCCTTCTCGCCCGACGAAATAGGCTTGGCAGAAGCGGTGTTTGGATTGTAAAAGAAGTCCGTGGATCATAGTTCTTGGTTCATGGTAGATAGACTACTGGTTTATGGCTATCCAGCTATGAACCATCAACTATGAACTCGAAGAAATGCTACAAAGACCAAGAAGGAACCGCAAGAGTGAAGTGATACGCCAAATGGTGCAGGAAACGCACCTGAGCGCGGCCAACTTTATTTTTCCGCTGTTTATTGTCGATGGCAATAATATAAAGACAGAAGTATTGTCTATGCCCGGCATCTACCGGTACTCGGTGGATAATCTGCTGCGGGAGATTGAAAGCTGCATGAATTTGGGTTTAAAGGCGTTCGATCTTTTCCCGAATATCGATGAGCAGCTGAAAGATAAGTTCGCTACAGAAAGCCATCGTGAAAATAGCTTGTACCTGCGCGCTATCAGCGAAGTTAAAAGACATTTCCCCGAAGCATGTGTAGTTACCGACGTAGCTATGGACCCTTATAGTAGCGACGGTCACGACGGGCTGGTAGAGAATGGCGAGATACTCAATGATGCCACTCTCGAAATATTAGGTAAAATGGCCTTGGCCCACGCACGCGCCGGTGCCGATATAATTGCACCGTCTGATATGATGGATGGCCGTGTTGGCTATATCCGCGAGGTACTGGATGATAATGGTTTTAGCGAGGTTTCTATCATGTCATACTCGGCTAAATATGCAAGTGCGTTCTATGGCCCTTTCAGGGATGCTTTGGGTTCTGCGCCTAAGTTTGGTGATAAAAAAACTTACCAGATGAATCCGGCTAATCAGCGGGAAGCGTTGATAGAAGCTCGCTTGGACGAGTCAGAAGGTGCCGACTTTTTAATGGTTAAACCCGCTTTGGCGTATCTGGATGTTATCAAACTGATTAAAGACGATACAGAGCTGCCAGTAGCAGCTTACAATGTAAGCGGCGAATATGCTATGATCAAAGCCGCTGTTAAAAACGGCTGGCTTAATGAGCAGCGTGCTATTACAGAAGTATTGATGAGTATACGCAGGGCGGGTGCAACCTCTATTTTAACGTATCACGCTAAGGAAGTGTTGGAGAATAAGTGGTTGTAAAAGCCTCACCCAACCCTCTCCGAAGGAGAGGGCTATAAAATAAAGGTTTGTCATCCTGAGTGAAAGGAAGGATCTTATGCGTCAATGCATTGCTGAATAAGATTCTTTACTACGTTCAGAATGACAAAAATTTGAATTAAAAGTATTGGAAACACAAAATAATATAAACGACATCAGCCGCGAAAAATCTGCGGAACTGTACGAGAAAGCCAAAACATATTTCCCGGGTGGGGTGAATTCTCCTGTGAGGGCTTTCAAGTCGGTATATGGCACGCCGCTTTTCATACAAAAAGGTGATGGCAGCCATTTATGGGATGCTGATGGTAATGAGTTTATAGACTATTGCTGCTCATGGGGGCCGCTTATCCTGGGCCACAACAATGCACAAGTTAGAGAAAAGGTTATAGAAGTTTTGCAGAATGGCATGTCGTTCGGTGCGCCTACTGCGCTAGAAAATGAACTCGCAGAGCTAATCCTTACAAACAACCGTTTTATTGAGAAACTGCGGTTCACCAGCTCGGGTACAGAAGCGGTTATGTCTGCCATCAGGCTGGCACGCGGTTATACCAAACGCGATAAGATATTAAAGTTCGAGGGTTGTTATCACGGTCATTCAGATTCGCTGCTGGTAAAAGCAGGCTCAGGCCTGGTTACCTTTGGCGAAACATCATCGGCAGGTATCCCAAAAGCATTTGCCGATGAAACCATCGTCGTCTCGTTAAACGACACTAACGCATTAGACGCGGCCTTTGCAGAATTTAAAGGCCAGATCGCAGCGGTGATCATAGAGCCTATCCCCGCTAATAACGGATTGTTATTACAAGAGAAAGCCTACTTACAATACCTGCGGGAAATTTGTACGCAAAACGGTACTCTGCTAATTTTCGACGAAGTAATCTCGGGCTTCCGTGTTGGTTTTGAAGGTGCAGCAGGATATTACAACATCCAGCCGGATATCATTACTTACGGCAAAATCATCGGTGGCGGTTTGCCGGTGGGTATGTATGGTTCCTCTGCAAAAATAATGGATCATATATCGCCTGTTGGTACTGTTTACCAGGCCGGTACGCTATCAGGCAACCCGGTGGCCATGGCAGCAGGTATTGCTCAGCTAAACCAGTTGCTGCAACCCGGATTTTATGAGGCGCTGAATAATAAAACAACAGCCTTTGCTAATGCCATACAGCAATATGCAGATGAAAAAGGTTATCACTTTAAAGTATATCAAATAAGGTCTATATTCTGGTTCGCGTTTACAGATGCCGAAGCTATCCGCGCAGCCGAAGAAATAAACCCGGCAAGTATGGTAGATTTTAAGGTGATGCACCGCGAATTATTGAACCGTGGAATTTACCTGGGCCCATCGGGTTATGAGGTGGGTTTTATCTCGTCTGCGCATACTGACGATGACCTGGCCAAAACCAAACAAGCTATTTTTGAAAGTCTCGACATCGTATTTAATAGCAAATAATATGAAAAGGCCTTTTGTAATTTTTTATGCACTCATCATTTATGCCATAGCAGAACTATTTTGGTGGGGTTATATGTTAGTGCGCCTGCAGCCTAACCGCTTCGGCATGATCATGGGCGAAGGGTCGGTATTTATTGTTGTGTTTTTGGTTGGTGCCATTAGCCTGCACAAGTCCATCAATAAAGAGCGCAAGTTGCAAGACCAGAAAAGAAACTTCCTGTTGTCAGTAACGCATGAGCTTAAGTCGCCCCTGGCATCTATCAAACTATATTTGGAAACTATTCAGAAGCGCAAGCTCGAACATTCCCAAATCCTTGACTTTGCCGGAAAATGTCTTTTAGATGTTGATAGGCTGAATGATATGGTGGAGAATATGCTGTTGGCTGCCAAAATAGAGAATAGCTCATACACTTTTCCCAAAGAGCAATTTAACCTGTCTATGCTGGTTGACGGGGTAGTAAACCGCTTACAGATAAACCGCTGTGATTTTAAAGAACAGCTGATCAACGCGGAGATTGAACCAAAGGTTGAGATCACAGGCGATAAGTTCGCGCTTACATCTGTGGTGACTAATCTCATAGAGAATGCTGTTAAGTATTCATCGCCATGTGCAGAGGTGAATGTAAGATTGTTTAGAAAAGATGGTGAAGTTTACCTGCTGGTTGCAGACCATGGCATAGGCATAGCCGATAATGAAAAAACACGTATTTTCGATAAGTTTTACCGTGTAGGGAGTGAGGATACCCGCAACACAAAAGGGACAGGTTTAGGTTTATACATTGTAAAACAGGTTTTAGACAAGCACCAGGCCCGTATAGAAGTTAAGGACAATGTTCCGGCGGGAAGTGTTTTCGAAGTAGTATTTGGATAACCTAACAAACACATCATGTCAAAAAAAAGAATTCTATTAGCCGAAGATGAAGAGCACCTGCTCGAGGCCATCAAACTTAACCTCGAACTGGAAGGCTACAAAGTATCTACAGCTACTAATGGCAAAAAAGCCTTACAAATATTTAAAGAAGAACGTTTTAACCTTATCATACTGGATGTGATGATGCCAGAGGTTGATGGTTTTGTAGTTGCCGAGACAATCCGACTGGAGAACTCCGAGGTGCCGATCATGTTCCTTACGGCGAAGAACACCAACGAAGATAAAATTGCCGGTCTAAAGAAAGGTGCTGATGATTACCTCACCAAACCTTTTAACCTTGAAGAGCTGATATTGCGCGTAAACAACCTGGTTAAACGCAGCCTCAAGGGTGAGGACCTTAAAGAGTTTAATAGCTATAAGATAGGTGAAAAAACTATCCATTTTAATTCATTTGAGTTAGTTAATGGCGATGGCTCTATCACCCCGCTAACTAAAAAGGAAACCATGCTGTTGAAGCTGCTGATAGAGCGCCGTAACGAGGCGGTATCGCGCGAGCAGATCTTGGAAACGGTTTGGAATTATGACGTTTACCCATCAACCCGCACCATAGATAATTTCATCCTTACCTTCCGTAAATACTTTGAACCGGACCCTAAAAACCCAGTGTATTTCCACTCTATCCGCGGGGTGGGTTATAAGTTTACAGACAGCCAGCATTAATGTTAACCAACCAGGCAAGGCTAATTATAGCCGGCGTTTTTGCTTTAATGCTGGCATTCTTTGTTTACGAACAGGTTTATCAGCTGGCCGGCGTGGCGGGCATGTTCATTGTGCTGCTTATATGGGGTTACTTTAAAGAGGGCCCTGTAGTTATGGCTGCCAAGACCTTTTACGATAAGGATTACGATAAAACAGAAAAGTTGTTACTATCTGTAAAGCACCCAAACTGGCTAAATCGTAAACGCCGTGGTTTCTATGAATTTATGCTGGGTAGCATCAGCCTGCAGCGGCAGGATTACGACTCGGCTGAGCGGCATTTCGAACTTGCCGCCCAATACCCCTTGCGGTCTGTAAATGACCATGTGGCAGCATTGGCGCATGTGGCCAACATTAGCGTTCGCCAGCATAACTATGAAAAGGCCGAAGCTTATTTGGGTCTGGCCGAAAAGCACTACGATAAGACAACGGCCAAAATGAAGGCATTGCTTGAGCGCATTAAAGCAGAAATTAAACAACACCAATAAACAAAGCGGCTTTGCTGCAACTATAAATGAACGATCTATTTTTAAAAGCCGCTTTTTCTAAACTTACCGAGCGCCCACCTGTGTGGATGATGCGCCAGGCGGGACGTTTTATGCCTCAGTACTGGGAAATAAAGAATAAATATTCTTTCCTGGAAATGTGTAAAACACCCGAAATAGCGGCTGATGTAACCATGCTGCCTGTCGATCTGCTGGATATCGACGCGGCTATATTATTTTCGGACATCCTGGTAACCGGCGAGGCCATGGGCGGGCAATTGAGCTTTACGCAAGGAGTAGGGCCCAGGTTTGCTAACCCGGTGCGCACCCAGGCGGATGTTGACGCGCTGGATACCGAAGTGGTACATAAACTGCAATATGTAGCCGACGCGATAAAAGTAATTCAGCAGAGGCTGAACAGCCGTATACCACTAATAGGTTTTGCAGGTGCACCGTTTACGGTGATGAGCTATTTGGTAGAAGGCGGATCGTCTAAAGACTTTAAGTTGACTAAGTTGATGCTGCACAACCAACCCGAACTGGCGCATCAATTGTTGGCTAAGATCGCTAAAGTAACCGCCGGATATTTAAACCTGCAGATAGCTGCCGGCGTAAATGCTATACAAATATTTGACAGTTGGGCGCAAGCTTTAGCCTGGGACGACTACAAAGAGTTTTCGCACCGTTATATCGCAGAGATCATCAGCAACCTCGATAGAAAAGATATACCGGTTATTTCTTTCTGTAAAGGCAGCTCGGTATTCGCCCCGCTGATGGCGGAAGCTAAGCCCGATGTGATCTCTATCGATTGGAACGCCGACCTGCTGGATATCAAGAAACGTTTGCCGCAAGGCATCGCGGTTCAGGGTAATCTTGACCCGCATATTTTATATGCTGACAAGGCGGTTATAAAAGACCGTATCTATCGTTTGTTTGACAGGATGAAAGGTGAGCCGGGCTTTATCTTCAATCTTGGCCACGGTATTATGCCGGACATTCCGTTCGATAATGTGAAGTATGCGGTTGACGTGATAAAGGAATACAGATATTAGTTCTTGTCATTCTGAACGCAGTGAAGAATCTTATGCGTAAATGCAGACTGAATAATCCCGATAGATATCGGGATTCGCGTTGCTCAGAATGACAAATTGTAAAATCCACTATTAGCACGTGTATCTCTACATAAAATCCATACACATCATATTTGTAGTCTGCTGGATGGCGGGGCTCTTTTATATTGTACGGCTTTTTATATACCATACAGAGGCGCAAGCCAAACCTGATGCCGAGCGCATAATCCTTTCCACGCAGTTTGAATTGATGGAGCGAAAACTGATGAATATCATTACTACGCCGAGTATGCTGCTTACACTGGCTGCTGGTATAGCTATGTTATTTATAGCTCCTGCATGGCTGCAGCAACCATGGCTGCACATAAAATTGGCTTTCGTTGGCGGACTGATTGTTTACCACATCATCTGCATCCGTAAAATGCAGCAAATGCGACGGGGCATTTACACCTGGACTTCAACCCAACTACGCATCTGGAATGAAGTGGCAACGTTGTTTTTGTTTGCCATAGTGTTTCTGGCAGTGATGAAAAACGCTGTGAACTGGATCTATGGTGTGGTTGGCCTTATCTTACTGGCCATGATCTTGATGTCTGCGGTGAAGATATATAAGTATTTCAGGCTGAAAAGATAACGCTACAGTTCAATAAGCTTCACACCGCTGTTTTCGGCAATGAACCTAAAGTCTTTGTCGTCCTGTAAAAGGTAAGCGTCGTTCTTAATTGCAAATGCCGCAATCAAACAGTCGTTAGGCTTTCTTATAGTTATGCCCTTTTTTCTTAATATTCGGAAAATTTCTGCCGCATCTTCGGCCATTTCGTAAGGGTCATCAGCCATGCGTACTAAACCTGTTAAATAAGAATCGACGATCAATCTTTCCGCATCATTGGCAACACCTTGCAAAACGTCCTGAACAATAGTTGGACAGGTAGCAATGGGTGAGGTTAGTAACGTTTGCCGCAAATAATTACTATACGGGGTTTCTATTCCTCTAAAAAAACTTATCCAAACAGAAGTGTCTACCAATATTAACTTACTATTTAAAAGCCTCATCATCTAACTCAACTTTGCCCCATAAGTCAAGCAATCGTGTTTGATTTTCTAACCTAACGAGTAACTCTAGACCTTTTTCTACAGCCTGCTTTTTAGTCTTGATGTCATGGATATTTAATGCCTTGGCCATCAACTTGTCATCGATGTCAATATTTGTCCTCATGTGTATAAAGTTATAATTATATACACATAAATGCAAATCAATTTGTGTTATTTAACACATACGTCTGATACTTGCCATCATCATCATGCCCATTCAGATAAGAGTATGCCGGGTCTATTTTAAAGCCTGCCTTTTGCAAAAGTTTGATAGAATTGTGGTTATCAGTCCGCGGGAATGCCGTAATTACTTTCGCGCCCATCATGTCGAAACTGTAACTAACCGTACTTGATATGGCTTCCTGCATAAATCCTTTGCCTTGATATTCTGGCAACAGTTCGTACCCGATTTCTGCAATGCCTTTTCCCTTGTCGAAATTATAGAGGCATATTGTACCCACCAAGGCACCTGAGTCTTTTATGGTGATAGCCCAATACTGACCATCTCCGTTAGCTGTTAGTTGATTGATGCTGCTTATGAATGCGGCAGCTTCATCTATCGTTGTTGATGGCTTCCTGTCCAGATAGGTATTAACACTTTCATTACTTCGGATAGCCAGTATGGCTTCGGCGTCTGTGGCCTGTAACGGGCGCAGATGCAAACGTGTTGTAGTGATCTCGGGATGTGTGGCGCTGATATTCATTGCTGCTATTGTTTATAAATGATGCCGTCTTTCATCACAAACTTTACCTGTTTCACCGTTTTTATATCGTTTACAGGGTCGCCATTTACGGCAATAAGGTCGGCAAGGAACGTCGCTTTTATCTCGCCAAGATTTTTGAGCCCGAACACGTGCGCGTTAACTGAAGTCGCAGATTTAAGTACGTCTGTCGCCTGCATGCCGTATTCATTCATTAATATCATTTCGCGGGCATTATCGCCATGCGTAAAAACGCCCACATCACCACCCATACAAATAGTGACTCCTGACTTCATGGCGTCTGTAAACATAGCATGTTTTTGCTTAACACCGGCCGGCTCAGTGTCTTCACCTTTTTTCCAGCCGCGATAGCCCGCTATCGCTTCTGTAGCTGCAAGGGTTGGGCAAAGCGCAATCCCTTTTTCTTTCATCAGCTTAAACGTTTCAAGCATGCCGCCATCGCCATGTTCAATGGTGGTTACCCCCGCTGCAATGGCGCGGCGCATGCCCTCATCTGTCGAGGCATGAACAACTACGGGGCGGCCGCTACTAGCGGCAACTTCAACCGCCAATTTCAATTCCCCAGCGGTGAAAGTGGGCGCCGCCGCTCCATTTAATCCCCAGCGATAATCTGCATAAAGTTTTATCACGTCAGCGCCATAGCCAATCTGCGAACGCACGGCACGCGTAAGCCCGTCAACGCCGTCTGCTTCTTCGGCGCCCTTGGGTATGTCTGCCTCTGCTACAGCGCTCTTAGGTCCATAGCTTCCTGTTGCAACGATCGCGCGTGTGGCCACCAACAACCTGGGGCCAGGCATAACGCCTTTGTTAATCGCCGCTTTCAGACCTACATCGTCATAACCAGCACCCTCGGTACCCAAATCCCTTGCCGAGGTAAAACCTGCCATTAAAGTTTCACGGGCATGTCCTACAGCACGGGCGGTGCGCTCGGCCCGGCTCTCTGTCAAAACCTGGTCGTTCCAGCTAACCTCGTTGTATGGGTGCAAAAATAAGTGCGAATGCCCTTCAATAAAACCGGGCAATAGTGTTGTGCCTTTAAGGTCGATAACAATAACATCCGCCGCAGGCTTAATGTCTTTTGCTTCACCGACCGCCGTAATATGTTTCCCCTCTACCAATACCCACCAGCCACTATGCATTTGGTTGCCATCAAAAACACGGTCGGGCTTAAGCAAGTATTGCTTTGCCGGCTGGGCAAATACTTTTGCTACAAATAAGGCAAATAGGATAACAATAGCGACCTTTTTCATGATAGCTAAATATAGCCGTATTTGGTATATGTTAAAAAAAGTTAAACGACACTGTCACTTTTACGGGCCGGGCAACCTCTTTATTTTGAGAAGATTATAAACCATGCATGATAAAGAGCTAGATGAACTGTTTAGCGACAAACTAAAACGACTGGAAATGGAACCCGATGGCACCGTATGGAAAGGAATTATACTGGAGCTTGATGATGTAAAACTTAAAGACAAATTTTGGCAGGTAATCGGCATGGCTGTGATCATCGTATCTATTTTGGCTGGCAGCCTTTACTTTTTGCTTAAGAAAAATGACCTTAACCGCGAACAACCGCAAACAAATCCTTCCACGATTGTTGATAAGCAGGATATAATATCGCTTGCCCATAAACTTGAAAAGGTGTACCGGCAGCACCACAAAGATAAAATAGCCTATAATTGCTGTAAATGAAATACATTCTGCTTTTCGCTTTAGCTTTTTTTACGATGTCGGCACATGCATGGGACGTTGATACTGTTAAAACAAAAAGGGATACAACAAAGAAACACGGTTACCACATTTTCTTTGACAAGGACAAGCGCAAAGAAAAGGTCGAGTCGGCCCTTGATACTACGCCTGTTAAAGAACATTCAAAAGCACCCGGCTTTTCGATAGGCATTACTCTGGCGCGCCTGGATCTGGGTTTGGCCACGCTGGTAGATAATGGCAGTTTTACACTCTCGCCGCAAAACAGTTTCTTAAGCTACCGCTCATGGAAAACCAGCAACGTCGGCTTTGACGTCGCACAGATGGGATACCGCTTCAGCAGTGGCTTCAGGATTTACACGGCTGTTGGCTTTGATTGGACATTGATACGTTTGCGTCAAAACATCACCATTTTGCCAAGCACACCCGTTTTGTCATACCGCGTTGACAATATCGACTATTCTAAAAACAGGTTCTCGGCAAGTTACCTAAGAGTGCCGCTTACCTTTGAGTTACGCTCGCACGAGGACGCGTCAGGCCATTCATTCAAATTTGATATAGGCCCTGAATTTGGACTGCTGATAGACGGACGTGTAAAGCAGATCAGTGCCGAAAACGGCAAGCAAAAATTCGACAATGGCTATCATTTTGCCAAATGGCGCTATGGCGGCGTTGCAAGGGTGGGCTATGGGCCGGTAGGGATATTTGGCAAGTACTATTTTAATGACATGTTCCAGGACAGCCCCGCCCAGGCCGGACTCAAGAATTTCTCTTTCGGCTTAATGCTCGGGTTTTAAAATAGTCTTCGATTTTCGTATCATTGAGGCCCTGTTTCAACAGGTTTTTGTTGCACTTTTCCAGACCCGGGCAATGTCAGATCAACCACTTTTACAAGCCGTTTCCGTTAGCAAGATTTATAGCGGCCGCCATGGCGCAGGTGTGCAGTTCGCTGACCTTGATGTTAAACCGCATCAAATCACTGCTATAATTGGTGAAAGCGGCAGTGGTAAAAGTACCTTGCTTAAATTGCTATATGGCTTGCTGTCGCCGCAAAAAGGCCAGATCCTCTACAAAGGCGAACCGATATTAGGTCCGCACGATAAGCTGATCCCCGGTCATGACAGCATGAAAATGGTAACCCAGCATACGGACGACCTGAACCTTCATGCAAGCGTTTGGGACAACGTTGCCCACCTGCTGCCAAATACCGACTTGCAAGCAAAACAACAACGCACTACAGAGCTTTTAAAACAACTGAAGCTGTTCCATATGGCCGACAAGCGCGTGGTGGAATTAAGCGGCGGCGAGAAACAGCGTGTTGCAATTGCCAAAGCTTTGGTAACAAGCCCCGAGGTATTGTTTTTAGATGAACCCTTTAATCAGGTAGATACCTCTTTCCGTGAAGGTTTACAGCGCGACATCCGCCGCATTGTAGATGAAACTGGTTTAACAGTAGTTATGGTTTCTCATGACCCGGCTGAGGTACTTTCTATGGCCGACGAACTGATCGTTTTGCGCAATGGCGAAATAGTGGAGGCAGGTAAACCCGAAGAATTATATACCAATCCCGTAAATTTCTACACTGCCACACTGCTGAGTAATTGCAATGTTGTTGAAGGGGAAGAAGCCAAAGAGTTGGGTATAAAAACTAACCTTTCGCGGGTGGTCATCTATCCCGAGTGGATCAGCATCGATAAGAAAATGCTTTCTAATAAATGGAAGGTAATGCAGATCTTGTTCAAAGGGCCTTACGAAGAATTGTGGTTAACTTATAACGATCTTAACATACGCGTATTCAATTTGCAGTTGGGTAAATTCCCGATAGGGAAGGGAGTAAGCATAAAGGTGAACAAGTATAAAGCGTTTTAGGACAACCCACACATCATTGCGAGGAGCGCAGCGACGTGGCAATCTCTTAGATTTTATGCTCAGATTGCTTTCCCGATGAATCGGGACAGGCTGTGCATCGCAATGACGAAAGACAGTTAGACCAAATACTCAAACAACGTTTGGTCTCTGTTTAACTCGATAACAGAAAAGCGTTTTTCTTCCATTCGGCGCAGCAAGTCGGGATAATCCTCTGAAGATTTTAATTCGATGCCTACCAAGGCAGGCCCGTTCTCACGTTCGGTTTTCTTGATAAATTCGAAACGGGTAATGTCGTCGCCGGGGCCTAACACCTCGCTTACGAAAAGTTTAAGTGCGCCGGGGCGCTGTGGAAAGCGGACTATGAAGTAATGCTTCAAACCCTCGTACAGGAGCGACTGTTCTTTAATATCCTGCATACGGTCGATATCATTATTACCACCGCTGACAACGCAAACCACTTTTTTACCCTTTATCTGATCTTTAATCAAGTCAAGTGCAGCGACAGAAAGAGCGCCTGCCGGTTCAACTACAATAGCGTCTTCGTTATAAAGTTTAAGAATGGTGGTACATACCTTACCTTCCGGAATGAGGAGCATGTCGTCTAATACTTCCCGGCAAAGTTCAAAAGTCAACTCGCCCACGCGTTTAACAGAGGCGCCGTCTACAAAACGATTTACCTGCGATAAGGTTACTGGTGCACCCGCTTCTAAAGCTTTGAACATCGACGGCGCACCCTCGGGCTCAACCCCTATTAAAGTAATCCCGGGTTTTTGCTGTTTTAAATAATTGCCTGTACCTGCCGCCAATCCGCCGCCACCAATAGGCATCACTACAATGTCTGTATCGGGCAGGTCTTCCAAAATCTCTACACCAACAGTTCCCTGTCCTTCAACAATGCGCTCATTGTCAAATGGCGGAATAAAAGTCATTTCGTGCGATTCGGTGTAAGCCAAAGCCTCTTTTAAGCAATCATCAAAAGTGTCGCCTACCAATATGATCTCTATATTGCCGTTACCAAACATCTGCGTTTGTTTAACCTTTTGATTTGGTGTTGGCTCGGGCATAAAAATTACACCGCGTGTTCCTAAACGTTTACAGGAATAGGCAACGCCCTGAGCGTGGTTACCCGCACTGGCGCAAACTACTCCGCGGCTCAGTTGCTCATCCGTCAGCTGGCTGATCATATTATAAGCGCCGCGCAGCTTATAGGAACGTACTACCTGCAGGTCTTCACGTTTTAAGTAAATTTCGCAATCAAAGCGTTCAGACAAACCTCGATTTAGCTCAAGCGGGGTACGTTTAACAACGCCTCTTAACCTTTTGGCAGCAGTAGAAAAATCAAGGGTGTATTTGGTCGCGGTTTCCATTATTGCTTTACCAGGTCGCCGGTCATCAAACTTTGCAAATCGTTATCGTTTATGTCGAGCTTGTTATCTGCAAGGTGCAAAAACTTGTTATACGCAATAGCTAATTCGTCTTTGGAGAGCGTATAGCCCAATCTTTCTAAATGGAATTTTAACGCGTGGCGGCCACTACGCGCGGTTAGTACGATACTGGCATTAGGGAAGCCTACATCCTCAGGACGGATGATCTCGTAATTCTCGCGGTTCTTCAGATAACCATCCTGGTGAATGCCGGAGCTGTGCGCGAACGCGTTACTGCCGACAATAGCTTTATTTGGCTGAACAGGCATACGCATCTGGCTGCTAACCAGGCGGCTTATCTCATAAAATTGTTTGGTGTTGATGTTGGTATGCAGTCCAAGGACAGCATGTGTTTTTAGCACCATAACCACCTCTTCTAAAGATGTATTACCCGCCCGCTCACCAATGCCGTTAATTGTACCCTCCACCTGGCGCGCGCCATTTTGCAAGCCTGCGATTGAGTTTGCCGTAGCCAGCCCCAAATCATTATGGCAGTGCACAGAGATGATAGCTTTATCGATATTCCTTACATTCTCTTTCAGGAATTTGATCTTCTCACCATATTGGTCAGGCAGGCAATAGCCATTGGTATCCGGGATGTTTACTACAGTGGCACCGGCTGCAATTACCGCTTCTATCATCTTAGCCAGGTATTTAATATCGGCGCGGCCGGCATCTTCCGCATAGAACTCAATGTCTTCTACCGACTTCTTTGCATACTTAACAGCGGCAACGGCACGCTCCAATATCTCTTCCCTGGTGCTGTTAAATTTGGTCTTAATGTGCATATCGCTGGCGCCTATGCCGGTGTGGATACGCGGATTTCGTGCATATTGCAAAGCTTCTACAGCGGCATCAATATCCTTTTGATGCGCACGCGTGAGGGCACAAACCGTTGGCGACTTTACCGCCTTGGCAATTTCTACCACACTTTGAAAATCGCCCGGGCTTGACGCCGGAAAACCTGCCTCAATAATGTCTATACCCAGCGACTCGAGCTCGCGGGCTATTTCAATTTTCTCTGTCGTAGTTAACTGACAGCCGGGTACCTGTTCGCCATCCCTAAGAGTGGTGTCAAATACATAAACGCGATTCGGGTCGTGCATCTTCTTTGAGATTTGAGACGTGAGATATGAGAACCATATCTTTCGTCAGTTTTTGTTTAATTTTTTATTGCGCGATGTATTAATATTGATGCGAGCCTTTCTCAAATCTCACATCTAATGTCTCACATCTCTTTTATAGCTGTAAATCTTAGCCTTTTGTAGTCGGCATACCATTGCCCGTTTTCTTCATAGTCGGGTTTTAGCAACGCTGTTATTTCATTTAATATCTTCTCTTTATCTGTTGGGGTTACGCCTTCAAAATAAGGTGAGCCAAACATTTCTATCCATTTTATCAATCCTGCCTCGCCATCTTGCAACGGAGTTTTTCGGTCGAAGTGTACAGCGAACGTTACCCTAAAGCCGTGGCTTTCCAGCCTGGAAGCATATTCGCCCACAGACGGAAAATACCATTGCGAATATTTGGCCTGCTGATGGTAGCCATACTTGTTAAGGGTGTCGCGGGTAACAGTTATTAGTTTCTGAACATTGCCTTTACCGCCCATTTCTGCAACAAAACGCCCCCCCGGCTTAAGGCTTTTGTAAACAGAAGTCATCATAGCGTCCTGGTCTTTTACCCAGTGCAGTGCGGCATTGCTAAACACCGCGTCGAAGTCGTTGCCTAATTCAAAATCTGCAGCATCAGCCACTTCAAATTTTACATCCGGAAACTTCTCTTTGGCCTTGGCTATCATCTGCGGAGAAAGGTCTGTACCGATCACATCCGCGCCCAGCTCCTGTATTTGTTTGGTCAGGTCACCAGTACCACAGCCTAAGTCATGGATACGCTCGCCGGGTTTAACATCCAGCAAACCAAGGACGCTTTCGCCAAACTGGTAAACAAAAGCGTGTTTGTCGTCATATAATTCAGCGTTCCATTTCATATAGCCCCCTCTTAATCTCCCCCTGAATGGGGAGATGTGTAATTTTCATCAGAACCTTTCACCGTTCTGCCTTTTACCTTTAACCTCAACTTAGATATTCCAGCACCTTTTGCCCCATTGCCTTGGTACCTAAAATTTTGTTTTTATCGGTATTTACATCGGCAATATCGCCGGTACGGTAGCCGTTCTTTAACGTTTTATCTATCGCGTCGGTTATCTTTTTTGCTTCATCTTTCAGGCCGAAACTGATCTCCAGCATCAAAGCCACAGACAATATCGAAGCCAACGGATTTGCCTTGTCCTGCCCGGCAATGTCATGTGCCGAACCGTGGATGGGTTCAAAGAAACCTGTACCATCACCAATGGAGGCCGATGCCAACATACCCATAGAACCTGCTATCTGCGATGCTTCATCTGTTAAAATATCCCCAAAAAGGTTAGCGGTAAGCACCACGTCGAACTTTTTGGGATTCTTAACCAACTGCATAGCAGCGTTGTCTATAAACATGTGCTCGGTTTCTACATCCAAATAATCCTTCGCCATTTCTTGCACCACCTCGCGCCACAGGCGTGATGCTTCAAGCACATTGGCCTTATCTACCGAGCATAGTTTTTTTGTACGTACCCTTGCCGCCTCGAAGGCTTTTCTAGCGATGCGTTCCACCTCATAACGGCTGTAGATCATCAGGTCAGATGCTGTATTCCTATCCTCACTGCGTTTCTTCTCACCGAAATAAACATCGCCGGTCAGTTCGCGGAAGAAAAGGATATCTGTTCCTTTTAATATCTCAGGTTTCAAACTCGAAGCATCCAGCAACTCATCAAAAAGCATGATGGGGCGAAGATTGGCGTACAAGCCTAATTCTTTGCGGATCTTTAGCAACCCCTGCTCGGGGCGCACCTTAGCAGATGGATCGTTATCATATTTGGCGTGGCCCACCGCGCCGAACAGAATGGCATCGCTGGCTTTAGCTTTGGCGAGGGTTTCATCAGGCAATGGGTTGCCTGTAGCCTCGATGGCCACGTGCCCCATCAGCGCTTCGTCGAACGTAAACTGATGTCCATACTGCTTACCGATAGCTTCTAAAACTGCTTTACCCCAAGTAGTAACCTCGGGGCCGATGCCATCTCCGGGGATGACTAAAATCGACTTATTCATATACAACCCCCTATCCCCCTGAAGGGGGAATTAAAGTTAATTTCAACTGAATATTTTCTTACCATATATTTTGCGAGCCCCCTTCAGGGGGGTTGGGGGTTTATTGTTTTTCAAATTCCTCAATCAGTTCTTTATTGCTTAACACATAGTCGATGTCGTCATAACCATTGATAAGGCATGCCTTTTTATACGCGTTGATCTCGAAACTTTCCTCTTCGCCGGAGGAGACGATGCTAATGATTTGCGCCTCCAGGTCTATTTCTATCTGGGCATCTTTATCCGCATAGATCGCGTCGAATATCTTAGCCAGGAAAGCATCGCTAACTTGTACCGGCAGTAAGCCGTTATTAAGCGCATTGCCTTTAAATATGTCGGCGAAGAAACTGCTCACTACGGCATCAAAACCATAATCTGCAATGGCCCAGGCAGCATGCTCACGGCTGCTGCCGCAACCAAAGTTTTTACCTGCCACCAGTACCTTACCTTCGTAAGTGGGGTTGTTCAGCACAAAGTCGCGCTTAGGCTCGTCGTCCTCGTCAAAGCGCCAATCGCGGAACAGGTTATTGCCAAAACCATCGCGTGTAGTGGCTTTTAAGAACCTCGCCGGGATGATCTGGTCTGTATCTATGTTTTCTATCGGCAGTGGTACTGCGGTAGATTTTAGATGTTTGAATGTTTTAGTGCTCATATTATTTTCTTCTTGTCATTGCGAGTCGCTCTAGCGGCGCGGCAATCCTTGCATATCCACTTTTCTCATCCAATGAGATTGCTTCGTTCCTCGCAATGACATAAGGGTTTTATTTATGCAAATTCTGATTCAGACAACATCTCCCTCACATCCGTAATTCTGCCGGTTACCGCAGCAGCGGCAGCCGTTAGCGGACTTGCCAGTATGGTGCGCGAGTTTGGCCCCTGCCTGCCTTCAAAATTTCTGTTAGAGGTAGAAACGCAATATCTACCTGCCGGAATTTTATCCTCATTCATGCCCAGGCATGCGCTGCACCCCGGTTCGCGAAGCGGAAAGCCCGCCGACTCGAATACCTTATCCAAACCTTCAGCAATGGCCTGCTCCTGTACTTGTTTTGAACCGGGCACTACCCAAACCGTAACATGATCTGCTTTTTGCTTGCCTTTGAAAAAGGCGGCTACTTCGCGCAGGTCTTCTATTCGTGAGTTGGTGCAACTGCCGATGAACACATAATCTATCGGTTTACCTAACAGGCTTTCATCATCGTGCAAACCCATGTAGCTTAACGAGTTAGCATATGAGCGCTGCTCTGTAGGGTCAACATCAACGGTATTTGGCACATGCTTGGTTATCCCGATGCCCATACCCGGGTTGGTACCATAGGTGATCATCGGTTCGATATCCGCGGCGTTAAAAGTCAATACAGAATCAAACTGCGCATCAGCATCAGAATACAAAGTTTTCCAGTACGCTTCGGCTTTATTCCATTCCTCTCCTTTCGGAGCAAACTCGCGGCCTTTAACATAGTTGATGGTAGTTTCGTCCGGAGCGATCAACCCGCAGCGCGCACCCATCTCTATACTCATGTTGCAAATAGTCATACGGCCTTCCATGCTTAAAGAGCGAATGGTGTCGCCTGCGTATTCTACTGCGTAACCTGTCCCGCCTGCAGCAGAAATTTTAGAGATGATATAAAGGATAATGTCCTTGGCACCAACACCGCGCTGCAGTTTGCCGTTCACCTCTATCTTCATGCGCTTTGGGCGCGACTGCAGCAAACATTGTGTTGCCAACACCTGCTCAACCTGCGAAGTGCCGATACCAAACGCGATAGCGCCAAAAGCACCGTGCGTAGATGTATGACTGTCCCCGCAAACGTAAGTACCTCCCGGGCGGGTAATGCCCAGCTCGGGGCCTATTACGTGCACAATGCCCTGGTAAGGGTGGCCTAAACCATAAAGTTCTACACCAAACTCGGCGCAGTTCTTAGTCAGCATATCTACCTGGTAACGCGACAGTTCTTCCTTAATAGGTAGGTGCTGGTCCCAGGTGGGTACGTTATGGTCTGCAGTGGCTACGGTTTGCTTTGGCCTAAATACTGGCAAGCCGCGTTTACGCAAACCATCAAAGGCCTGCGGACTGGTTACCTCATGAATGAAATGCGTATCGATATATAAAATATCGGGGAAGCCGTCTTTGCTGCTTACAACATGCGCATCCCAAATTTTATCGAATAATGTTTGTCCCATTTAATACTATTTGTCATTGCGAGCGTAGCGCGGCAATCTCGTCGCTAATCATTCTACGAGATTGCTTCGTGCCTCGCAATGACATATTGGTTTGTTAGCTAATACTCTCAATCGCCTGGTTCTCAGGGCGTAGGCTGCGTACAGTTTTACCTGCCTGCCATAACTCGCTGTCACGGAGTTCCTTTAATTCTGCATTAAGTTTCTCACGGTAATCGGGTTGGCTGTTTGAGTCGATAGAACGCTGAGATTCTTTACCTGTAGCTACGCTTTCATACAGTTCCTCAAATACCGGCTTGGTAGCATCGCGGAATTTTTTCCACCAGTCTAACGCGCCGCGCTGAGCGGTGGTAGAGCAGTTGGCATACATCCAGTCCATACCATTTTCTGCCACCAATGGCATTAATGATTGGGTTAGCTCTTCAACGGTTTCGTTAAATGCTTCAGATGGGGTATGGCCTTTACTGCGCAGCACATCATACTGTGCCGCAAAAATGCCCTGGATACAGCCCATTAATGTACCGCGCTCGCCGGTAAGGTCGCTGTAAACTTCTTTTTTGAAATCTGTCTCGAACAGGTAGCCGCTGCCAACAGCGATACCTAAAGCAACCACACGCTCCCAAGCTTTGCCTGTAGCATCCTGGAAAATAGCGAAGCTTGAGTTTAAGCCGCGGCCTTGCAAAAACATGCGGCGCAATGAAGTGCCCGAACCTTTTGGTGCAACCAAAAACACATCAACACCCGCTGGCGGCAAAATGCCGGTCTGCTCTTTAAAGGTGATACCAAAGCCGTGTGAGAAATACAGGGCCTTGCCTGGCGTTAAATGTTTTTGAACAGTTGGCCACAATTCTATCTGTGCCGCGTCACTTAGTAAATAGCAAATGATAGTCCCTTTTTCAAGGGCTTCTTCAATTTCAAAAAGGGTCTCGCCCGGAACAAATCCGTCGCTTACAGCCTTATCCCAGCTTTTTGAATTTTTACGCTGGCCAACAATTACGTTAATGCCATTGTCTTTTTGATTTAGCGCCTGGCCGGGGCCTTGCACGCCATAGCCAATTACAGCTACTGTTTCGTTACGTAATACTTCCTGTGCTTTTGAAAGCGGAAATTCATCGCGGGTTACTACGTTCTCTTCAGTTCCGCCGAAATTTAATTGTGCCATTCTTTTTTTGTTTTATGATTTCACCGACGGATTTATGATTCCGCCGATTATTATTTACCTATTTGTTACCCTTAACCGTTTGCAGTTCAGCCGTTCACCTTACATGGTAAACACCTTCTCACCTTGGTTTAGGTATTTGTTCTCTATTACTTCTTCGCCCGGTTCCAGCTGCTCAAACTCACGTATCTTGGCATTGAAACCTTCGCTGTCTTTAATGATAGCAACACGTGCGCTGCGTACAAATTCTATCAGTCCGAAGGGCTGCAAAACGTTGATGAGATTGTCTGTTTCCTCGCGGTGACCTGTAGTCTCGAACACGATATAATCTTTACGGATAACTACCGCGCGAGCGCCGTTTTCTCGCAGCAAACGCTCCACGCTTGCTTTCTCGGCGATCACATCAGCCGGAACTTTATACAAGGCCATTTCCTGCCAGATCACATCGGCATTAGTGTGGTAATACACTTTTAGTACCTCAACCTGTTTTTCTATCTGTCTTGACAGTTTGCGTACTACATCTTCGGTCTCATCAATCACGATGTTGAAACGATGAATGCCTTTTATTTCAGATGGCGACGTGTTCAGGCTATCAATATTGATCTTTCTGCGCGTAAAAATAATGGCAATACGATTCAATAAACCGATCTGGTTTTCGGTATACACCGTGATGTTAAACTCTTGTTTTTCCTGGGTTTCCATGGGTGTTTACTTTAACCTGATCTCGCTTACACTGCAACCTTGCGGTACCATCGGGAAAACGTTGTTCTCTTTGGTCACCATTACCTCTAACAAGAATGATCCATTATTATTGAGCATCTCTTGCAACGAAGATTTTAAGTCGCCACGGTCTGAAATACATTTACCCGGAATACGGTAACCTTCGGCCACCTTTACAAAATCAGGGCTTTCTATGTCTACAAATGAATAGCGGCGCTCGTTAAACAACTCTTGCCATTGGCGCACCATACCCAAAAAACGGTTGTTTAGAATAATGATCTTTACATCGACGCCACTTTGCATGATGGTGCCCAATTCCTGTATGGTCATTTGCATGCCGCCATCGCCAATGATAGCGATAACTGTTTTATCGGGTGTGCCAAACTTGGCCCCAATAGCAGCAGGTAATGCGAAACCCATAGTACCCAAACCGCCGCTGGTAATATTACTGCGGGTATGGTTAAATTGCGCATAACGGCAGGCCACCATCTGGTGCTGGCCAACATCTGTTACGATCACCGCCTCGCCTTTGGTTAGGTTATTCAGTTGATCTATAACTTCGCCCATCGTCATTTCGCCCGATTTTGGATGAAGTTCATTTTCTATCACCTGTTCAACTTCCTGGCGGGTGTATTCTTTAAATCTGGCCAGCCAGTCGGGATACTGTTTGCTTTCAATTGCAGCCGTTAGCAAAGGCAAAGTTTCTTTGCAATCGCCCCACACAGGTACTGTAGATTTTACGTTCTTGTCGATCTCTGCAGGGTCAATATCCAGATGAACCACCTTTGCTTGTTTAGCATACTTATCTAATCGACCTGTTACACGATCGTCGAAACGCATGCCGATAGCGATCAATACGTCGCACTCGTTGGTCAATACATTTGGGCCGTAGTTGCCATGCATGCCCAGCATACCCACATTTTGAGTATGGCTTGTTGGTATTGCACCCGCACCCATGATGGTCCAGGCAGCCGGAATGCCGCTTTTTTCTACAAACGCTGTAAATTCTTGTTCGGCGCTACCTAATAAAACACCTTGTCCCCAAATGATAAATGGCTTTTTAGCCTGGTTGATTAGTTCTGCCGCCTGCTGAATGTATTCCTGACGGATATTAGGTTTTGGGCGATAACTGCGAATATGTTTACAAGGCGTGTAACCCTCGTAGTTGAATTTTTGTATCTGCGCGTTCTTTGTAACGTCAATCAATACGGGTCCGGGGCGGCCGCTTTTGGCGATATAAAATGCTTTAGCTAACACTTCGGGGATCTCGGTCGCATCTGTTACCTGGTAATTCCACTTGGTAACCGGGGTGGTAATGTTGATCACGTCTGTTTCCTGGAAGGCATCCGTACCTAATAGATGCGCGAACACTTGGCCTGTGATACAAACAATAGGCGTACTATCTATCTGCGCATCGGCTAAGCCGGTAATTAAATTGGTGGCACCCGGCCCACTAGTGGCAAATACTACACCCACTTTACCCGACGAACGCGCATAACCCTGGCCGGCGTGTATGCCCCCCTGCTCGTGGCGCACCAAAATGTGGTTCAGCTTATCTTTATAATCGTACAGCGCGTCATAGACAGGCATAATGGCGCCGCCCGGATAACCAAAAATGGTATCCACACCTTCGGCGAGCAAACCTTCTAATAAAGCTGCCGAACCTGTCAATTCAATGGTAGCTTTTTTGGGCTGCTCCGTTGCTGTTTCCTGTGGTGCTATCGCTGTATCGTTCATGTTCGTCTTTTTGTCCATAGACCATAGTCGATAGACCACGGTCGGAAATCAATTTTGTTAGGAGTAGTTCTATAGACTATCGTCCATCGACTATAAACTATTCATCCGTTACGCAACCGTTGGCCGCGGTAGTTACCTGTTTCGCGTACTTGTATAAAAGCCCTTTTGTTACCTTAAGACGTGGTTGTATCCAAGCGGCTTTGCGGGCAGCCAATTCTTCATCGCTGATGACCATATTCATTTGGTTGGTTGTAGCATCGATAATGATCCGGTCATCATCCTGCACTAAGGCTAATCCACCGCCTTCAAAAGCTTCGGGTGTGATATGGCCTACTACAAAACCGTGGGTACCACCAGAGAAGCGGCCGTCTGTGATCAGTGCTACAGAGCTACCTAAACCTGCACCGAAAATCGCAGATGTTGGCTTTAACATCTCGGGCATACCCGGCGCGCCTTTAGGGCCTACATTGCGGATAACTACCACATCGCCTTTGCGAACGCGACCGCTTTGTATGCCTGCTATTAGTTCAAATTCACCATCAAAAACCCGGGCGGGGCCTTCAAAGCGTTCGCCTTCTTTACCGGTGATCTTCGCCACACTGCCGCCTGTGGCCAGGTTTCCATAGAGTATTTGTAAATGCCCTGTTGCTTTTATGGCTTGCTCGACCGGGAATATTATTTTCTGTTGATCGAAATCCAGTTCTTCTATATTGGCCAGGTTTTCGGCAATAGTTTTACCTGTCACAGTAAGGCAATCGCCGTGCAGCCATCCTAGTTTTAATAAATATTTCATTACCGCAGGGATGCCACCAACCTTGTGCAGGTCTTCCATCATGTATTTACCGCTTGGCTTCATATCGGCAAGCAGCGGAATGCGGTTACTTATCTCCTGAAAATCATCTTGTGTCAACGGCACATCCACACTTTTTGCCATGGCTATCAAGTGCAGAACAGCGTTGGTAGATCCGCCCATTACCATGATCGTCACTATGGCATTTTCAAATGCCTTGCGGGTCATAATATCGGTTGGCTTAATGTCTTTCTCTAATAGATTGTAGATAGCCTTCCCTGCTGCAAGGCATTCGGCTGTTTTCTCCGGGCTAAGCGCCGGGGTAGATGAGGAGTACGGCAAACTCATGCCTAGTGCCTCTATCGCTGCAGCCATAGTATTAGCAGTGTAGATACCACCACAAGCGCCCGCGCCCGGGCAGGCGTTTTTAATGATCTCTTTAAAGTCGATGTCATCTATCTGACCGGCTATTTTTTTACCTAATGCTTCAAATGCCGAAACGATGTTCAGATCTTCTCCCTTGTAGTGGCCCGGTTTGATGGTGCCACCGTAGATCATGATAGAGGGGCGATTTAACCTGCCCATAGCGATCATGGACCCAGGCATATTTTTGTCGCAGCCGGGAATAGTTATCAGCCCGTCATAGTATTGCGCGCCGCATACAGCCTCTATCGAGTCGGCAATAACGTCGCGGCTTACCAGCGAATAACGCATGCCCTCCGTACCGTTACTCATGCCGTCGCTTACACCAATCGTATTAAATATCAGCCCGGCAAGATTCTCATCCCACACACCCTGTTTCACCACCTTTGCCAGATCATTAAGGTGCATGTTGCACGTGTTGCCGTCATAACCCATGCTGGCAATACCAACCTGGGCTTTTTTCATATCCTCATCTGTGAAACCGATACCATAGAGCATGGCCTGTGCTGCCGGCTGGGTTGGGTCGGCGGTAAGGGTCTTGCTATAGCGGTTAAGTTCTACAGCGTCCTGGTTATCAGTAGCGGTATTCATTAGATATCTTTACAATTTACGGGACCGATACACGCTATACTTAGGTTTAATGACTTATGCGTGCGCCGATATTGTAAGTTAAAAAGGTTGTTTTTGATAACAAACAGTCGCCAAGAAAATTTCACATTAGAATATAATTCCATAAAAAGACACTTTGCAATGTTATATTCTTTATATTGATAAAAAAGCCAAATTTAAAATTGCCTTTGTTATACCAAAATTCAAATCGGTATTCGGTCTAATTATTATGCTTGCATAGTAATAGGTAAGAAATTCGGCGTAAAATCTATTAATTGGAGCTGGACTTTTAAAAAAAATGCCCCTCTGAAAGTCAGAGAGGCATCGAGTATTCGTTTTCTAAAAATTAATTGTTTTGACGTTGCGTAATGCCTTCGGCTAAAACGGTAACTTTATTGTCCAGCACTTCTACAACACCGCCGGTGATTATAAAGGCTTCTGCCTTACCCGCGCCGCGAACGGTTAACTTACCATCCTGCAATGTAGAAATGATAGGTGCGTGATGGTTCAATATTTCAAAAGATCCCAACGTACCAGGTACAGTTACTGAAGTAGCTTCGCCTTCGTAAACTTTTTTATCGGGAGTAAGAATTTCTAAAGTCATTTTGTCTATGTGCAAATTATTAATGTGCAAATGTGCAGATGGTCATTTTCTCATCCGCACATCTACACATTTGCATATTTACGCGTTAGCTTCCGCTAACAATTTTTTGCCTTTTTCTATAGCGTCGTCTATGTTACCTACAAGGTTAAACGCCGCTTCAGGATACTCGTCAACTTCGCCGTCAAGGATCATGTTAAAGCCTTTGATGGTTTCTTTAATGTCAACCAATACACCTTTTAAGCCGGTGAATTGTTCAGCAACGTGAAACGGCTGCGACAAGAAACGTTGAACACGGCGAGCGCGTGATACAGTTAATTTATCTTCCTCAGATAACTCATCCATACCCAAAATCGCGATGATATCTTGTAACTCTTTGTAACGCTGTAAAGTTTCTTTTACACGCTGAGCAGTATTGTAGTGCTCATCGCCAAGAACCGCGGCGCTAAGGATACGTGAAGTAGAATCCAGAGGGTCAACCGCAGGGTAGATACCTAACTCGGCAATTTTACGTGAAAGTACAGTAGTTGCATCTAAGTGGGCGAAAGTTGTTGCCGGCGCAGGGTCGGTCAAGTCATCCGCAGGTACATAAACAGCTTGTACAGATGTGATAGAGCCACGTTTGGTTGACGTGATACGCTCCTGCATCATACCCATCTCTGTTGCCAAAGTTGGTTGGTAGCCTACCGCAGACGGCATACGGCCTAATAGTGCCGACACTTCTGAACCTGCCTGGGTAAAGCGGAAGATGTTATCAATAAAGAATAAGATATCGCGGCCTTTACCTTCAGCATCACCATCGCGGAAATATTCTGCAATTGTCAAACCCGATAAAGCTACACGTGCACGTGCACCCGGTGGCTCATTCATCTGGCCAAACACGAAGGTTGCTTTAGAGTCTTTCAGTTTTTCGCTGTCAACTTTAGAAAGGTCCCATCCGCCTTTTTCCATAGAGTGCATAAACTCTTCACCATAGTTGATAATGCCCGATTCTAGCATCTCGCGCAAAAGGTCATTACCTTCACGTGTACGCTCGCCAACACCTGCAAACACAGACAAACCTGCATAAGCTTTCGCGATGTTATTAATCAACTCCTGGATCAATACAGTTTTACCTACACCGGCACCACCAAACAAACCAATTTTACCACCTTTTGCATAAGGCTCTAACAAGTCGATAACCTTAATACCGGTAAATAATACTTCGGTTTCTGTAGAAAGATCTTCGAAACGCGGAGGATTGGCGTGAATAGGGCGACCGTTAGTAGTATCTAATTGCCGGATACCATCTATAGCCGAACCTACCACGTTAAACACGCGGCCTTTGATATCATCACCTATCGGCATGCGGATAGGCGACTCAAGGTCGGTAACAGGCATGCCACGCAACAAACCATCTGTCGAGTCCATCGCCACGGCACGTACCTGGTCTTCACCTAAATGCTGCTGTACTTCTAAAACAACTTTTTGGCCGTTTGCGCGGGTAATTTCCAACGCGTTTAAGATTTGGGGAAGATGTGCATCATCGCCAAAGCTTACGTCAACTACCGGACCGATGATCTGTGATATTTTTCCAATGTTTGGCATATAACCTGGTAATTTAATAGAGTTTAATACTGTCTAAAGTATCAGTTAATACTGCATATTTCAGAGGTGCAAAGTTATGCTTTATGCCCGAATTTTTAAACACTTATAATAAAGAATTTTAACCGTTGATTTTTTATGCTTTATTTTATAGCCATACTGTAATTATACAGTTGTTTAGCACGTTACTTATTGCGGACAAGCTATTCCTATCATATGCGAAAAATCTTACTTGTTCTGATCATATTTTTCCCGGCACTTGCTTTTAGCCAGGGCTTCCAGGTCAACCTGGCAGGCCAAAAGCAAATAGGTATGGGGCACACCGGTACCGGCACCGCTCTTGATGGCGCCGCAATATTTTTTAACCCGGGAGCCGTTGCTACACTCTCTCAAAATTATTTGCAACTGGGTGTGAGCCCTGTCATTTTTAAATCAGCCTTTAACCCAGATAATACCAATGATAACTATCATACAGGGAACAATTTAGCGATGCCTTTTTCAGGCTACGCGGCCTGGGGGCCAGAGGAAGCACCCTGGAAGGTAGGTTTAGGCGTGTACACACCTTACGGCGGCCTAACGGATTGGGGCCAAAGCTGGGAAGGTAAATATATATTAGAGAAAATGAATTTGCAGTCTATTTATATTCAACCCACAGTAAGTTACCGTATAGATGACATGATCAGCATTGGTGCAGGTTTTGTTTACAATCGCGGTTCTGTAGACCTTACCCGTGCCATACCATTGGCCAACATGGCCGGCGCAGATGGTCAGGCTGAGCTTAAAGGCAACGGCAGCGGCTATGGATACAACGTTGGTATTTATTTAATACCCGATAAGAAAGTAAGCGTGGGCTTAAACTACCGCTCAAAAGTAGATACCAGGATCAATAGCGGCAATGCTATTTTTACTGTTCCGGCATCCGTTCAATCCAGTTTTCCGCAGCCAAACAGTTTTAGTTCTGCGTTGCCACTGCCTGCAACGGCCTCTGTTGGTGTAGGTTTTTATCCAAAGAGCGCAATGACTTTTGCCTTCGATATCAACTACGTGCAGTGGAGCACCTATAAGTCACTGCCTTTCACTTACACGCAAACCTCAGATGTGGTAGTCAATACTTCATCGCCAAAAAATTATCGGGACGCGATTAGTATCCGCGGCGGTTTTCAGTATCGCGAAAAAGATAAAGAGGGGGGCAAGCTTTATTACGATCCGTGGGCATATCGTTTTGGCGCGGGTTACGCAACGTACGCCGCCCGAACAGGTTATGTATCGCCCGAAGTACCCGATGGTAACCGCGCGTTTGTTACCGGCGGAATTGGATATACCTTTATGGATCAGTGGGATTTAGACTTTTCTTTTGAGTACGAGCACATTTTTGAGCGCAGGCAAACTAATTTAGAAACGGCTTTATCAGGTGCCTACAAGACAGACATTTTTATTCCGGGTATATCAATTACTTATCATTGGTAAAAACGCAGCCTTATGAAATTTAGTAAATACATTTTGATTATCGGCGCCGTAGTAACAAGTTTTGCCGCTTGTAAACCCGATGTGCAAACACCTGCGCCAACGCGCGGTTCGGCAGACTTTACACGCGTTATTTCTTTAGGTAATTCTCTTACCGCCGGTTACCAGGATAACGGTCTATACCTGGAAGGTCAGCAAAATTCTTATCCTGCTATAATGGCTAAGCAAATGCTGCAAACTAATGGCGGACCATTTTACCAGCCTCTGTTTAACGAGGCACAGGCTAATGGAAGCGGCTATGTTCGCATTAAAAGTTTAAATGCCGATGGTACGCCGATTTTAGACACCGTAAAAGATATGCTGGCCATTAGAGGATCTGCAACTATTCCCGGTTTTGGCAGCGTTACTACCTACACCAAATACACCGGCGACATTAACAACTACGGCGTACCCGGTATAAAGGTAGCCAACATCACCTCAACTGCCTATGGTAACGTGAACGGCTATTATGAACGCATTCTGCCCGGGAATGCAGGTACTAATACAACGGCTTATCTTGACTTTGCCACAGCTAAAGCGTTTACGTTTTTTACATGCTGGCTTGGTGATAACGACGTTTTAGGTTATGCAATAAATGGCGCAGCCAGCGACTCGCTAACAAGCCAGGCCTATTTTACCAGTCAATACACCACGCTGCTTAACAAACTTACTGCAACGGGAGCTAAAGGCGCTTGCGCAGCAATACCCGACGTAACGGTTATTCCATATTTTAACACAGTAACGCCTGCGAAATTACTTGCCGCCGCCCAAAAGGTGACACCCGCTGTCGCTGCGATCTACATTAGGGCAAGAACATCTGTAAATGCTACCGATACGACACACATCACCCGCGTTGCAGTTGATAGGGACCGGATCATCTTAACTTTCCCGACAGCTAAACTTGGGACAAGTGTAACCACATCGGGCGGCAGTTTTCCGTATGGATTATCTCCGCAAGCACCGATTGAAGACAAATACGTGCTTGATGTTAACGAAGTAACTCTGGTACAAAATACCATTTTTGGTTTCAACAGCGTTATCGCAACTCAGGCCGCTACCAAAGGATTGGCGTTTGTAGACATTTATGCTTTTTTAAATGACCTGAAAGTTAACGGCTACCACACCGACGGCTTAATGCTGACCGCCGATTATATTAAAGGAGGCGTATTCTCTTTAGATGGAATACACTTAACGCCAAGAGGGTATGCATTAGTGGCTAACCAGTTTATATCTGCCATAAATGCTAAGTACGGATCAAACATCCCTATCTCCGAAGTAGCGACATTCCGCGCGGTAAAGTTTCCGTAACTATCGTTTTAAAAAAAGCGCCTGTCAAAATCTGACAGGCGCTTTTTATTCAATTTATTGCTGTTGCGGGCGGGGCGGCCTTTGTTGCTGTTCATGCGGACGCTGTTGTTGTTGCTGGCGTTGCTGCTGCATCTGCTGTTGCTGAGCACGTTGTTGCTGCATTTGCTGCATCTGTTGTTGACGTTGTTGCTGTTGCTGGGCTTGTTGTTCCTGTTGCGCTTGCTGCTGAGCGCGTTGTTGTTGCATTTGCTGCATCTGTTGTTGACGCTGCTGCTGTTGCTGGGCTTGTTGTGCCTGCTGCGCTTGTTGCTGAGCTTGTTGTGCTTGGGAATTTTGCTGCTGTTGTTGCTGCATTCTTTGCTGGCGCATCTGCTCGCGTTGAACTTGCTGATCTTGTTGCTCCTGCGGATTTTGTTGCTGCTGTTGGCGTTGCTGCATCCTTTGCTGACGCATCTGCTCACGCTGTGCCTGTTGAGCTTTCTGTGCCTCTGGGCTTAATTGTTGCTGCTGTTGCTGGCGTTGTTGATATTGCTGCATGCGTTGTTGCTGTCTTTGTTGCAACTGTTGGCGCTGCTGCTCTTGTTGTTGTTGCAACTGCTGCTGCTCTTGCGCTGTACGGTTACCTTGCTGTAGCTCTTGTTGCTGCCGTTGCACCAATTGCTGCTGTTGCCTTTGCTGGCGTTCCTGCATTTGTTGCATGCGCTGCTGTTGATCTTGTGGATTGTTCAGTTGCCCTTGTTGCCCACGTTGATCCCTGTTTGAATTTTGCGGATTTGTACCATTTGCCGGTTGGCCGGGTTGCTGTTGCCCACGCGGTGGACGGTTACCGCCAGGCTGATTTGCAGGCTGCCCGTTTTGCGGATTATTTACACGTACCACGTTGCTGTTTGGATTACCGGAGCGTGCTTCCTGCGCTAACCTTGCCGCGTTTTGATGGTTATTGAAACCATTATTGTGATTAGCGATATTTTGGTTGGGATGCGCGTTCCTGTAAGCGTTGGCATCCACCACGCGGGCAGGCCTTGCATCGCCGCCGCGATTTACCGCCGGCCTGTAGATGTTTACCGTGTTATTATTTATGCGTGTTGCACCGGGGCGGCCTGCGTTGTTTATGTTGTACACGTTTACCGTATTATGTGTAACGCGCTCGATGTCGCGACGTGGCGGACCTGCAGGATAACGCTGATTGTTGTTCACGTACACGTTATTAATTACAGTAGTACGTTTAATATAGTTAACTACAGTTGTCCGCGGAGCATAGTAATTATAAATACGCGGGCTGTTGATGTAGGCCTGCGGAGCAAATACCCAGTAATTGGACGGTGGATTATAACTTCCAATACCAATACTAATGTCAATACCCGGACTTAGTGGCGCCCATCCGTAATAGCCACCACCACTGCGCCAGTTAACCCATGCCGGCCCCCATTCGTAACCCGGTATCCATTCCCACCCGTAGTAATCGTCATAACGCCAGCGCCCGTAATGAAACGGCGCCCATCCCCATTCGTAGTCAGATACCCAGGTGTTGCCATAGTCTGTCAGCACCCAATGGCCGCCCGTGCCGTAAGGCCTAAAGTCAGACCCTGCATCGGGCACCCAAACATTGCCATAGTTTGGGTCATCAACCCATGTACCATACGGTTGTAATTGGTCGTAAAATGTTTGGAACGATATTTCTGCGCTAACCTGCGCCCTCGCTTTATCAGATTTTGCCCATACCATTGCACAAGCGGCTAACAGCAGGTACAAATATTTTCTAAAAGTCTTCATGTCAAATAATTTTAGCTTTAATTGGTTAAGGTTATGATTATGACTACAGGTTTTTATAAGCGTTTAATTATTAAAAATGTTTGATATAGTGATGGACGGACAAAAATTAAAGCAGATGTTTGTACCTTGTCATCCCACTAAATTTACCTTGATATGAGTACAGTAAATATCCCCAGACTCGACCTGAACAGCTACATTAACGGCACTGAAGGCGAACGCAAAAAATTCTCTGATGAGATAGGCGCTGCCTTTAATGAAACCGGTTTTGTAACTATAACCAACCACGGTTTAAGCAAAGAATTAATAGACAATCTTTACAAGCAGGTGCAAAACCTTTTTGCCCTGCCCGAGGATGTTAAGCTTAAATATGAAATTCCGGGATTGGCCGGCCAGCGCGGTTACACCAGCAAAGGCAAAGAGACTGCTAAAGGTTTTAAAGTGCCGGATTTGAAAGAGTTTTGGCAGATAGGCCAGACCGTTACAGATAATGACCCGATAAAATTTGTATACCCTGAGAATGTGCATGTTGAAGAGTTGCCGCAATTCAACGAGGTAACACAAGAAGTTTATCAACGACTGGAAGCAGCCGGAAAGCACCTGTTGCAGGCCATCGCCATTTATTTGGGTTTGGATGAACATTATTTTGATTCGAAAGTGCATAATGGTAATTCTATTCTGCGCACGCTGCACTATTTCCCGATAGAGAACCCTGATGACCTGCCGCCAGACGCCGTACGTGCAGGGGCGCATGAAGATATTAACCTCATTACACTTTTAATTGGCGCAAGTGCCGATGGCCTGGAATTATATACCCGCGAGAACACCTGGTTCCCTGTAAAGGCACATGGCGAGGATGTAGTAGTTAACGTAGGCGATATGCTGCAGCGTTTAACAAATGGAAAACTGAAATCAACTACTCACCGTGTGGTTAACCCACCACGCGAGATGATGAAGTTCTCTCGTTTCTCAGTACCGTTTTTCCTTCACCCACGGTCAGAAATGGATTTGACCAGCTTACCATCAACAATAGACGAAGAGCATCCAAAACAATTCAGCGATATGACAGCGGGCGAGTATCTTGACGAGCGTTTGAGAGAAATTGGCTTAAAGAAATAGCGACAGCTTCAAAATGAACTCTCCCTAACCCCTCTCCGAAAGAGAGGGGCTTTGTTGTTGCCATAACCGTCTTTGCGAGGAATGCAATGACGAAGCAATCTTTGATTGAAATCAGATCCAATAGAATAACAAGAACGCTTAAAGTTAGAGGATTGTCACTACGCCGCTTGCGGTTCGCAATGACACGCCATTAATTATAAAGCCATAGCGCCGCGTACACAACGCAAGAATTCGCCGGCATGTTGCGACCCAATGATGTAAACCAAGCCGTCGCGGTCGGTAAGGATAACGGCATCTTTACCGGCAGTATAAAAGCGGATGGTGCCGCGCTTGTGCAGGTTGTAAACCGGGTTGTTAAACAGGTACCGGCTGTAGTCGCCTTTTTCTGCTTTCACAATACTGTTTAGATCTATCTTAACCAGTTTGGTGGTCCATAAACCGTCTAGCAAAATGCTTTTGTTGAGTACACGGGTGCGGAAGTGAAGTACAAAGCCTAGTACCATAGAAATAATAACAATAGCGAAACCAACAACCACTAGAAGGTCGCCGTTGCGTTCGCGGTCGTCCGTGAAGAAATAGATCGCAAAGCAAACCATAGCCAGCATCAGCCTAATGGTCACAGGAATCCACTCCCTGCCCAGGTATTGTTTTTCAGTGAAAACGGGTTTGTCTGCCATCTATAGTTCGGTAAGTTCGAAGATAGAAATTTTTTTGGTCGAAGCGGTTATTTTGTAGCGGTCGCTGATGCGATAGCCGCATACCCAAACAATGTCGCCATTACCGTTAACAAGCAGCGGTATGCTTGATTTTTTGTGCAGCGGCACCTTTTGAGATACAAAAAAATCGCTTAATTTTTTGCGGGTTTTCATACCCAGGGGGTAAAAAGTATCACCCTTCTGCCATTGGCGCACAGTGAGCGGATATTGAAATTTATCGGCATCTAAAACCGCTATATTCGAATCGGATGGAATATCCATAACCGTGCCCTGTCTGAGAGATAACTTGTAATTGCCAAAGTTAACGGTGCCGGTTTTTTCTGTTATCTTAATACGATCGACCGAATTGTCTGTCAAAGGAGAAATGATCAGATCGGTCCTATCCAATATTAATCTATGGGTCGGCGATATGAAAATCCTGCCCGAATGTTTTTGCAGAGATGCGATAATGTCGGCTACAGTTGAACCCATAAAACCATATGGCGATAACAACTCGCTTAGCAGTAACTGTTGCGGGACTAATTCAGCAGCGGCAGAAATTGGCATTCGTACTTCATCGCCGTCGAAGCACATAACTTGATCTTTAAGCTTTTTCACCTGCATAGCCAGTAGTTGCTCTAGTTCTCCGAAGTATGCTGCTTCACTCATTACGGTCTGCTCCAGGTTTGGGTTTAGCTCTTTCAGCGCCGGCACAACCTGATGGCGGATTTTATTACGGGCATATTTGTCGCTTGCGTTAGAACTGTCCTCGCGGTAGGCGATATCGTTCGCGGCTATAGTTGCGGCGATCTCGTTGCGCGTCATGAACAGCAAAGGCCTAACCAAGTGGCTGTTTTTCGTCTTAATCCCATGCAAGCCGGCGATGCCCGTACCGCGAGTAAGATTAAGCAATATAGTTTCAACTGTGTCGTTTTGATGATGCGCAAGCGCGATAACATCATAGCCGTTTTGCTGCCTTACATTTTCAAACCATTGGTAGCGCAGCTCACGGGCCGCCATCTGAATTGAAATTTTATTATTTGAGGCGTAGTTTTCAGTATTAAAGCGGATTTCATGAAAAGCTACTTGTAAACTTTCGGCCAGCAATCGGCAAAAAGCTTCATCTTGTACAGCTTCTTCGCCACGCAGCTGGAAGTTGCAATGGGCAATTGCAAAATTGTAGCGGCCTGCCTTTAACATGTTTGCCAACAAGACAGAATCCATGCCCCCGCTTACCGCGGCAAGTATTTTGCTGTTTGTTGTAAACAGGTTATTGCTGTTTACAAAGCCTTTAAACTGTGCGAGCGGAAGCATGTCTCAAAATTATTTAATTTAATAACCGCAACCAAAAAGGTAATTTTGCATCGTGATAAGATACGTGTTCTTCAGTTTGTTTATGCTCATCGGCTTGGGTGCAATGGCGCAGCAAAAGAAGTCTGTAGTGAATCTTATCTCGTCAGAGCGCAGCCAGGGTATCAAGCGTAACGGCGCCGATGTGATCAAAGTATATAAAGGCGTTTTCCAGCAAGAGTTTTCTATCTTACGGTCAGACAGCGCATACTTTTACCCGCAGATCAATTCTTTCGACGCTTTTGGAAATGTGCATATCATCCAGGGCGATACACTGAATATTTATTCGGACAAGTTAAATTACAATGGCAATACCCACATTGCCTTGCTTACCAATAATGTGCGTATGGTGGATAAGGACGCAACTCTTTCTACTAATTTCTTAACCTACAATACGGCCACGCGCATTGGCACCTACACCGGTGGCGGCAAATTGGTAAATAAAGAAAATACCCTTACCAGTAAAAATGGCTATTACTTTGCTTATACCCGCGACTCGTACTTTAGGTATGACGTAGTTTTGAATACCGTTGATGCGGTAATTAAGAACGATACGCTGCGATACAATACAGGCAGCCGCATTGCCTATTTCTACGGGCCAACTCATATTTACGGTAAAAAAAATAAAGACACGCTTTATACTGAAAATGGTACATACAACACTGTTACAGAGCAGGCATTCTTCGGTAAAAAGAATTTATATAGCCAGAGTACTAAGTCATTAAAAGGGGATAGCCTATTTTACGACCGCCTTAAAGGTTATGGACGTGCGGTTAAAAATGTTGTCTTTAATGACAATGAGCAAAAAATGACCCTTAACGGTGATTTGGGCACTTATTACCAGAAGCCCGAGCGCACTGTAGTTACACGCAACCCGTGGGTGACCATGATCACCGAGCAGAAAGACAGCACGGCTACAGACAGCACCGCTAGTGACAGCTCTAGAATTAAGACGAAAACCGCGCCGGTCAACAAAGCTATTAAAGCTGGCGGAACGCAAAAAACCACGGCACAATTAAAACCTGCCACTACGCCAAAAGGCAAAGGCAAACAGGTTGCAGACTCACTGAAAATTTCTCCCGCGACAGACACCGCGCACATTAAACGAGATACGATCTACATGGTTGCCGATACGTTGGAAACGCGGGTGATGACCTACAAAGAATTTAAGGCCTACCAGATACAGGCTCGATTAGCGCAAACTGTAGATACCACAGCGGCCGGGAAAACCAAACGCGCAGCCGCCAAGCCATCCAGGTTCTTGTCAGCAATATCATTAGGCGTGCCGGCAGATACAGCATACCGGCATCCCAATTTTTTTGGACCGCCTAAGCCTAAAGCAGCTACTCAGGCAAAAAATAAAGCCCAGAATACATTGCGAAAAGGTGAGGTTGATGACGCGCCGCTGCCAAAATCTAAAACCAGGAAGTTGCGTACAGACTCGGTGAACCTGGCTTATAAATTTGAGATGTCGGACACTGCCCGAATTAGGATTCTGTTCGGTTATCGCCACGGTAAGATATTCAAAAGCGACTTTCAGGGTAAGGCCGATTCGCTGTTTTACAGTTCGAGTGATTCGACGATCCGATTGTACAATAAGCCTATGATGTGGTCCGAAGGATCACAGATTTCCGGCGATACAGTTTATCTTCAGCTTAAAAATAAAAAGCTGGACAACATGGATATCTTCCCCAAGGCTATTGTAGTAAATACTGAGAAAAACGATACTACCCATTTTAATCAGGTTGCGGGGAAAAAAATGAAAGGCTACTTTAAGGACAGCAAGTTGAGCAAGATCTTTGTAGATGGTAACGCGGAGACCATCTATTTTAAAAGAGATAGTGCTACGTCTGCAGCTACAGATATGTTACGCACCTTATCGAGCCGGATAAGAGTCAATTTTAAAGATAGTAAAGTCCAAAACATACTGCAATTAACAAAGGTAGATCAACGTATGGGCCCGCTAAAGAAATTTAAGGAAGATGATTTCTTTTTGAAATCATTTATCTGGCGGCCACAAGACAGGCCCGTTTCTAAAGAGCAGATAGTGCCGGCTTTAGATAAAGAACATAAATACAAAAGGGCGCCGGCCAAAGCCGCGTCTGTGAAACCGAAATCAACCAATAAGGCTTCTATTGGCAAGGGTACGACTGTTAAAACTATGTCAAAAGACAGCGTTAAAATTGCTCCCCCAAGCCCGCCATCAAAAGTGGATAGTTTAAAAAGGCCCAATGTGATCAATGAACCTGTTCTAAAGGCTGATACATCTGTAAGGGAAAAGCCATAAAACAACCTTGCTTTAAAATCGTATCGCAATTTCTTACCTTTGCCACTCATTTAACGCTGTTTGCAGCAGCATCAATGACTTATGGCACAGTATCAAACACTACTTTACTATTGTTATTCTACAATAGCAAATGCGGAGCAATTTGCCGCAGATCATCTTAAATTTTGTAAATCTTTGGGCCTCACCGGGCGCATCATCGTAGCGGAAGAGGGACTTAACGGCACCGTATCCGGTACTGTTGAAGCTTGCAAAGCTTACATGGATGCGATTTATGCTGATGGGCGTTTTGGTGCTATTGAGTTTAAGATAGATGAGGTGGACGAGCCGTCATTTGTAAAGATGCACTGCCGCTACAAAAGCGAGATCGTTCACTCAGGCTTACGCGATCCAAACATTATCAATCCGCAACTGAAAACAGGCAAGCATCTGGAGCCGAAAGAGTTCCTTGCTATAAAGGACGATGAAGATGTAGTGATCCTTGATGTGCGGTCTAATTATGAGCACTCACTGGGTAAGTTTAAGAACGCTGTTACCCTTGATATTGAGAACTTCCGCGATTTTCCGGCAATGATCAACCAACTGGCGCAGTACAAGGATAAAAAGATATTGACCTATTGCACCGGCGGTATTAAATGCGAAAAAGCCTCTGCGTTGTTATTGCACGAAGGCTTTAAAGACGTTTACCAATTACATGGCGGTATCATTAAGTATGGTAAGGAAGCGGGTGGCGAAGATTTTGAGGGCAGGTGTTATGTTTTTGACAACCGCTTGTCTGTAGATGTTAACCAGGTGAATCCGGTAACCATATCTGTTTGCTACAATTGCGGCAAGCATACCAAAAAAATGATTAACTGCGCTAACCCGGAGTGCAATGAGCACTTTACCCAATGTGATGATTGCGGCACGGCAATGGACGGTTGCTGCAGTGACACTTGCCAGGAACATCCACGTAAGCGTGTTTACGACGGCACAGGGTATTACGTTAAAGTGCCGCAGCCCATTAACAGAAAAGCCGAAGTAGCATAAATGCGTTAAGCGATCATAACAACAAAAGGCGTTTTAAGCAGTTTAGTCAATAAAATAACTATCTTGACTAAATTTTTTACGATTCTTTAAGCTTTATGGCCCCGGCGACGAGAATTAAATACTGCCTTTTGTTTAATTTAAAATTATTTGTCTGCCTCTCTTTAGCGGGCCTGTCTGTAAATGCGCAGCAATCTAAAACGGTTTCAGACCAAAATAAACTTATTACCAGATACGACTCGCTCATCAGCAACTATCGTTACAGTAAACCCGACTCCGCTCTTTACTACATCACCAAAGGTTTAGGCTACGCCAGGCAACAGCAAGATATTGCCGGCCAGGCGCTTATGCTAAACCAAATGGGCATGATGAATGATAACCAGGGCCATTATCCCGAAGCACGCGGGAATTATTCAGAGTCATTTAAACTTTATCAAAAGCTTGGCGCATACAAAGGCATGGCTACTGAAACCTATCGCCTTGGTGTAGTAAGCCAGCGTATGGGTAACAATGATAAAGCGGTTGCCTATCACCTAAGCGCTTTGGAATATAGCGAACATGCAAGCGATAAACACGGTATTGTTGAAGCGAACCTCGGATTATTTGAAGACTATTTTAGTCAGCATAGTTATGAAACATCTGCCGGGTATCTTGCAGTGGCAGATAGCGTAAACAGATTGCTTCCATTCTCTAATCTAAACTTTACCATCGACAACGGTTACGGTAAACTATTGCGCGAAAGAGGTCAATATGAGCAGGCTAAACAATATGTGATGCAAGGTTTGGCAAAGACGAATAGTCCAAAGTATCAGGGTTTTTTTATAACTCTTACCAATACGCTGGCCTCAATTTACACTAAAGAAGGTAACATTGCGCAGGCAATAGTTTTACAAAAACAATCGCTCGAAAAATCGAGGGCTATCAACAATGATCTTCGCGAATTAGAAAGTTTATTCAACCTGGCATTATCTTACAAGAAGCTTGAACCTGTTAAAAGTCTTGAGTACTATGAGCAAGCCAAAACCCTGGCCCTCGATAAAAAATCATACAAACAAGTTATCACTGCATTGCAGGGCATGGCGGCACTTTATGAGCAATCTGGCAACTACAAAGCCGCCTACGGGGTGCAAAAGCAACAATATAAATTAGCCGACTCTCTTTACTACCAGGAAATGTCGAAGCAAATTGCAGGCATTGTTTCCCAATATGAACTCAACAAGTCAAAGCTAAATGTCCAAAGACTTCAATTGATAACCAAACGCGAGCAATTGCAGCGTAGAATATACCTTTTAGTGGCAATTGGAATTGCTATATTGATGGGTATAGGCTTACTGTTCTATCTGCGCCTGCGAAAGATCAATTATAATCTGGCGAATGTAAACCTGGTAAAGGATAAGTTGCTTTCGGTTTTCGCGCATGACCTGCGTTCGCCATTTGTGTCGATCATCAATTTAATGCACATTATTAATGACGAAGATGTTACGCACGACGAGCGTGCCACCTTACTGCATAAGTTAGAGATGACCAGTAAAGCATCACTGGAAACGCTTGACGGGTTGCTCAAATGGGGGCAGATGCAAATGAAAGGCATCCAAGTGTCGCCGGTTCAGTTTGCCATTAAGCAGGTGGTGCAAAGTATTCAATTCCTCTTAGCCGAGACCGCGTCACAGAAGAACGTTAAGGTATTTAACCTCGTGTCTGATGACATTTCTCTTACCGCAGATGTTGATCAGTTCGAATTTATTATCCGTAACATTTTATCTAATGCCATTAAGTTCTCTAAGCCGGGCGGCAGTGTATGGATACTCGCAGATGCCGATACGGCAAAGAATGAAGTGTCTATCAGCATACGTGACAACGGTGTTGGTATAGCTGCTGACAAACTCGATCAGATATTTAACCTTGATAACGTAAGTGCCAGCGGCACCGCAAATGAAAAAGGGACCAGCATTGGCTTGTTGATGAGCAAGCAATTTATCACTGCCAATCATGGCGCTATAAAAGTGATTAGTCAGCCCGATAAAGGCTCTGAGTTTTTGATCACATTGCCTATAGAACTGAAAAATGCTTAAAGGGTATTTAAGTATGAGATTAGCCTGGCCAAATCTGGATCTTGCTTAAAGTTGAGGCTGTTTTCTTTAGAGTAGGTTTCTATCTGTGCGGCAAAGGCCGGTAATGCCGAAGCAATAGATTTTCTGTCCTTCTTTATGGCTATAACTGTCCCACCTTTTATCAAATAGTATTTCTGATTCTCTAAAAACTCTTTAGTAGAAGTTGCAGAGTTATATTCTTTATTGGTTTGAATGTATTTGTTAACCCTCTTTAATAATTCAACTTTGCCCTCTGCTAAAACTTCCAGATAACTTTCCGCAGTCGTGTTTGGAATATTGCTAAAGCCGCTTTTAAAAGTTTTGGCCAATGCGCCGGCATTTCCATCTACATAATTTACAGTGAAACCGGTAATGTGCTCGTTTAAAAGTATAGTTTCATTGTTAGGGCCTTTTACATACACTTTGTCATTTAACTCGTCATATTTCAAGTTCATGTTGCCGTAAACTTTACCATTCGCTACAGTTATAGTACCACTATGCCATTCGGGATATAAGAACATTGACCCTTGCACGTCGACATAGCCATTGGTTGAAACAACATTACCACCCGCAGCGTCTTGTATCATTACGTATTGGGCTTTGGCTTCAAATCTTGCCAAAATTCCTAAGAGAAACAGTGTGGTGTATATAATCTTTTTCATAAACTATAATTGATTTATCTCTAACGTAAATATAACAAAAAAGGCCTCCGAAACCGGAGGCCTTTTAGTATTAAAGTCGGACTAAATTAGTAACCCGGGTTTTGTACAGTAACGCCGTTAGAACTTAAAACCTCTTGTTGAGGGATTGGGAATAAGTTTCTAAAGGTTTGTGCAATACCAGTTTGATTATAACGGCGTAAGTCGAAATGACGCTGACCTTCATGGGCAAGTTCCAGACGGCGTTCTTTCCTGATCGCAGTCAACAAATCGGCTTGTGTAACAGCCGTAGTGTTACCAATACCTGCACGCACACGGATAACGTTTAAATCTGCAGTGGCACCCGGAAGATTACCTAGCATGGCGCGCGCTTCTGCACGTGTAAGGTAAACTTCGGCTAAACGCATCATCATCACATCGTCAATACCAGGAGTAACCTGTGTATATTTAAGCGTTTTTGCTGTAGGCGTTGTTGTTGTATAATTAACCGCTTTACGCACATCATTAGCTTCAAACGCATCACGTAAACTGGTAGCAGAACTAACTTCGTTACGGCCACCTAGATTAGACGGGTAATAATAAAACGCAATGTTATTTGCATCGGTAGCATTGTACTGAAGTTCCCAAAGCGACTCGCTTGTATTTCTGCTGGTGTAAATAGTAGCATAGCTACCACCCGATACCAATGTATAAGGACCGGCTATAACCGAAGTACAAAGTGCTTCTGCATCAGCCCATTGCTGGCGATACAATTGAACGCGTGCTTTAAGCGCCTGAGCAACATATTTATTAACACGGCCGGTACCAACGCTGGTAGGCAATTTGGCAATAGCATCATCAAGATCGGCTAAAACCTGTGTGTATACGTCAGCTTCTGTAGCGCGTGCTACAGGTGTAGCATCAGCAGTTGTTAACGTTGGTTTTAAACGTAATGGTACTCCTAAACCACCTGCTTGATTATAGCCTGTAGGGCCGCCGCCAAACATACGCACCAAATCAAAGTAGGCCATAGCACGGATAGTTTCACATTCGCCTATTGCACGGTCTTTAGCAAAGGCCGGATCGCTGATATTTGGTGCAGCTGCGATTATGTTGTTTGCCTTATTGATAGTGCTATATAAAGCATTCCAGATGGTATTGATATCTGTGTTATCTGCCAAAATTGTTTTGTTAAACACTTGAGACCAGGTTGGGAAAGTTCCGGTCCAGGTAATGTTATCGGCATACAGGTCGGGGAAAATCAAATAATTCAATGACATGTACCCGGTTGATTGAACGCCGTCATACACACCTACAATTCCGGCTTCAACGCCCTGTCTTGTAGTAAACGCAGTACTGGCGTCAAGCGATGCCTGAGGTTGCTGATCAAGCGTTTTTTTGCACGCCGTTACTGATAACAGGGCGGGCAACATTATATATAAAAATTTCTTTTTCATTTCTGTAAAATTATAATCCAAGGTTAACGCCAAAAGTGAATGATTTAGCTTGCGGAACAGTTAAGAAGTCTGTGCCTTGTGATGTTGGTGTGCTGTTGAATGTACTTACCTCTGGATCAAAACCTTTGTATTTAGTAATAGTTGCAAGATTTTGAGCAGCTGCGAAAATTCTCACTTTTCTGACATGTAATTTGTCAGATACGCTCTGAGGAAGGTTAAAACCTAAGTTTACATTCTTTAACCTTAAGTATGAACCATTTTCCAGGAACCTGTCTGAGACACGGGTATTTGTATTAGGGTCTCCGTAAACAGCCCTAGGCATGTCCGTATTAGTATTTGTTGGTGTCCAACGGTTCAACGTAGACGCAAACTGGCCATAAATAGTATTCATACCTTCTGCAAAAGATCTGGTGTTGTTATATATCTTATTACCATAGCTAAACTGCCATAAGAAAGACAAGTCTAACCATTTGTAACGCAGGCTGTTATTTAAACCACCTGTAAATTGTGGTTGTGAAGTTCCAAGTATCTTCTGATCTGCAGAGGTAACAACCCCGTCACCATTTAAGTCGGCAAATTTGATATCGCCCGGCGCCGTAGTTGCCACCTGGTAGGTAGCAGTAGAACTGCCTGTAGCAGTTTTAGCTGCAGCGTTAAGTGCGTCTATTTCTGCCTGGCTTTGGAAAATGCCTGCAACCTGGTAGCCACGGAAAGCGCCCACAGACGAACCAACTTCTACCCAGCTTGCAAAGCCCGAAGCATATGGCGTGTTGTTATTAGCCAAAGACAGGATCTTATTGCGATTAAAAGCTATGTTAAAATTTGTTGTCCAGGTAAAGTCTTTCTTCCTGATGTTGACAGAGGTAAGATCTATTTCTATACCCTTGTTCTGTAATGAACCTACGTTTGTAGTATAACCGGTAAAACCTGTTTGTGCTGCCAATGGAAGTGACGCAAGCAGGTCATTAGTTTTTCTGTAATAAGCGTCAATACTAACAGTGATACGGTCTTGCAGGAAGCCGAAATCTAAAGCTAAATCTGTAGATGTTGTTTTTTCCCAGGTAAGGTTTGCGTCGCCTAATTGAGATGGTGCTAAACCAGCTACCTGGTTATAATTGAAGCCCGAACCTATTAATGTTCTCGAAGCAAAATCACTTACAAAGTTGTTACCTGTTTTACCCCAGCTTCCGCGCAACTTCAAAGTTGACAAAACGGGTTGGATGCCTTTCATAAACGCTTCGTCACTGATTACCCATGCACCAGAAAATGCCGGGAAATACCCGTACCTGTGACCATCAGCAAAACGAGATGAACCGTCGCTGCGTAGAGTAGCAGATAATATATAACGCTGTTTGTAGTTGTAGTTAGCACGGCCAAAGAAGCTGACAAGCGTGCTACTAGAGCCGCCCGATGTGGCAACAGTTTTTACTGCAGCTGCTGACAACCTTTGAATACCATTACCCGGAAAGTTGGTACCTTCTGCATCAACGGTTTCATAGTTATCTTTTTGCCAAGACTGACCTACCAGGACATTGAATGAATGATCCCCAATAGTTTTGCTAAAGTTTAACGTATTTTCATTCAATAAATTAAGATCAGAATAATAAGTTTCTGCACCTGAGCCATTGGTTGAACCACCACCCGCGTTAGTTGTTGATGGTAAGAAACGGCGCTCATGTGTGATCTGGTAATCCGCTGCGAAATTAGTTTTGAACGTTAAATAAGGGAGTACTTTGTACTCGCCATAAACGTTAGAAAGCAAACGGCCGGCAGTGTTTAAATTAAAAGGTTCTTTATAAGCAGCAACCGGGTTCTCTACAGAGCTATACACATCTTTGCCATAAGTGCCATCGGCATTATAGATAGGGATAGTTGGGCTCATCAAAATAGCGGTACTTAATACACCATAAATATTGTTGTCGTTGTTAATACGGTTTGAGGTGCTTCTGCTGTAGCCTGTGCTTGTTCCAACCTTGATTTTGTCACTAATACTGTGGTCCAGGTTTAAACGCAAGTTAAAGCGGCCATAATCTGAACCCCGAACAATACCTTTTTGATCGAAATATCCACTGGTTAAATTAAAGCGGGTTTTTTCATTACCGCCGTTAACAGAGATGTTGTAGTTGCTGATAGGCGCGTTTCTAAAAACCTGGTCTTGCCAGTTGGTAGTTTGGTAAGTACTGGGATCATTAGCAAGGTTACCGCGGCCTAAGCCGTTAGTGATCAATGCCGCAAGTGTTGGGTAAGTTGCTGTGCCGATTAACGTTGAATAACGGTTTGTTACAGCCTCTTGAAACAACTGTACATATTGCGGCCCGGTGAGGGCTGGGATCTTTTTAACCGTTTGCTGAAAGCCGGTGTAGTAGTCAACGTCAACATTGGTACGGCCAACCTTACCTCTTTTAGTAGTAATTATGATCACGCCGTTTGATGCACGTGAACCATAAATTGCAGCTGCAGCAGCATCTTTTAGCACGTCCATTGACTCGATATCATTTGGATTAATGTCGTTCAATGCATTAGTAACGCCGTTACCAAAACCAAGCTGTGAATTGCTGCCGGTTTGAATAGGGGTACCATCTACAACGTAAAGCGGCTGTGAACCGGCATTGATTGTAGATACACCACGCACGCGCACTGTTACTGCACCACCGGGAGTACCAGACGCAGATGTAACTGTTACACCAGCTGTAAGACCTTGCAGGGCTTGGTCTACACCGGTAACCGGCCTGTCCTGAATGTCTTTAGACCTTACAGATGCAATTGCGCCTGTAGTTGTTCTTTTAGACTCACTACCGTAACCTACAACAACTACCTCATTAAGTTGCTTGAGGTCTGACGATAGTTTAACATTATAAGCGTTTGCGGCTCCAACCTTGACAGTTTGAGTCACAAAGCCTATGAAACTAAAAGTAATCGTGGTGCCGCCATTAAGGTTTAATGTATAGTAACCATCGGCATCGGTTTGTACACCAGTGTTAGACCCGGCAACTTTTACCGTTACACCCGGTAAAGATTGTCCGTCATCGGCAGAGGTAACCCTACCGGAAATTCTCCGCGTTTGTCCAAATGCAGTCAACTGCACAAAGAGACTCAGAGAAAACAAAAAGAGTAAAAATTTCTTCATTCTGTTATCAGTATTAAATTAAAAAAGTTAGTTTAACTACAATAATCGTAAAAAATAAGTTTAAATTCATGCAGACTTCATAAAAAATTAACCTTTTTTATGCATTTTATCTTATGACCTATAAAGTGTAGTTATGAGAGTTTTAAGCTTCAGTTTGTAAAAGTCACCCTGTTAAACTATCTCCAAGAGTTTGAATATCTGCTTACATAGTTTAAAGATGAGTGCTTTCCCTAATTGCACGCTTTTGTAACAAATTCGATTTATTGAACGATTTGAATAATAACTGCCAGTTGTTTTTCTAAAAAATTTTAATTTTGGTACACTGCCCCAACGCTATCCCCTGCTCTTAAAGCCTACGGCAGCTTGCAAAAACGTTAACGCTCTGAACTATCACACAACGGTTTGCGCCGTTGCACTTAATACTATCTAATGGATTTTAAAGATCCTGCATTACTGGCGAATGGTATTCTAAGGCTAGATCAGCTATTTGAGCAGCAGGCGGCTCAAAGGCCTGATAAAACGGCATTAAAATATCATGGCGAGACTTACAGCTATAAAAAGCTGAATAATAACACCGGTCAGTGGGCACTATATCTGCAGGAAAAAGAAATTAAACAGGGCGATGTAGTTGCGGTCGCGCTGGAGCGTTCGCCCGAGCTGATATTCGCTATTTTGGCTATTGTAAAAGCAGGTGCAACATACCTCCCGATTGACACCAATCTTCCGGCAGCGCGTATTAACTACATGCTTGCCGATTGTGGCGCCGAACATCTTATCACTTCCAAAAAATCTTTATTTAATAATCAGGAAGGTCTCATATCACTTTTTGTTGAAGACATTTGGCAGGACAGTTCAAAATACAACAGTGCAGACTATGTTTTTAATGCCGGCGCTGATGACATTGCCTATATTTTATATACATCCGGGTCTACCGGTACGCCAAAGGGCGTTCAGGTCAAACATTCCGGTCTTACAAATTTATTGTTAAGCATACAGAAGTCGCCGGGTTGTACCGCTAAAGATATAGTACTGGCCACCACAACTATCTCGTTCGATATTGCGGCATTAGAAATATTTTTACCACTGGTGAGTGGTGCTACTTTAGTACTGGCTGACGCTGACATCATAAAAGATGGCCGCTTACTAATCGACACTGCCCGCAAAGAAGGCATCACTATTATGCAAGGCACGCCCATTATGTGGGTGAATATGCTGGAAAGCGGGTGGGCGAATGCGCTTAAAATTAAAGTATTCTGCGGCGGCGAAGCCATGTCAAGAGAATTGGCGGGCGGTCTTTTACCAAAATGCCTGGAGCTATGGAACATGTACGGGCCAACAGAGACAACCATCTATTCAATCATTAAGCGCGTTACCGCGGAAGATAAAATTATAACCATTGGTGGCCCTATTGACAATACGCAAATATACATTTGCGATGAGCAGCAAAATGAGGTGGCTGAAGGCGAGACCGGCGAGATCTACATCGGCGGCACCGGTGTTGGTGCCGGATATGTAAAAAAGCCTGAGCTCACCAACGAAAAGTTTATAGACGATAAATTCTCCAGGCATGGCAAACTATACCGCACAGGCGATCTGGGCCGGTACATCGAAAACGGTGACATACAATGCCTGGGCCGCGTAGATCATCAGATCAAGATACGTGGCTACCGTATAGAGACCGAAGAGATAGAGTATCAATTAAAACAATTAGGCGATATAAAAGATGCGTTAGTGGTATTGTTTACAGACTTTTTGGGCCATCAGCATTTGGGCGCTTATGTGGTTCTTAATGACGCTGAAGGTGTAATAAATGCTGCCAAACAAAATAATTGGAAATCGGGCCTTAAGAAAACATTGCCGGAGTACATGGTACCCGATGTGTTTAAGGCTATCCCTGCAATACCACGCTTGGTAAATGGTAAGATAGACCGAAAATCGTTGCCGGAATTTGTAATAGGCGAAGGCGTGGTCAATAAATTTGAAGAAGCTGGTTCAGCGACAGAAAAATCATTATCTGCTATTGCGCTAAAACACATTGCCATTCAAAAGATCGGTATTAATGACAACTTCTTCGATCTGGGTATGGATTCGCTTACGGCGGTAAAGATCATGGTTGACATTGAACAGCAATTTTGTAAACGATTGCCGCTGTCAATGATGATACGCTACCCAACAATTAAAGAACTGGCAGCGTTCTTAGACCGTGACACCCCTGATAATTCATACAAGAGCCTTATTCCTTTGAAACCCGAAGGCAGCAAAGTGCCGCTATACATTGTTCATGGCATAGGTTTGAATTTACTGAACGTCCGCTCGATGGTGGCCAGCCTGGATGAAGATCAGCCTGTATTTGGCTTACAACCTGTTGGCTTAGATGGTACCATGACCCCGATGGACAATATGGAAGATATTGCTAAATTCTACATTGATGAGATCATCGCGCACAACCCGGTTGGGCCATATCTTATTGCAGGGTACTCTTTCGGCGGGTATATCGCCTTTGAAATGGCAAGGCAGCTTAAATTGCGCGGTAAAGAAGTAGCCATGCTGGGTATGTTTGACTCAAACATTTTACCTAAGGACTGGCAGCTGCCCATCTTTGAGCGCATGAAGAAAAAACTGACGCGCCAGATCTTAAAAGTTCCTTTCCGCATAGGTACGTTGTTTACCCATCCAGTAGAGGCGCTCAAATACCTGTCTGTTTACTCAGCCGGTAAGGCCAGAAATATCCTGTCTCGATTTGGCGTAAAGTTCAATCCAAACCCCGACAATCTGCCTGTTTATATGCTTGACATTATTGGAAAGTTGGAAACAGCCTATAGAAACTACAAATTGCAGCCGCTGGATATAGAGCTGATCTTGTTCAAAGCACGCATCCGTATGTTTTATGTGGACGAAGGTAAATACCTGGGCTGGAAAAAGTATGCCCTAAAAGGTATAAGGGTTTACAACGTTCCAGGCGATCACAAGGATATGTTTAACCCGCCAAACGACAAGCAACTGGCAACGGTTTTGCAAAAGAGGCTGGATGATGTTCAAAGCCACTCCTACCTGGATACGCCTCACCACGTGTAAATGCGGTTAGCCCACCTCATATTAGCACATAACAATCCGCAGCAGTTGCACAGACTGGTAAGCAGGTTGGTTTGTGCCGATACTGATGTTTTTATCCACTTGGATAAAAAGGCTGATACATCAGTATTCGCGGATATAAACAAATTGCCAGGGGTGCAATTCATTGCAGGGCGGGTTGATGCGGGTTGGGGTAATTTCAGTATAATGCAGGCAACGCTCAACGGCCTGCAAGAAATTTTAGGTATGGGCAACACCTACAGTCACATTAACTTGTTGAGTGGCGCGGACTATCCGCTTAAAGATCCGGAGACGATAAAGCAATTTCTGTTCGCTAACGCGGATAAGACCTTTATTCGCTATAAACATATCTATAACGATTGGCCGGAGACCCGTTCACGGTTTGATCTGTATAGCTTTGGCGATTATAAGTTCCCCTTAAGGTTCAGGTTGCAGAAACTTGTGTCGCGCATTTTAGGAAACCGCAAACTGCCCCGCGGCCTGGAGCCTTATGGTTTTTCTCAATGGTTTACCATGACCCCCGAAGCCGCGCAATATTCTTTGGATTATCTAAGAAATAATAAAGCGCTCCGCCGTTTCTTCCGCATGACGTGGGGTGTTGACGAACTGGTATTCCAAACCATACTGCTTAATTCGCCGCTAAAAGAAAAAATTGTAAATGACCATTTGCGCTTTTTAAAATTCCCGAGCCGGGCATTCAGTCCGGATGTATTGACCATTGCTGATAAAGATCTGATGGTAAACTCGGGCAAGTTTTACGCCCGCAAATTTGACCCTGCTGTAGATTCGGAAATTCTTGATTATCTTGATAGCCTGATTAAGGTGTAAACCTGTTGACGAATTTCCCGCTAATGAAATCCCTTTTTTTGCAGTTTGCCATTGCAATTTTGTGCTGTGCCTTTCTTTCTGCATGTAAGCACGCGCCTTATGGCAACAATAAAGCCGTTGGAAAATATTACGACGTTAACGGCATAAAAATGTATACCGAAACTTACGGAAGTGGTAAGCCTTTGCTGCTCCTTCACGGCAATGGGGGCAGTATCAGCACTTTTGCAGGTGTCATACCTTATCTTTCTTTAAAATATAAGGTGATCGTTGCGGACGGCCGCGCCCAAGGCAAAACAGTTTATACCCGCGATTCGCTCAACTTTGAAATGATGGCCGACGACTATGCAGCGTTGCTTGATAAGATGCACATCGACTCGGCAAATGTTTATGGTTGGAGCGACGGCGGAATCGTAGCACTCGAGATGGCCATGCTGCACCCCAAAAAGGTGCGCCGCTTTATATCATCCGGCTTAAACCTTTGGCCCGGAACCTCTGCCATTAACTCTAACGTTTCTAAAGAAGAGCAGGAAGAATATAAAAAATTAAAAGACCAGCCAAAAATAACCACTGCGCAAAAGGAGCGCTGGCGATTGCTGTTACTGGATATGTTTGAGCCGCATATCACTCTTGACCACCTGCACCGGATAAAACCTGCGGGCCTCATTATGGGCGGCGACCACGACGTGATACGGCAAAAACACCTGCGCCTTATTTATGACAATATCCCCAACGCCAACCTTTGGATAGTACCTAACACCGGCCACGGTGTTTTATTTGAACACAAATACAAATTTATGTGGGGCTTGAACAAATTCTTCTCCGGCGATTTCGAGAATAGGAAGGTGTGGTAAAAAAATCCCCTCTTGAGAGGGGGAGCGTAGATAGTGCGTTGGGAGGGGTGTGTCTCAACCCTATTTAAAATTAGATTTTTAACACACCCCTAACCCCTCTCAAGAGGGGAATCTAAAACATTATCCCTTCAAACTCAAGTTCAAATCCTTTTCACTAAAGCCGTATTGGTGTAATACTTCTTTTGGTGGGCCGGGGAAAACGCCGGGCATAGGGCTATTGCCCATATAGCCGATGTCTTTCATGCCCATTTTGCTGCTAAAAAATCCTGTGGCGGTTAAGTCGCGCATGCGGTTAAAGAAGGTTACGCCAGGCTGCATCTCTAGTGTGGCTTTGGCAGGGTAAGCTATCGCGGTTACCATTTCTATCTGCTGGTTATGGCTGCAATCCACAAAAGATTTGCCGTACAGGTTCAGGCATTTCAGGTCGAGCCATTTTAAGCCGCCGCGCATCGGTGTTTGGTGGTCAGGCATATCCTTTACAATAAAACCAATAAAGGCCGGTACGCCCGCGTCACTTGCACTGCCTGAGCGGTCATCTTTCGGGATTATGATATCTGCCAGAACGGTAATCGTAGCCATTTCGTGGTCGGTGAAGAAGGAATCGGCTAATAGTTTTTTATCACGCTCTATCTCAAAGGGTTGCTTGCCCTGTTCATCGAACTTGGCGCCTGCAGCGCTGTCGTCAGCTTTTTTATCGTCGGTTTTGCAGGCTGCAACCAATAAACCGGTAGAAAGGGTGGTTAGGCCAAGGGCCTTAAGTGAGTCGCGCCTGTTCATACAATGTTTAATTTTTGTTTCTGACTTAATATGTATTCGCTGGTGCGCATAGATAGCGCTAATATGGTCCATGTGGCGTTTTTATCGCCCTGCTGAACAAATGGCGCAGCATCAACCACGAAAAGATTTTTACAATCGTGCGCCTGGCAATATTTGTTTAGTGCAGATTTCTTCGGGTCGTCGCCCATGCGCACTGTACCTACTTCGTGGATAATGCGGCCCGGAGCCTCGAGCCCGTAATTGGTGTCCGCGCCCTGTTTGGGCGAAGTGAGCACTGCGCCCATACCATGCATAATCTCTTCAAAGGTGTCCTGCATGTGTTTGGCTTGTTGTATCTCGGCATCGCTCCATTTGTAATGGAAGCGCAAAACCGGAATACCATATTTATCTACAACGGCTGGGTCTATTTCACAGTAATTGGTCTCGCGGGCAATAGCGGTGCCACGGCCGGCCATACCTACACGTGTGCCATAAAAACGGCGGTAATCGTTCTTTAATGAAGCGCCAAATCCGCCCGCTTCGCCGGCGGTGCCATCAGGTTTAGGCACCAAGCCGTTCAACGCATGAATGGCATCGGCGAAACCATAGCTTGGCATGTGCATGCCGCCGCCATACTCTATGTGGTATCCACGCGGGAAGTTTAGTTTCTTATTATCCAGCCACCACGGCGAGTAAATATGCACGCTGCCTACACCGTCTTCATTGTAGCGTTTGCGGTCCATCAGCTTTGGCAAAAAGCCACCCATGGAGGCACCCGTAGAATCATGAATGTATTTACCTACTATACCTGTGCTGTTGGCCACACCATTGGGGTGTGTTTTTGATTTTGAATTGAGCAGCAACCTGGCAGTTTCGCCCGCGCTGGCGCCAAGGATAACGGTCTTAGCACGTACCTGATATTCCTGCAGGTCGTTTTTGTTTACATAAGATACACCTGTAGCCGATCCATCCGGCCCGGTTAACACTTCGCGCACCATCGCATCTGTTATCACTTTTAAGTTCCCGGTCTTAAGTGCCGGAATCACAAGGCAAGATGAAGCAGAAAAATCGCCGTAAATTTTACAGCTGCGGCCGCACTGCCCGCAATTAAAACACTGGCCGCGGTCTTTGTTATTTGGTAAAGCTTCTGTCAACACAGAGCCCCTGCCCGGGATAACAGTAACACCCGCTTTAGTTGCACCTTGTTTAATAAACAGTTCGTGCAAACGCGGTTTAGGCGGGGGCAGGTAAATACCATCCGGCTCGTTGGGCAAACCTTCGGCAGTACCATAAATGCCTATCAGACGGTCAACCTTATCATAAAAAGGTTTTATATCGTCGTAAGTGATAGGCCAGTCATCTGTTAGCCCGTCTATATGATGGCTTTTAAAATCGTCCGGCCCCATACGAAGCGAAATACGCCCCCAATGGTTTGTACGGCCACCCAGCATGCGCGAGCGGAACCAGTCGAACTCGGTGCCATCTTTGGTGGTATAAGGCTCTCCGTCTAACTCCCATCCGCCAAAGGCGGCGTCAAAATCACCAAAAGGGCGCGTGCTGCCTGCGCCGCGGCGCAGTGATTCGTAAGAAAACTTCAGTTGCTGTGAATCTTTAGCAGGATCGAAGTATGCACCGGCTTCGAGCATCAGCACCTTAAGGCCCGCGTGTGCAAGTACATAACCCGCCATACCGCCACCGGCGCCCGATCCCACTATTACGGCATCATACACTTCGGGCGATTTTTTTATCTGGATGTCACTCATAGAGGTTCAATCGGCTTAAATTAATTAGTAGCTTCTGTGGTGCAATTTAATATTCTACCGCATCATTTAATGGGTATGCAGCCACTAATTACTATATAGAATTGATTTAAACCGTTAAAACCTGAAGCCAAAAGTTAGGTAAGGCAAAACGCTTTCATGCGTAATACCTACTACGACCTCGATGATGAGCAATTTGGCAGGCACCACGTAAATGCCGCCGCCATAGCCGTCATGCCAACTGTCTGACGATTCATTTGGGACCCAAACCCTGCCAATGTCGTTAAACCCGATAACCCCGACAGAACCCGGGAAAAGGTACGAACTAAAATCAAACACTTTCAATCGCAATTCAAGGTTATCATACAACATAGTTTTGCCGGTGAAGCGATAGGAGTGGAACCCGCGCAAATTATCTGGCCCGCCCAATTTGAGCTGTTGGAAAAACTCTGCCGTTCCGAATGTAGTGCCGCCGCCAATGCGGTTAGCTATAACGAAGATCGAATCCCGGTCGGGGTTAAAATAAGTGCGAAAATCCGTTAATATTTGCGTGTAAGAATTTTTGCTATTGGTAAGGCCGGCAACTGTATTAACAGTGGTGTTCCAATAAATGCCGGCTGTAGAGTTGTTAGCTTTATCGCGGTTGTCATATTTGGCACCGACTATTAATCCGACGAATGATTTGGCATTGTAAACCGCTTCTTCAGGGTGTTGTCCGGCGTAGGTTGCCAGGAAATGACTAGCATTCGCATCGGCATTGCTGTAATAATACTGACCGGTGATACCGCCGCTAAGTTGCCAGTTGTTATACGTATGATAGATCCTGGCATCGGCAGAGACCGTATTAAAGTGATTGCGATAGTACTTGATGTCATGCGGGTCTTCGTTCTCAAAAACTGTATTGTTACCCACGCCGAAGAAGTTGCTGACGTTGTTAGGCCCTTTCGATACAGCCGTTATGTACAAATCATTATTACTGCCGAATATCTTTTTAAAATCTCCGTAGTAGTTAAACAGAAAAGACTGCCGCCCGAACGAGTAACCTCCAAGAATTGACTGGCGATATCTGTATGGTTCCTGCCTGAAGCCCTGCTTCTCGAACAGGTATCCCGCGATTAAGGTAAGCCCTTCGTCCACGTTAAAATTAGCAGATACCAAAGGCGAAAAATTATCAAACTTAAAAGCCGTACGGTTAAAATAGTTTACAATGGTATCTGAGGATGTGCGCACCTTGGCATCCGTCCGCGACGGTAAAAAGTTTTGCTGATCCTTGCGGTCGTAAACGTACAAGTTGGCTTTGTTGTGCAACTGTTTATCTACAGAAAAGCTGTCCACACCGTCGCCGCCTATCATGCGCACTTTTATAGGCGAAGCTATGTTGCCGGTTACATTAAAGACATCTTTACCTGCCATGCCGTATAGCCTGATCTCTTTGGTGTCTGCAGGATAGAATGTGCGATTGTATATAGACTGCCCCAGAGTGCCGTCTTTCTTAATTTTTACGATGCTAACTGCTACTTTGCCTCTGTCTTGTTCTGCAATATTAAACTGTTCTTTTTTTGCGGTGGCCGGTATATCTACATGGTCTGCTAAAAAGCGGTAGTACTTCAAACCTTCATGCATCAGGTTGTTTCGGCGCTGCTCCATAGCTTTAATAAGAGGAGCTGCGGACAGCCGGTAAATATTTGCCGGCATTCGGCGCATCGCCGATGCGATAAGGTCATCTGTTAGCGCGTTTTGTACATAGGCGATCTGCTCACGCCAGTCTTTTTCGCTTAGCTGAGTAAGAAAGTACCGGTCAAAAAATCGCGCGTTATAATTCCATGCTTCAATGTTTCTGATGTCGCCTGTGTATGGCTGCAACTGGGATTTTAAATATTGATGCGACAGCACAAATGGAAAAATGCCGGATGTAGTGTAAAATACCTTGTCGCGGTCGCGGGGAATGGGTGTGTAAACTATGCCGGTGTCGTTCTTTTCGCGGTCCCATCGCCATTGATCTTCGTGGCGGTCCCAATCGCCAATCACGATGTCAAGCAGCCGTGCACGTAATACCATTTTTTGATCAACGCGGTTGTCGTTGTCATCTTCCAATTTCTTCTCGGCCTTGTCTGTATTATCTGTTTTGTCTACATCCAGCGGATCGCGTTCTTCAAAAAGGAACACATGGTTAGCATATTCCTGCCGGAATTTGCCAAGCCCCGGGTCATCGGCTACGTAAACGATTTGAGGGTTTGAATGCGGAATGCTAAGTGCCTCTGCCAGGGGCGGTACTACGAGCGCAGAAAATGGATGCGAGGTTGATACTTCGTCCTGCAAAATATCTTTGACAATGGTTTTACGCAGGTTTTTAGGTAAGGCGCGTTCCGGGTATTTCTGCACAGTCCGCAGCGACCAGTCATTACCTGCCTTATCTTTTAATTTAAGCGACCGTGTTTGCTTGCCTCCGCCTTGGTCTACAACCTTTAATCCGCCTTTTTCATGTTCCAGATAGAACACCTTCATTTTAACCGGCGTAGCCCATAGTTTACGGTAATTTTCGCCAAATAGCTGCCTATGGAACTTACTGACATGATCATATTCCGGCGCAACCGCTACAGTGATGCTGTCATTTTTGATTTTTTGCGCAAATACAGAAACGCAGCTAAGCGCCGTAAAAAGTAGAAACAGAAAAAAACGTAAATAGGGCCCCATGTAATTATTTCGCAATACCAGGTATGTTGTCACGCTACAACAATCAAGAGTAGCTTTTGTGCGATGTGACGTAAATTAACCTTTGAGGTTTACCTTTACGCGTAATGCTTTAAGACCAGTGACACCTTGCAGGGATTCCAGATCATGGAACTGTGTTTTGCCCGAGATGAGTTTTTGCTTACGGGCTTCGTCTATGTAGCTGATAAACTCGTCGGCCTCGGCTTCATCAAAATATACAATGGCTATCATGCCCGGCTGCGTAAGGCGCTCTTCTGTGCCTTTAATGAAAACTTTATCTATACGCTTTTTAACCACTTCGTATCTGATGTTGTACGCACCCTCTACATCAAAACGGCGTTCATCTTTTCTAAAGCAGATGTCGATAGGGTTAGCATGTACAAATATCAGTTGTGTTGTATCCAGCTTACACCGCATTTTTGCTTTGAGGCCGGCAGTGAGTTTAACGATCTCTATCATAGATGTTAGCTGCCATTTCCTGAACTTGTGCACATGAGCGGGCGTGAACGGAACGGCTGGTGCTATCTCCTGCCCGGCGTAAACATCATACTCTACGCCATCCGTCCTGAACTTTTCGAAATAAGAAGGATAAATGCGCTGAAGATCATGCTGCGCACTCTCGAAAAAACTATTAAGCGACCTGTTGATAAGGCTCATAGAAGATTCGAGGTCGCGGCGGCGTGCAAAGCCTTCGCCAATATGTTCATCTATCTGCTCAAAATAGTTTTCTATCAATTTGGACGCTTCGGCGCCGCTGTCTTTCAGTTTATCTAACAACGGGTGGATGTCTTCCTGAACAAACGTGCGGATATGCATCTCATCATTATCTGTGATCTGTACACCAATACGGTTTTTCCACCTGTTTAGCTGCTTAATCTGCCGTGCATAGGTTGCCTTTGGTTTAAGTTTTGACAGCGCCGACAATGTTTGCACCGCGTGCGTTAAAATGTAATCGAGGTCTTGCTGCAGCGCTTCGTTACGTTTATGGGTAGAGTTGCGGATATCAACCGCGCCATACAGCGGATAAACATCCCTAAACGAAACCGAGTCTATCTCTTTCTGGCGTTTGCCGCTGTCTTTTGCGCGAATGTAGTCCCAGGCGGCCTCGTTAAATTTCCACTCGACAGATTTTTGCAGCCTGGTAAATTTTTCTTTGATCACGTTTTGGATACGCGCGTTAAATTGTTCAATGCTGTTATGAAGCAACTGAGACAACAAGGGTACTGCAGCCTCTAGTTTAGAAAGGAGCCTTTCGAAATGGATCACATTTTTGCGCGAGTATATTTCCAGTACGCCCGTAAGTTGCCGGCTGTAGTAAACCGGCAGCACCGCGTAGGCCACAATTCCCGCCTTGTGCAGGGACTCAAGACTTAAATTATCCTTTATCTTACCCTCCTTTATTTCATTATAAAACACCGCGCGAGGGTTCTTTATATAGTCTTTTAAAGTGGCATTGTATTTTTCGTCAGACACTTTAGAGACGGAGAAGGCATTCATCAGCACACTGCCGAAACATTCCTCTGTTTGCAGTACCAAATTGCCGTTAACCTTTAAAAAAGGGAGCAACGAAAACTCAATAGAGCTATGATTGGTAAGCGTTTGCAGATGGTGGCCAACTTCTGCAAATAGCTCGGCAGTATTAGCCGAATCATTCACCAGCGCCAATTTTATTTTATCGATAGAGTGCTGTGCGGTAATATCTTCTACGGTGATAAGGCTAAAGCCGGTAACCGTAAACATGTCCATAGGTATCAGGTCGCAAAATATTTCGTGACCTGCGTTCTCATGCAAAAACTGCTCGATCAACTCGGGATTTAGCTCGGGCAATGGCTGTTTAGGTGTGACTTGCACATAGGTGGTATCAATGCGGATCTGAAAATATTTTTCCAGATGGCGCGCTTCGTCCATCTGGGTGTAGATCACATCATTGCGCAAGTCTGAAGATATACGGTAAAGTTTTTCAAGTATCAGCCTGTAAAAAAAATCTTCCTGGCGGTTTTTAAAGTGCGCCTTATCCTGGTTGATAATGCTGTTTTTGTATTCATGGTAAGCCTTGATAAACTTGTAAAAGCCGTTAGTACTGTAAATCACTTCACCCGGGATAGCAGAACCTATACCCCAATAATAATCCTGTTCGTTAACTATCGCCGGCGATATCACCGCGTACACTAATTCCAGAATGTCGGGGTACTTGATCGCCTCTTCAGCGGTAAGGCGTCCTTCCAATTCCGGATGCTTACTGAAGCTGTCCAGGATCATTTTATAAAACTGGCCTTTTATGGTTGTTTCCGTCGAGATGCGGTGGCGCAGGTCATCCGTAAATGCCTTGTAGGAATAGGCGGTATCTACATCTATGGTAGCGTTGGTATGCTTGTTAATATGGAAGATGCCGCTATGCACTATACAAAGTTACTATACTATACGTACGTGCTAAATATTAAGTTTTAATGTGACAAAAGGATACCAGCCGTCTTTGGAATAGCCCGTCTGGATCTGTAGCAAAGCCATATCCGCAGGCGCGAAATAAAAACCGCAGGCTAAGCTGTTATGCCAGGTTTTTGATGATATATTATTACCCCACACCCGGCCAATACCGTAGGTTGCCGTTATGCCATACTGCCCCGGTAAAATATATGGCGCCAGCACATTGAACTTGTACCGTGCCGAGAATGTATCGTACAACATTTGTGTACCGGCGTAGCGATACTGGCGTAAGCCAGCCAGGTTTTCAGGTCCGCCGAGATACAGTAACTGGTAGAATGCGGGGCGGCCCAGTGTAAGCCCGCCGCCAATAGTGTTATTAATTACGAACGACGAATTAGTAGTTACGCTTTTGATCAATTGCACTTGCGGAATAAACTGCGTAAAAGAATTTGAATAACCGTTAAGACCGATCAAACCCTGTAGCTTTAAGCTGATGTAAACACCATAAGCAGGTAAGATTGCGCTGTTGCGCTTGTCATTCACGTACCACACGTTGATACCCGCGTGCAGTTTGTCTTTGTTGATCGAGGTGCTGTCGTAATTGTGAATAAGGTTTGGTTGGTCTATCAGCCGTAAATTATCGCCGGGCTGATAATGATAGTATTCAAATGCCGGACCTATCCTGACAAACGTAGACCGTGCCCGGTTATGGAAACGCGCGTAAGCATCCAGACCAATAAGGTCATAGCGGGCGCGGTAATAATCTTTATAGGCGCCTGTCTTATTAAACGGCGAATCATTGCCTGCCCCAAAAAAATTGCTCACTTGCGGTGTATAGATGCGTGCATTAATTTCCAGGTCTGGTTTGCCGAGAGTGTTTAACCATTCCCCGGTATAGTCAACGCGGTTGGCGTTGTTGCCAAAGCCATGCATGTAAGTGATCTGCTGTATTTGCCCCGGCGATTTGCGGAAACCATTTAATATTACTCTTACGCCGCCCTGGGCCCAAACGCCATCATCCGGGTTATAGCCAAAATTGAGAATCGGGATGGTAGTGTTAAAAAGATTGACGGGCTGATAGCTTACAGTGGTTGAATCATTGGAAAAATGCCTGGTGACCAATTGCGCCGCCGCGCCGCTCAATTTCACATCACTTTGTTTGCCATAAATTTTTGTGTGTTGATTAGTACTGGCAACGTTATAAACTTTTTGGCCCCGGCCACCGATCACCCTTACCTTAATAAGTCCCGATTTGTCATCTATAGACACACTATCATTACCCTTGCCCGCGTAAATGCGCACTTCGCGGGTGACAGTATGGTCGAATATCTTTGTATAGATGGCACTGCCGGTGTAGCCACGTTTCGACCTTTTGTAAACGGCTACCAACAGATTGTTGTCAATTGTATCCTTTACAATAAAAACTTCGTCATCGTCGGTCGCCTTAAAATCAACCACCCGGTTAAAAAAGCTGTAGTATTTGTCTGCTTCTGCCACCAAATGGTCGCGGCGATATTGCATCTGTTTAAGCAACGTTTTATGCCTGATATTGTATGCCGCCAAAGGCAGCCTGCGTAATGCTGCTTCTAAAACCGAGTCGGTAAGGTTGGCGGCAAACAGTTTTGCAGTTGCGTCCCAGGTTGCCAAGTCGATCCCTGATAAAAACCTGGAATCAAGCTCATGGCCGTTAAAGTAAAAGTCTTTGATGTAATCTTTATCGGTGGTGTAGCCTTTCAGGTACGGTGACATCCATTTGGCAGACGCCGCGTTAGGGATGATACCCTGATTTACAAAGAATGTCTGGTCGCGGTCGCGGGGCAGGGCACTGTAATATTTGAAATTGCCTTGCGAACGGTTTACCCAGCGCCACTGATCTTGCTGCTGGTTCCAATCGCCAATAAACCAGTCGAGGAGACGCGCGCGCAAAAACTCTAATGTATCAACACGGTTATTATCATTACGGTCGAGTTGTTTCATCATCACACCTGTATTATCCGACCGGTTGCCCGGATTGGCTTCTTCTATAACGCATATCTTTCCCGCAAAATCAGGCTCATAAAAGCTAAGCCGCCTGTCCGGGGATACATAACCGATAACGGGATTGGTATGCGCCACCTTAACCGCCCTGGCCAGCACTGGAACAACCATAGCGGCGTAAGGATGCTGTGCAGATAGCGCGTCGCTAAACCACGATTTTGCAAAGGTTTCGCGGCGTTGTTGCGGAAGCGTTATTTCTGGATATTTTTCTATGCTGCTTAATATCCACTCCTTACCGCTCGCGTCCTTCAATAACAATGATGAGGTTTGGTGTACGCTGCCCAGCCTTACAGGTGTTAAACCGCCTTTAAAAGTGCTTATCTTGATTACCGGCAGTTTAACCGCTGCTGCCCATTCCTTGCGATAATTTTCACCATAGATCTTTCTATGCAAGGGGTTTACCCTGTCGAAATCGGGGCGGGCTTTAACAATTATACTGTCTGCAGCAATTGGCTGTGCCGTGATTAGTTTGAGAGGTTGTATAGGAACATAAGGCTTTGTATAGGTAAACACTTGTGAGTAAACGGTGTCGACCCCGGCGTAATAAGTAAATTTGATGCTTTTATCCGCAAGGAGATCGGCTATCACAAAGCCGGGTTTGGTTTCGGCATAAAGCGAATGCGGCCCTTTTTTTACGAAAGCTTCTTTGGCGCCAGATCCGCTGACCACCTGTATGCGATCATGGTCTTTATTAAACTGCAAACCATGCTCATGCCCCGACACCACCATCATATTTGGAAAGCCTTCAAACGCTTTGTAGATCTTATCAACCATTGTGCGGTAAAGCGGATGGCTCTGATCTTCGGCGGCGGGGAAGCCGTCGCGAAGCACAGGGTAAAGCGCGCCCAGGCCAGGCAACGGGATATATAAATTTTTGTTAACGGATGTAAGCGGGAAGAAGTAATCGCCAATGCCGTAATAGCCCCCATGGTGGCCGTAAGAAATGAACGGATGGTGGTCTGCCAGCATGATCACCTTATCGCGGTTACGGTTAAGGATCTCTTTGAATCGAGCAATGATCTCATCTTCTGTTTTGCAATCGCAGTCCGCGTCGGGGTTTTCTTTTGAATACAGGTAGAGCCACCATTCAGAGTCGAACGCGATGACGACGAGGCTATCATTGATCTTTATCTCGTAGGGGTCCGCACAGCCGTTACCCGGCACCACTTTTAAGAGCGAGTCTTTTTGCTCTGTAATGAATTCCCACTGCCGCTTTATCTTGGCTAAGCCCTGCGGGCCCATGCGGTCCCAGTCATGGTTACCCGGGATAAAATAAACAGGGGCGCCCTTGGCGCGCATTGGCTCGAATTGCGACTTCAATATATCGCCGGTCTCTTTTTCGTTTAGCGCGCCGGGCAAACCCATGCCGGTTGGATAAATGTTATCGCCCAGGTAAATGACATTAGTTTTTCCTGGTAAGATTCTGGCCTGGGCATGGCTTAACACGCCGCCTTGCTGTGTATCGGCCTCGCCGGCGTCACCTATGTAGATAATACGCTGAACAACCTTGCTATCTTGTGCCCTTAACAGCAAGGGAATGCTTAGCAACAAGATGAGCCATAAACGTTTCATTCAATAAATACAGTGTTTATCTGCCGTGCCATTCAAACTTCAGCACGTTGCCCGGTTCAAGTTTGTCGCCTTCGTTAGAGATATACAGGTTATTCTTATCATCAA